>JAFAZK010000121.1 GCA_019239825.1 Verrucomicrobiota bacterium | reverse complement strand
GCTCTTCGCTTTGCCGCAGTGAGGCCTCGGCTTTACGCCGCGAGTTCTGTTGGGAAATCAATCCGACAACCAAGATGGTCTGTAAGAGAACAGCCGCGAGTGCAACCAAAACGAACTTGCGTTTCTTCGTCTCCCAAAACCCAGGCGGCCGGAATCTCACATCGGCAGTTGCTGGAATCCGCTGTTCGGACAGGCCTGCTTTCTTTAGGGCCTGCCAGTTTATTAGCAACGGATTAAGACTTTCGTTTTCGGGTGCGCCATAAGGCACCCATTGGCCTCGGAGCGCTTTCAACGCCAAGTCGGCGGTGTTACGCCCGTTCTGCCCGAAATCAAACATCGCCCCGCCAACTACTCCCGTATCGAGAAACTGGGACGACAAACCATAGACCGGCGCCTTTGCTGTCCGCACCAAGTCTCGTACGACATCGACCGATGAGGTGGATTGCCCGGCTCCGTCGCGCAGCATAGAAATAAAAAATACAGCCGACGTTTTCGGCACCAGTGTGACCTCATCCACGGTTTCCGTAAGTGACTTGTCGCTGATCCAGCGAATGCCAACTTTCGAGTGCAATTGTTCCATGATTTTCCGGGTCGCTTCCGCCCAATACCGGTCAAAGCCAGACGAGCCGCTCACACAGACGATCTCCGGGACTTCGGGTTGGAGTTGCAGGATCAATTCGATGGTTCGTTCGATATCGAAGTGCGCGATAATGCCGGTCACATTCTCCGGTAGCGCCAGCTGGTCTAGCTCGCGTTGATCCAGCGCGCCGAAAACGATCGGGACACCCGGAAAGAGCTCATTGCGATGAGCAAGCGCAAACTCCAGCGCGGACCCGGCGACGGGTACGATGAGGTCGATCTGTCGCGCCGTATAGCGGTCCTGTAGGTAGCGAAGCAGCGTCTTTACCTGTTGGTCCCCGGAAAAACGTGCAAAGTCCAGGTATTCGGAGAAGAGCTCGATTCTGGGGGAACGCGAGCTGTGAAAGACTTGCCGGAGGTTCTCTTCGACAGCCTGGATCGCCGGCAGGTCACCGCGTTCGCCGTAGAGAACCAGGACTGACTTAACTGGTTCGGCCGCGTCGAGGGCAAAAGCAATCCCTACGCAGAGCGAAGCGCCTTTGATGAAGGCGATCAGCTCAACGATGCGGCAGAGCGATCGCGGTAGCGGGGGAGCCACGAAATCTCTAGATCGTTAATTTAAGCGCCCTCCTGGCGTGCCTAAAGTAAACCCGTGAGGACTAACTGTAAAGTTGGTCCAACGGCTTGGGGTCGGGGTGCGAAAGTCTGTAACGATCAAAATCGGCGTTCGACGGTTTTCTGAGTGAGACCGGGGTTTGGAACAAGGACTGAATGGGCTTCGCCCGATCCGGACTTTCGGTTAGATATTTCGCTGAGGCCCGACGCTGCGCCTATCTCAGCCGGCTCTGGTTACTCCAACGTTACCTTTCGGGATGTTGAAAATCTACTACCTAGTTTGCCAATGCGATGGGCTGTCGCGCCGTCGCCAAAACGCTCAACCAAAGAATGCATTTTGCGACCAACCTCATCATTTGCCTGCGGGGGAATCGGAATGTGGATAAATGTCCTGTCGCAAAAGTCCACCATCAGCTAACCGGTCACATGATAAAGCGTGTGGACGGTCGGTGTAATAAAATTCCGCGACAGCGTCTTGGCCATGCAAAGCTACTGGCAAGCTTGAATGGCAGTGAGGGCGATCGTGTAAACAATGTCGTCCACCAGCGCGCCTCTGGATAGATCGTTCACGGGTCGTTTCAATCCCTGCAACATCGGACCGATACTAATCACATTGGCACTTCGTTGGACCGCCTTGTAAGTCGTGTTGCCGGTATTGAGATCCGGAAAGATAAAGACTGTGGCTCGACCGGCGACCGGACTGTCTGGCGCCTTGGCTTTGGCAACGTCAGGCATGAACGCTGCGTCGTATTGGAGCGGGCCATCGATCAGCAAGTCGGGCCGTGCGGCCTTTGCCAACCTGGTCGCCGCGCGGACCTTCTCTACGTCCAGCCCAGAACCGGACTCGCCCGTCGAATAGCTTATCATCGCGACACGCGGGGAAATGCCGAATGCGCCAGCTGAATCGGCGCTCTGGATGGCAATGTCGGATAATGTCTCAGCGTCTGGATCCGGGATAACGGCGCAATCTCCATAGACTAGGACCTGCTCAGGCAAGCACATAAAGAAGATTGAGGAGACCGCTTTTGCATTTGGCCGAGTCTTAATGATTTGTAGAGCCGGCCGAATCGTGTTTGCGGTAGAATGGATAGCGCCGGAGACCAAGCCGTCGACCTCGCCCTGTGCCAACATCATGGTCCCGAGCACAACGTTGTCTTCGAGTTGGCTTGCGGCCATCTCCAGCGAAAGTCCTTTGCTCTTCCTCAATTCAAACAGCGGCCGAACATACTTTAAACGACTTAAAGCAGGATCAACGATCTCGAGTTCCGGGGGAAGGACAATGTCTTCACTTCGGGCAACCCTTTCGATTTCTTCGCGAGCCCCTAGTAAGACACAACGAGCGATCCCCCTTTTCACGCAAATGGCCGCAGCTCTAACGGTGCGCGGTTCCGAGCCTTCCGGCAGAACGATTCGCTTATTCCCAGCACGCGCCCTTTCGGTTAGCTGATATAAAAACGCAGCCGGCGACATTCGAAATTCCAATGTCGTTTTCGAACGCGAGATCAGCCAATCGATATCGATATGCTGCGCGACGTGGTCCATCGCGCTGCGGATTCTGGCGAGATCGTCAATCGGTACTTCTGGACTCATCTGATGCAGCTTGGTCGCTGTTGAATAGCTGTTCGTGTCGACCCGAAAGAGCGGAAGCCCCGTTGCGAACGCAGCCTGACAAAATTCGATTATCCGATGGTCCAACTCGGTTTCACCGGTCAAAATCAGGCCTGACAAAGGTACACCAGTAAGCGCAGCCATCGAGACCACAAGAATTACATCGCTGCGGTCAGCAGGCGTCACCAGCATGGCTCCCGGCGCCAATGTGTGCAAAAGGTTAGGAACGGTGCGCGCCAGCAAGGACACCGATTTCACCCTCCGGCTCTCCATTTCTCCAGGATAAATTACAGTGGCGTTCAGGTGACGCTGAACATCGATGGCCCGAAAAAGGGTTAGCGACTCGTTGTGGGGAATCACTCCGATCAGGTGACAGTCCCGGCGCCGAAAAAGTCGGCTATCACGCAGATGATTTAGTACCTCGGTGCTATGCTCGACCGGACACCGGTTGACGATCAAACCAACGATATTATCGAGGCCGCCATACGCTTTCGCGGCATATTCGAGCTGCTCATCCAAATCAATGATCGATCGCTCAGCCATCCCCACTACCAAAATAATTTGGGCGCTCAGAGTTTTAACCAGCTCATGATTCAAAGTACCCCGGTAAGGATCGTCGGATGAGGGGAGCAGGCCCTCCACTATGGCTATGTCCACGTTCTCGGTCGATTTCTCGAACGTTCCGACAACCTTTCCCAAAAGCTCATCGAGACGGCCGCTCGAAACCAGTTTTTTTGCCTCAGCCAAAGGAAGTGGGTCCGGCGGAACGAGTGACGTCGTGGCACGCAAAAAATGGACGGAACGTTCCGGTCGAGATTGATCGCTGGAATCCTCGCTAATGGGCTTGTAGAAGGAGACTCGGACACCACGTCGATCGAGAGCAGCAACCAAACCGAGAGCGACCGTGGTTAAGCCCTGACCGCGACCGGTGGGAGCAAGGAAGAACGCGGCTTTCATCGCGAGGACTAGCGGCTAAGAACTAGCGCTGCTGTCTGCCGAGCGATCATTAGTTCTTCGTTAGTCGGGATGACAAAACAGGACAATCCGGTTTCCTCTGTGATCCGCCCGTCGTTTTCTCTACCGTGGTGTTCATTCCAGCGCTGGTTGATGACCGGCCGAAGAATTTGTAAATGCTGTAATACTCGGGCGCGGACTATGGCGCTGTTCTCGCCGATGCCGCCCGTGAAGATCAGCCCATCGATCCTTTCCAAACCGGCAGCCAGGCCTAGTAGCGCCCGGGCGAGCCGATAACAGAAAACATCGACCGCTAGTTTAGCCCGAGCGTTATCGGCGTCCATTGCTTGCAGAATCGATCGCATATCGTGGCTCACTCCCGAGACGCCAAGGAGACCACTTTCCCGGGTCAACAAATCGGTGATCTCTCTCAGGTTGAGTCCCTCTCGTTCCTGCAGAAACAGATGAAGACTCGGGTCAACATCCCCGCTGCGAGTTCCCATGACCACGCCTTCCAGCGGGGTCAAGCCCATTGTCGTATCGATACTTTTTCCCAGTTTGACAGCAGTCGCGCTGCACCCATTGCCGAGGTGAGCGGCCAAAAGCTGTAGGTCACCCAAGGGCCGGTCCAACCGTCTAGCCAGCTCCTGGGTCACATACTGAGCGCTGGTCCCATGAAACCCGTATCTCCGGATGCGAAACCGAGAATAAAACTTCGCTGGAATGGCATAATGAAACGCGTGGGGCGGAAGCGTTTGATGGAAGGCCGTATCGAAAACCGCGACCTGTGGCTTATTGGGCAACAGCTCAGATGCCACGCGAATGCCCTGCGCACCCGGTGGATTGTGCAGCGGAGCGAGGTCGCTCAATTCTTCGATGCGCTTTACTACTTCCTCATCGACAATAGCCGCGTCCCGAAAATACTCGCCCCCGTGGACAATTCGATGGCCCACGGCAGCGACCTCGTTTGGCAACGAAGCACCGAGGTGATGGATTATGCAGCGTAAGGCTGATCGATGATCGGCGTTAGGAAGAGGTTCTTCGATTTTCTTGGCATCGGCGCCACTGAACTTTAACAACGCCTCCGCGGTTCCCAAGCGTTCCGCAATCCCGCTTGCCAGAACCGATTCCGATTGAACTTCCAGAACCGAAAACTTCAGCGATGAACTTCCGCTGTTGATGACAAGAATCTGCGGCTTGCCGTTGGTCATATCAGCGATTCCAGAGAACAAAAAGCTTGGTCGTCTAGTCCGACCAGACCCAGTCTCGTGCCTCAGGCAGGTCGTCGAAATGCTCCTGGATGTATTGTCGATGCTTGGCCAAGATTGATTCTCCCCGAGTGATCAGCTCTGCCGCGTTGACGATATTCGGTGAGTACCGAACGGCGTCCATGGCGAGGTGGACGCGGCTCATTCGGTTTAGCACCACCATATCGAATGGCGTCGTCGTAGTACCTTCCTCGATATAGCCGCGCACATGGAATCGGCCAGTGTCGGACCGGCCGTGCAGAATTCCATGAACGACAGCCGGGTAGCCATGAAAGGCGAAGATGACAGGCTTGTTGTAAGTAAAGAGCTTGATAAAGGATTCCTGGCTCAGGCCATGGGGATGGCGATCAGGAGGACACAGGCACATCAAATCCACTACGTTCACCACGCGCACTTTCAGGCTGGGGAGATGGCGGCGTAACAACCATGCCGCCGCCACGGTTTCTTGGGTAGCGATATCACCTGCACAGGCGAGGACGACGTCTGGCTCATTGCCATGATCGTTGCTGCACCATTGCCAGATCCCGGCTCCGGCGGCACAATGCGTGAGCGCGGCGTCCATGTCCAACCATTGAAGCTGAGGCTGCTTATCAATGACAATCAGGTTGAGATAGTTATGACTCTGGAAGCAGTGATTTGCTACCGAGAGCAGGCAATTGGCGTCAGGGGGCAGATAGATCCGCACTACGTGTGCCTTTTTACTGACTAGGTTATCGATAAATCCCGGCCCCTGGTGGCTGAAACCATTGTGGTCGTTGCGCCAACACGTCGACGTCAGCAGATAATTAAGTGACGGGACAGGTTTGCGCCAGGGAATGTGCCGGCAGTGCTCGAGCCACTTCGCATGCTGCATTGCCATCGAATCAACTACCATGGCGAAAGCTTCGTAAGTAGCAAAGAGCCCATGGCGACCAGTCAGAACGTACCCTTCCAGCCACCCGTGACAGTTGTGTTCACTTAGAACTTCCATCACTCTCCCTTCGTGCGAAACGTGGTCGTCAATGTCAACTAACCTTCCGACAAAGCAACGGTCAGTTACCTCAAACACCGCTCCCAGTCGATTCGAGTTTGTCTCGTCTGGGCAGAAGAGACGGAAGTTGGCCGGCTTAGTATTCTGCTTGTAGATATCGCGAAGGAATTGTCCAAGCTGTCGGGTCGACTCGTGACGGGTGGTTCCAGACTTCTTCACTTCAAGTGCGTAATCCGTGAAGGCGGGCAAGTTCAAGGGCATCTCAACGCGGCCACCATTCGCGTGCGGATTATCTCCCATTCTGCGTTTGCCCTTAGGAGCGAGCTCGGCGTACTCGCCTTGGAAGCTGCCGTTCTTGTCGAAAAGCTCTTCGGGTTTGTAACTGCGCATCCACTCTTCCAAGAGCCTCAAGTGCTCTGGGTTGTCCCGCACACCAGACAAAGGTACTTGGTGTGCACGGAATGTGCCTTCAACCGGTACACCGTCTACGACTTTGGGACCAGTCCAACCTTTCGGCGTCCGTAAAACAATTGCTGGCCACACCGGCCTTTCCTTGAATCCATTCTTGCGAGCGTCGGTTTGAATCTCTCGAATTCTCAGAATCGCTGCTTCGAGCTTGGCGGCGAAGTCTTGATGGACTTGCTTCGGATCGCTGCCTTCGACAAAAGAAGCTTCGTAGCCGTGCCCGGTCAGAAAGTCCCGGATGTGTTCGTCCGAATCTCTTCCCCAAACAGTAGGACCGGCAATTTTATAACCGTTAAGATGCAGAATCGGCAATACCGCTCCATCGCGGACCGGATTGAGAAACTTCACGCCCTTCCAGCTGCCCTCAAGCGGTCCAGTTTCAGCCTCCCCATCGCCCACGACCGCGGTCACAATCAGCTCTGGGTTATCGAAAGCCGCACCAAACGCATGCACGAGGACATACCCTAACTCTCCTCCCTCATGGATAGAACCCGGAGTCGGGGCGCTGACGTGGCTGGGAATGCCGCCCGGAGTCGAAAACTGACGAAACAACTTGAGCATTCCCTGTTCATCCTGGGTAATGCCGGGGAAATATTCGGTGTAGGTCCCTTCGAGATACACATTCGCAACCAGCGCGGGGCCGCCATGACCGGGTCCGGCCATATAGACTACATCGAGGTCATATTTGTTGATGAGCCGGTTTAAGTGAACGTAAATCAAATTTAACCCGGGTGATGTCCCCCAATGGCCCAGCAAACGGGGCTTGATGTGTTCGGGTTTCAACGGCTCCTTCAAAAGGGGGTTAGCCATCAAATAGATCTGCCCAATATTGAGGTAGTTTGCTGCCCGCCACCAAGCGTCCATTTTTCGTAGCAACTCAGGACTAAGTTGGTCTGACGCGCCTTCGCGTGAACTAGCTGTTTTCTTTGATGCACTACCCTTGCGAGGGACTTCAGTTCCCGCCGCGCCGGAGATTGATTTCGCTGGTTCTTTCATGTGGTTGCGTTTCCTCTTGTCGTTCTCGCCAATCTAATTTCGGCTCCGCTGGTCGTCGAGAGCCAGATCGCCGGATGTCGCCTCGCGTTTGGAAACGCGCGCGTTGGCAACGCCCCGCTGGGGGCACCCGGCATCACTGGAAAAGGCTACGGCCTGCAACTTTTGATCACCATGAGACTTTGGGGCGACGCAGCGTCGTGGCTCTTAACGAGCGGGTGGGGAACTCCAGTGCATCAAGTCTGAGGGCGTATCGCAGCGTTGCTACGAATTTTTGGCTGGGTGTGCGGCGCGAGGAAGACGAATACCCCTTTATACCAATACCAGTCTCAGACTTGGTGCATTAGTTAATCCATTGCTTCGGTTGTCCTGTCGTTGCCAATACGCTGGACCAAAGGAGACCTTGCGGATCAACGTGTTTCTTCTCGCTCACGGCCAACGAAATCGGGATGTGCGTGAACGCACCATTCAAAAAACCAACGACCAGATTGGTTTTGCCGGCCATCCCTGCGTGCACCGCATTTCTGGCCAATAGATCGCATAACAACGCGTCCTCGCAGTTTGCCGGCACGCTGCGCACGAAATAGCTTGGGTCGAAGTATTTCACATCTGCAGGTATATTTGCTTGTCTGAAGTAATTAACGATCTGTTCCTTCAGATAGAGGCCGATGTCGGCGTAGCGCCTGTTACCGGAAGCGTCTGTTTCTAATGGAAGGTCTCGGATTAAATCCTGGCCGGCGCCTTCTGCGACAGCGACCACTGCGTGACGAGCAGATTCCAGGCGACGTCGGAGTACTTCGAGGAAGCCATTCGTTCCCTCTAGGACAAAAGGCACTTCCGGGATTAAACAGAAATTAACTTCCTGGCTGGCCAGAGTAGCGCCTGCGGCGATAAAACCGGCATCACGTCCCATCAACTTCACCAAGCCCACCCCGTTATAGGCACTACGCGCCTCACTATGGGCGCAGTCGAGGATTTTGTGCGCAGTTTCCATCGCCGTCGCCATTCCAAACGTGCGGGTCATATACATCACATCGTTATCAATGGTTTTGGGAATGCCAATCACGGCAAGGTTAAGACCGCGCCTCTGCACTTCGTTGGCGACGTCTTGTGCTCCACGGAGGGTGCCGTCCCCGCCGACGCAGAGCAGGATGTTGATCTTCTGTTCGAGAAGGAACTCAGCCATTATATCTGAAGGCTGCTGTCCCCGCGATGAGCCAAGAATTGTCCCACCTTTTTCGTGGATATCGGACACCGACTTTGGGGTTAACTCAATCGGCGGTAACCCAATTCTCGGGTTGAGACCAGCGTATCCGTAGCGAATTCCGTACACCTGCCGCACACCATAATGGTAGTAGAATTCCATGACTGCTGATCGAACGACATTGTTCAAGCCCGGACAGACACCGCCACAAGTGATGATCGCGGCCTTAGTTTGCCGCGGCTCAAAGAAGAGTGTTTCCCGGGGACCGGCCTTTTCAAAGAAAATATCGCCAGGGAGATCCTGGCCGGTCGCAGTCTCGATTTGATATCGGACCCGTGCCTCGTCGGGTACAAAAGCACCGGGTCCTTGGCCCGAGCGGTGAGCCAGTTGCAATGGAGAAGCGATCACTGCAGGTCCAAGCACCTGTACTAATGTTTGGTTGGGCGTAATCACTTTTAGGTCCCGGCGGTTGCTCTTAAAACGAAGGCTACGATGTCTTTAGCGATCTAAGCCATCGCTCCAACATCCGTTTTTCATAGTAAAGGGCCTGACTGCGCCTGGGATCGCTATCGGGCAGAGAGCACAGTGCATATTCATATTCGGATTACTGGGCTTAACTGACTCTCGACTCTATGGACTCAAATGTGCTTGCGACTGGTACTGCGGGTTCAACCACGAAAGTTCCTTTGTGTCTTTCGGGCGGGGCTGCTCGGCGACTTAAGCGATAGATCCCGAAAGCGGCCATGAGGAGTTGTGCGGTGATAAGAGTGACTGCCAGGCCGCGTGCCCAAGTTGACATGGCAATTCCTGCAACGATTGGCCCACATACCGCACCGACGCCTTGCACGATCAGCAGGCCACCCGACGCAGCGACGAACTCGCCCTCTTCAACCGAGTCGTTTACATGAGCCATGACGACGCTGTAGGTCGGCACAATCGTACCGCCGAAAATGGCCACGCAGAGGTAGACTATCCAGCGCGGCGCCTCGTCCGGTACCAGTGCTACAATCGTGAGGAGGGTCACAGAGGAAATGATGGCCGCCCCAATAATGACAAAACGCCGATCGAGGCGGTCGGAAAGCCAGCCAAGCGGCCAGGTGAACAGAAACCCTCCGAGCGTGCCGCAGGCCATGAAAATGGCGACTCCGGCGGTATCGAGTCCGCGCTGTTGGGCAAAAATGGGTCCGAGGGAAAAGAACGAGCTGGTCGTTACTCCGCACAAGAACGCGGCTGCCAACCCGAAAGGTGATTGCCGAAGTAATGCCCGGAGGTTAATGCGGGCGCTTTGACCTTCACTTGTGGGAGCAACCGCTCGAGTCAGAGCGATTGGAATTAACGCGACCGCTATAATAATCGTGATGATACAAAACGGTTTGAAGCCGCTTGGGTTAGTCGTTGGCAACAGGAGTTGTCCCATGATGCCGGCTAGCAAGCCCGTCATACCGTAGATGCTCAGGATCTTTCCTCGGGTTCGTTGAGTCGCAGAGGCGTTAAGCCAACTCTCGACCACAATGAATAACCCGGCAAAGCAGAATCCGGTAAGCGCACGAGCAGCTGTCCAGAAGACCGGATCTAACACAAGCAGATGTAGGAGCGGCGCGGTCGAGGCGATGGCTCCGAAAGCAACGAAAGCCCGGATATGGCCAACGCTTCCGATCACTCTTCCACAGCGCAACGATCCGACGACGATACCCGCCCAGAAACCTGCGCCGATCGAGCCGATTTGAGCTGGCGAAAACCCCTCGATTCCACCACGAATGCTCAGCAACGTCCCCTGAAAAGTATTACCCATTTGCATCAGGCCGAAACCCAACAACAGAGCGAACAAAGTCGCCAAGGTTCCTCGTGGAGTACCTTGCATAGGTGTTCTTCCGCAGGCTACGTCGCATTCACCGGTGACGGAGTTACGCTCCAGATCCGTTCACAATACTCGCGAATGGAACGGTCAGAAGAGAACTTGCCCATGCGGGAAACGTTGAGAATTGACTTGCGAGTCCAGGCTACAGGATCAACCCAAAGGGCACTTACCGCATTCTGACAATCGACATAGGACTGGTAATCGGCCAGCAACAGGAATGGATCGCCATCGAGCAAGTTTCCTACTAGCGGATGGAAGAGTTTGTTATCGCTCGGAACGAGCGCACCGCTGTCGATATAGTTCAGTACCTTGGCGAGTCCAGGGTTTTGCTCGTAATAACTCCGTGGACGATACCCGCGCAATTTCAGCTCTCTCACCTGCTCGGCGTCGAGACCGAATAAGAAAAAGTTGTCAGCGCCGACTTCTTCGCGGATTTCAACATTGGCTCCATCCAAGGTGCCAATGGTGAGGGCTCCGTTGAGCGCGAACTTCATGTTTCCAGTGCCTGATGCCTCAAAACCGGCTGTGGAGATCTGCTCGGAAATGTCGGCCGCTGGAAAGATGAATCGGGCATTTTTAACATTGTAGTCAGAAAAGAACACTACCTTAAGGCGATCACGCACGTCCGGGTCATTGTTGACCACCGCGGCGACCGAATGGATTAACTTGATGATGAGTTTTGCGATCGCGTATCCGGGCGCTGCCTTTCCGCCAAAGATAAAGGTCCGCGCCGGTATTTTCGCATCGGGTTCAAGTTTGAGGCGCAAGTACAATGTTAGAATGTGTAGTAGATTGAGATGCTGACGCTTATATTCGTGTATTCGTTTGCACTGAATATCGAAGAGCGATTCCGGATTTAGCTTTACACCAAACCTTTTATCAATCTGGATCGCAAGATTTCGCTTGGCGATTAGCTTAACCTCATCCCATCGTCGCCGGAACTCCTCGTCATCAACGAATTTCTCCAACTGGCGAAGCTGATCCAGGTCACGGAGCCAATGGTCGCCAATTCTCTCAGTGATAAGTTCAGCCAGGCCCGGATTACTCATTGCCACAAAACGCCGCGGAGTAACCCCATTGGTCACGTTGCAGAATTTGTCCGGCCAGAGTCGGGCAAAATCCTTGAGCACCGTTTTCTTCAAAAGGTCCGAATGAAGCGCAGCAACCCCGTTAACGTGATGGCTGGCTATGGTCGCAAGATGAGCCATGCGAACATAACGCTCGCCGTCCTCATCGATAATCGACATCCGCCTGGCAAGACTGTCATCAGGAACACTGGCCCGGACCTTTTGGAGGAAGCGGTCGTTAACTTCATAAATGATTTCCAAGTGCCGGGGGAGCAAGCGGCCAAAGAGCGCCAGCGGCCATTTCTCCATCGCCTCTGGCAGCAATGTATGGTTCGTATAAGCGATGGTCCGACTGGTTACGTTCCAGGCGGTGTCCCAATCCAATAGATGCTCATCGAGCAGCAGACGCATCAACTCAGCGACCGCAATGGCCGGATGCGTATCGTTCAGTTGAATAGCAAGCTTCTCATGGAAGTCTTGCGGTTTACCGCCCATGAAGCCGTGCATCCGCAGCATGTCGCGCAGAGAACAGGACACAAAGAAAAACTGTTGCTGCAGCCGCAGGATCTTCCCCTGGGCCGGTTCATCGTTCGGGTATAAGATCTTGGTGATATTCTCCGACGCCATTTTATCGTGCACCGCCTGGTAGTAGTCTCCCCGATTAAACGCGGCGAAATCGAAGGACTCAACGGCCTCGGCTTTCCAGAGCCGCATCAGATTGCAAGTTCCGACGCGATAACCCAGAATCGGAGTATCAAACGCTACGCCTTTGACCACCATGTCTGGAATCCAGCGTGATCGGTAGCGTCCTTGCTCGTCGGTCCACGTCTCCGTATGACCGCCAAAGTTGACGTCGTACGCGATTTCGGGGCGGTTGATCTCCCAAGGATTTCCGAAGCGGAGCCACTTATCCGTGCTCTCGACCTGCCACCCGTTTTGGATCGTTTGGTCGAAGAGCCCGAATTCATAGCGAATACCATAACCGACTGCGGGAATCTCGAGCGAAGCAAGCGAGTCAAGATAGCAAGAGGCCAATCGGCCAAGCCCACCGTTACCCAACCCTGGTTCCTCCTCCTGGTATAGTAAGTCATCGAGATCGTACCCTAACTCCGCTAGCGCCTGCCGGGTCTGCGCCGTGATTCCCAAAGACAGCAAGTTATTACCAAGGTGCGGGCCCGGAAGAAACTCCGCCGAAAGATAGGCAACAAAGCGAGGTTTGCGTTCAAGATAGTCTTCGAAGGTATTGACGCTGGCGTGGAAGACCCGCTCGCGGACGGTAATCGCTAGGGCAGTATAGAGATCATTTTTGGTGGCAACCGCAGGCACGCGACCCATCAGATAGAATAGGTTATCAAGAAATGCTTGCTTGATATCCTCCGTGCTCAGGCCCGTCCGTAGACCATGGCCGCCGGACGGCCCAGTTGCGTTAACATTTACGGTATCGTCGCTCATCGGAAATCGCGCAAAATCGTTGGCGAGTTAACTTTCGCGTCGTCGGAAATTGACGGCATGATAAGCCTAGCCGGTTGAGTTCGAGATCGGTATCGGACCTTGGTCCCATTTCAATCCGGCCATGGCCAGAGCAGATTTTATTAGAGCAAAAGCCAGCGACGCTTAACCAGGTTCGGATTCGCTGCAAAATCATTGTTAACTTTGGCACCTTCCCGCGCGCGATCGTGTCGCGCCGATATCGACTTGAAAATTTATCCTACACGTTCCGGTACACGGTTCATGCCAGGGGCAACTTGGACCACGGAAGGAGTCAATTTTTCAATGTTCAGTAAGAGCGCGCAGAAGGTCGAGCTGTTACTCTATAAAGCGGCGGACAGCGCTGAACCGCTTCAGATTGTCGACCTCGATCCGGATACGAATCGTACTTATTTCTTTTGGCATGTTCTCGTTGTAGGCCTCCGGTCCGGTATTTCTTACACCTGGCGCATCGATGGGAAAGAGTTGGTGGACCCTTGGGCTCGAGCTGTAACCGATGCCGTCTGGAATCGCCGGCAGGCAATTGGCCATGCAGGCGGGTCCGGCAATTCTGTGCGGGCAATGGTCACGACTGAGGCCGAGCTTATCTCACGGGAATCACCATTCGCACCGGGCCTGAGCGGCGCCGTGATCTACGAACTCCATGTGGGCGCGTTTACGCAGCACCCCTCGTCCGGAGTAGAATATCCAGGCACGTTTCTGGGTCTGATAGAGAAAATTCCTTATCTGCAGGAGCTCGGGGTAACGCATGTCGAATTGCTGCCGGTCATGGCTTTTGACGATCAAGACGTACCGCCGGCCCTGGAAGCTCGCAACCTGCGAAACTACTGGGGATACAGCTCGCATAGCTTCTACAGTCCGCATCCACACTATTGCGTTAGACCCGAACAGGGAACGCATCAATTCCAGTTTCGACAACTAACAGACGCGCTGCATGACGCCGGTATCCGGGTCATTCTCGACGTCGTTTTTAATCACACTGCCGAGGGCGGTGCGGATGGGCCCGTTATCAACTTTAAGGGGTTCGCTAACAACGTGTTCTACATCCTCGATCCAAGAGACCGCTGCCGCTACCTGGATTATTCGGGCTGCGGTAACACTTTCAATTGCAACCACCCTAGCGTGACCCGGTTCATTGTTACCTGCCTGGAGTGGTGGGTTGAGCAGATGGGGGTGGACGGCTTCAGGTTCGATCTAGCCAGTGTTTTTGTGCGAGGCGAAGACGGCACCCCATTGGCGAATCCGCCGTTACCTTGGAATATCGAGCTTTCGCGCACGCTCGCCCGCCTGCCGCTCATTGCCGAGGCTTGGGACTCCAGCGGTCTTTATCACGTCGGCTGTTTTCCCGGACTTTCCTGGACCGAATGGAATGGACGCTACCGCGATGTGATCCGCCGATTCATACGGGGCGACCGCGGTATTATCGGGCAAGTCGCCACGTGCATCGGCGGAAGTAGCGATTTGTACGCTGACGACGGCAGGCTGCCCGAAAACAGCATTAACTTCATTACCTGCCACGACGGTTTCACACTGCGCGACTTAGTCAGCTATAACTGCAAGCACAATGAAGATAATGGTGAGGATAACCGGGACGGCACCAATGACAACTTAAGCTGGAATTGCGGGGTTGAAGGAGAAACCGATGATCCCGCGGTCATCGCATTTCGCCGGCGACAAGCAAAAAATCTTATCGCAATCCTGATGATCAGTCGCGGCGTACCCATGTTGCTGGCCGGTGACGAGGTGCTGCGAACCCAAAATGGGAAGAACAACACTTGGTGCCAGAACAACGAGCTTTCGTGGTTTGATTGGAAGCTGGTCGAGATCGAACGAGACATGCTTGAGTTCGTTCGCGGTATGATCGCGTTCCGCCGGCGCCATCCGAACCTCACGCGGAATGCTTTTTATACTGGTAAATCGATACCAGGCCGGAATGTTCCGGATATCGTCTGGTGCGGACCAAAACTGAACGAACCGGCTTGGCACGATGGTAGTTGCCAGTTCCTCGCTTTTACCATCGCCGGATTGATAGCGAACGAACCAGATCTTCACGTAATTCTGAACCTGGCTGACGCGGCGGTTGATGCGTCTCTTCCTCCGTTGCAGGGCCAAGAATGGTTTCTGGTTGTCGATACGGCTGATCGAGTAAACAGCGGAGTTCTTCCACAGAAGGACCAGCGGCCGGTTCTAGCCTCAGTGTGCCACGTGCAGCCACGCTGCGTGGTGATCTTTGAAGGCCGGGCTGCTGGCCTTTACCCAGACCTCTAATGCCACTCGCGGATTCCACAGGCTCTCCAGCAGGGACGATTCCTCGCAAATCATCTTTCCTCGCTTTCATAGGAAGACAACTTCTGGAGGTCCTGCCACCGACGCTATTTTTTGCTATCGGATTCAATGTTATTGTCCTCACTACCCAGCTGATTCTCGCGGATTACCTGATTCACTTCGCCAATTTCATGCTCGTGACTTTCTCGGCATTGGTCGTTGGCAAAGCCGTGCTGTTGGCGAATGCACTCCCTTTTTTTCGGCGTTTCGATACTGCCCCTATCATTCAGCCGATTCTGTTCAAGACCCTCATCTACTGTCTAGTTGTCCTGATCGTGAGGTTTATCGAAAAGCTCGCAAAATATCTGCTCGCGGGTGGAACATTCGACGGCATTTCCGATTATGTGGGGAACCACTTCTCCTGGAATCGGTTTTTCGCCATTCAGATCTGGGTATTCATCCTATTTCTGATCTATACGATCGCAGCCGAGCTCAATTCTCTGTTTGGTAGCGGCGAACTCGCAAAGATACTTTTTACCAGACGCTCGTCGGAGCTGAAACTCAAGAGACGCAAGCGAGTCCGTGCGCTGGTCAAACTTAGCCGGTTAACCGAGACTCACTCGCTCGACGAACTGCGCGACCGGAGCGCGCCAGCCCATCTGGAGATGATCGATTTGATCACCAAACTGGCTGCTCGCAAGGGTCCCTCAGAGCGTCGGTAGAGTGAGGCAGCGGCCGGCGCGAAAGCACGGGAATAGCCGCGCTGCGCCTTTTTCGCGGCTATTCCCGTCTTATCTTACGCGTTCAGGATGCACGCTTTCGCCAAACCCGGCGGAGAGTCCATGTTGGCGATTCACCGACAATTTTCAAAGTTCCGCTTATGATTAGCGTCTCCCGTCGAGCTAGCCAGGATCTTCTGGCTCCTGTCATCAGCTTTCCGGTGTTCCCGCCGTCCGCGGCTCCGCCGTTTCAATCTCGGGGGGACCGGTTGCCTTCTTTTCTTTTCCACCGGTAAACTTCTCGACCAGATAGAACATCGCTGGAATCACGAAAATCGCGATGAATGAAGCTGCTAACATACCGCCGATTACGGCCGTCCCGATAACCTGACGCGAGACTGCTCCCGCGCCCTCAGCTAACCACAGCGGGACACAGCCCAATATGAAGGCAAATGAGGTCATTAGAATCGGGCGCAGGCGCAGACGAGCCCCTTCCAAAGCGGCCTCGACTAGCGGCCTGCCTTTTTCGAGTTCCGCGCGCGCGAACTCAACAATCAGAATGGCATTCTTTGCTGCTAACCCGATTAACATCACCAATCCGATCTGCGCATAAACGTTGTTGTCTAACTGTCTTCCTAGCAGAGCCGCGAATGCTCCAAACACCGCAATGGGAGTGCAGATCAACACGCTGATGGGCAAGGCCCAACTTTCATACTGAGCAGCCAGGATCAAAAAGACAAAGAGTAATGAAAGTCCAAAGATCACACTAGGCGACACGCCCTGTTGTGCGACCTTCTCCTGATAGGACATTCCGAGGTAGTCATACCCCATCGTTTTGGGCATCTTCGCGGCAAAAACGTCCTCCAGACCTTTCATCGCCTGTAGCGAAGTAAATCCTGGCTTAGGGGTGACGTTCAGTTGCGTGCATCGGTACAGGTTGTAGCGCTGAGTAAATTCCGGGCCATAGGCTGGTTCCATGTTAACAAAGGCGGACATCGGGACCGGATTACCGTTCGTGTTCTTCACGAAGAATTGCCCGATATTGTCCGCTTCCGTTCGATAGGCCCCTTCTGCCTGTACGTATACCTGCCACTGCCGGCCAAAGCGGTTAAAATAGTTCACAAAATACCCGCCCATGAAAGTCTGGAGGGTCTTATACACATTCGCAAGATCGACTCCTTGCTTTAAT
>JAFAZK010000111.1 GCA_019239825.1 Verrucomicrobiota bacterium | reverse complement strand
AAAAGGCTACGGCTCTCGCGACTGGAACCGATTTGCCCGCCTTCCTTTTAGTTCGGCTTTAAAGATCGATTACGCCAGCAAGGCCCTACCCGTTAGCCGAACACCTGCCGCCATCGTCGAAGAACGAGAAGCTCAGAAAACACCAGTTCGAGCCGACACCTTTCGCCGGATCTGGTCTTTGGTCCGACACGGCACGGAATTAATCGCCGGACTTTTCGCTGTCTTTTACCTGATCCTCGCGGTCGCACTAGCCGGAGCACTGCTATTCTTTACCTTCGCCCATTGATCCTGGATGCCGGGAACGATCGGAAAGCCGATGCTTACCTGCCGGCGAAGCGCTCACTACTCTGGCGCCGCTGAATCACAAAGGTGTTGTTGTCACCGTACGTGGCCCACGGACCGCGAGTTACTTCACGATACTCGACGAACTTCCAGTCACACACATCTTTGACACCAAGGCCCAGGTAATCCCGAACCGCCGGCGAAACATCTAAGCCAGCGCCTTGATTCAAATTCGGTCTTGGACGTTCATCACCAAAAACATAGCGCCAGTCATCCGTACGGAATGGTCCGCAATCTTCCCACTGGGCGTAACAAACTCTGTTTCCGTGGTGGACCGCAATCCATCTGTCTTTGAGAACGGTTTGTCCACTGCGAACGAACGCCTGATTGAACCAGGGAACCACCCGGCTGGCTTCGCGCTTGGTATGACCGCCTTCGACATCGTTATAGGGAAGAGCAAAGTAAAACGGATTCTGGCGAGGCACGAACTTGGCCGGAATGAAGTCTCTGCGGGCACCAGCATCCGGATTATCGTAGCCTCCGTAATTGTAGGCCCAGTACCTGTCCCAGGAGCTGCGAAGATTGGGCACGGGGTTGTGGCCCCCTGGGCGCTCGCCGACCCAGAAGATCGTCGTGACAATGTCGCGCTTCCAACGATACCGCCCTGGCCCCCCACTCAAAGCGTTTCGGCTGATCACCGGGGGTCCAGCCACATAGGGAGGCTCTTCAATGGCTCTGTGCGGATGATGCTGCGGGTGATGCCGGACATACTTTTTGGCCTTGTGAGAGGTCGTCCGATGATGCTCGGGCTGTTGGTAGTTGACCGATACTTCGACGTGGCGACCGGGTCCAAAGCCAGCATTACTCGAGTCGTGAGACTCCGCAGAAGCCTTCCCGCTGTAACCTGCGAAAACGCACAGCGTTAGGACCAGGTCTAAAGCGATCGGAGGCAATCCGTTTCTTAATAGGGCGCGAGAACTACAGCCAATACCGTTCCGAGAGTCGTCCGAAGAAAGAGAAATCTTTGGCCAGGGCACAGCTCTTTAAATCGTTATTGGGCTTCGGTCTCTTTTAGATGGTTAAGCGGACAGTGTCGCGAGCAGCAAGGTGAGACGATTCCGGTTACCACAGCTCAATATTTGCCAAATAACTGACCGAAGCGCAATGCGCAACTTTTCCCTTCTTGGGGTGTGGGTGCATCCGTCTAACGAATCCAAATATACGTGTCAAACCCGCTGAGCCGGCTCTTGTCGACGTCGATGCCGAGCCGGTTTGAGAATGTTTGGGCTCAGGATCAGTCAACATAGGCCGCCCTGGAAGGCCAGCGGTCCGATAAAAATCGACTTGGGCTAACGCCAGTGACCACCGCGCCAACCACCACGCCATCCCCAACCACCA
This sequence comes from Verrucomicrobiota bacterium, assembly GCA_019239825.1. GTDB lineage: Bacteria > Verrucomicrobiota > Verrucomicrobiia > Chthoniobacterales > JAFAMB01 > JAFAVN01. Next base: position 4,098 of record JAFAZK010000111.1, on the reverse strand, counting down.
CGCCAGTAACCACCACGCCAGCCCCAGCCACCACGCCAACCGCCGCCGTACCAGCCCCAATAAGGATAACCAGCACCATACCAGCCGTAGCCATATCCGGGCCACCAACCACCGCCATACCACCCGCCTCCGTACCAGCCACCACGCCAACCGCCGCCATACCAGCCACGACCCCACCCTCCATGCCAGCCCCCACCATGCCAACCACCTCCATGCCAACCGCCTCCGCCATGCCACCCACCGGAAGCAAAGCTCGATTGGGGCAGAAACAAGAGCGTTAGCGCGACGAAAACAGAGAAAAACAGGTGTTTCGCTTTCATAAAACGATTTCGCTGATCGGTCCCAGGTATCCCTGGTTCCCAGCAACCACTAACATCGACGCAAGTGAAGCTTCCTGCAATTCTTGTCTTACGTGATCTGGGCTACTCCTAAAGGAGACGAATGGAGCAAAGGGCTCTAACTGAGGAAGGAAATATGGAATCGATTTAGCGATCAGGTTTCAGTTTTGTCCCTTCGGCACAAAAAGCCGTCCGCGACCGGCTATCCGCCGGATGGCGGCGTTACAAGGATGCCTCGGTATAAGTGCATTTTCTGGTCCAGTTCGTAGACTGTTTTCCATCGATCTCCACGTAGACCTTGGACAAAGAGTTCACTGGACCGTCTTCCTGCGCCGGTTGCATCATGAGGTCACGACCCAGCGACCAGACCGCTCGACGTTCATCGAGATTGCCGAAGTAGAAGTTTACTTTGCCGGCATCGCTGCCGTTATATCCGGTGGAGGTGGTTAACGTCACCAGCTTCTTGTTCTGCTCGGTTAGTTTAATGTCTTCGGCATAGATGTTGGCCAGTGAGGCATCCACCGGAATCCAGCCCAATCTAGGAGCAAAAAATTCCACCCAACAATGGTAGCTGGCATCGGAGTCAACCCCGTTTAGCGTCGGCTTAAAAAGTGATCCGTACACCATCCGTACCGGAACCCCGGAAGATATTGCCAACGAGGAAAGCAAGGAGTTGATATCCGTGCAATTGCCGGTCTTGCTTGAGAGGCAGTATTCGGAGCTACCAACTGCTGACGCTTTCAAATGGTCCGGGTCTTTCACCCAGTAGTTCACGTTGTGATAAGTCCAATCATAAAGCTTGCGCATGGTGAGTACAGGATTGGTCTCGTTCCCGACAATCGACGCGGCCAGCTTTTTCATCTGGTCATTGACTACGACGTAGGTGGTTGGCTGAAGAAAACGGCTTAGGGCAGAGCGCTCAGCATCGGTCAGCGGACGAGTGGCAGCCGCGTCGACTACGTTATGGGTCTCGGATCGAGTCAGGTCAAAGTCCTCTTGAACTGTGACCTGGCTCTGCACAGGCGTCGCGACCTCAGCGTAACCAATCCGGTTCCCCCACGAGTCGGTATCGTACCGGACCGGAACCGCACTTGTGACCTTAAAGTCATGGATGATCGTATCCGCATCTTCCTGCGGAACGGCAAACCAGATGCGGACCTTCTTAGCGGCTTGCGGCACTTGAATGGTGAGGAGATTCGTGACTCTAAATCTTGCCTTCTTCGGTTGAGGCGATGGTGAAGGATCTGCCGCAAACGCTGACAAACAAAGAGCAAACAGAGCGATGACCGGATACGTTTTTATAAGCATGTGAACTAGTCTTCTTATATCTTTCTGACGATTAAATCGTTGACCGCGAATTTGCTGAGGCCTGCTATCAAACAGAGCAGAAAATCCGACAGTATATTCCGGAACAAAGGCCACTTTATTGCTCCGTGAGCAGTCGGGATCGCCATTCCCTTTCTCGCTCGGGGCGAGCACGCCTGGGAGACGGCAAAGTCTCCTGACCCGACAAAACGGTGCCTATAAAAAGCACCGAGGCGCCGACCTTCTGGCGTGTTGTGCTAGTACTATGGCGTGTCGTGCTAGTTACAACGCCGCCAAATTCGCTGTGGAAGGACTGAGCGAGGCGCTGGCTCAAGAGATCAAGCCGCTCGGGCTCAAATTAACCATTGGGTGAAAGGTGAAAGGTGATTAGTGATTGGTGATTGGTGGGCCGGAGTTGGTGGGCGGGAGCGTTGGAGCGGATGGGGCTCGTTCTTGTCCCGGAGGGACAGAGGCCTTTCGACACCACCGCATCTTCCGATTGAGCACGAGCACGATCTAGGGCAGTGGAATGAGGTCGATTTACTCTCGTCGTATGAGCCGCGGCGGTTTGGTGGGCGAACCCAAGAGTCTCACAATCTGCTCGAACCAAACTTCGTCCGGATCTGGTTTACCAGATACCCGGAACTAAGCGATACCGTACTCGGGCCGCGTAGTCATCGTAACCCGGGAGCCCTTTTCTAAGGGTTCCTTCCTCGATGAGGATACGCATTGAGAAAAGACCGAGTAGTCCGCATCCCCAGAGAAGGCCCCACCAGGAGCCAAGCAGGACAGGAGCACCAAGTACATAGAAGATCATGCCGGCATACATCGGATGGCGGACATACCGATAAGGTCCGGTGCTAATGACCTTTTGCTCACGCTCTTTCTGAACCTTTACTACCAAGACGGCAAACGTGTTTTCCCGAAGCGTCAGATAACCGATATAACAGGCAATGAACACACCGACGGCGCCTGGAATCTGGAGCCAGCCAGGAACTGTGGACCAATTGAAGCGAATAGCGTCGAGCGCCATAAAAGCGAACCAAGCGAAAAAGAAGAATAGAAGTAGACTCGTTACAATCTTGTCCTGGAAAGATTGTTCTTTCTGGATCGGCGAACGCATCCGTTCCTTGAGTAACTCTGGATCATGTCTACCTAGCCAGACGCCCAGCACGATGCCGATCACCAGCATTTCGATAAGAAATATCCAGGCACCGGTCCAATTCAGGGTACCGGCAGGGACAAACAAAAGAACGCCTATAACCGCTATCGAGAGGACAGTGCGAATGAGGGTTTTCACCAGCATAATTGAACTCCGGCAAGTTGATAGGATGAGCGGGAGCTCATCCCTAACTGCTACGTAACGGAATTAAAACCACTTGTAATAGACCACTAGTCTAGTATATAGACCAGTGGTCTATTGTCAAACTGAGCAGAGAAATGCGGGTCTGTCTGCTGGAGCTTTCGCCTTATGCTCAAGGTCGGCCTCGCAAGCGAGGCAGCGCTCCACAAGAAGGCGCTGGCAAGCTTCACGATAAGAATGCCTCGCGTCATTAAACACCCTGATCAGCGGCGGTCGGAGATTCTCAACCAGGCCTTAACCCTCTTCCTCTCCCGGGGATATGACCATGTTAGTTTGAATGATATCATCGCCAACGCCGGCATCTCCAAAGGCGTTTTCTATCACTATTTTCTGTCAAAGGAAGCGCTTTTAGCGGCGCTGGCAGATCAGTTTGCCCACCAGGCGCTGGCGGATCTTGAGCATGTGCTTAACGATCCAGCATTGAATCCTTTGCAGCGCTTGAACGCTTTTCTGGCCAAAGGCACCCGGATCAAAACTGAGTTAGCTCCCGCCGCTTGGGCCGTGTTCGGAGCTCTTTTTCGGCCGGAGAATCTGGGACTTTATCAAAGAGTGGTTACGGCCTCGGAGCAGTTGTTCAGACCGATTCTGACCGATATTATCACCCAGGGTGTCAAAGAACACCTTTTTGAAACAGCTGACCCGGAGGGAGTGGCGGACCTGCTTCAACAGCTTGCCTCAACTACCTATTCGTTCGTTACTCGGATCATCGGAGCCGAAACCGAGCAAGAAAAACAGGATGCGCTCAAGGCTTTTCACCGGCGTTTACGCCTGAATGGAGTGGCCATCGACCGACTCCTTGGCCTAGACGACGGATCTTTGTACGTGCCAAGTCTTGCTGTGGTAAAGAAACTGATGGCCAAACTGATGGCATAGAGTAGACCGACAACATACCCGTTTGCCCAAGCCGATTTTCACAATACGTAAAGGTCACAAAGACGGGACCTTTTAGTAGAGTAGAGAGGGTCAAGTGAGGAGCCCTCTCCCTCGTCAAACCGTACGTGCGGATTTCCCGCATACGGCTTTCGCGTGAGCCTATTGCACGAAGCATTCACAAGTAAAGCAGTCCTAGTCGGGCGAAGTATTGGTTAGGGG
>JAFAZK010000087.1 GCA_019239825.1 Verrucomicrobiota bacterium | reverse complement strand
ACTCCGCCGAAGCTCTCGATGTACCGAGTCCAAATAGGGGCGAAGTCTGTCCGACATAGCCTCCTGGAGTATTAGACGACAGGGCGACGTCGGACTTTTTGTTTTGCAGCGCTTAGCCGGTTGCTTTGTCTTAGCACCGGCTCCCACCCCGCCCATGTTCCACGTCTACGTCATTACCTCAGAAACCCATCCCGAGCGCTACTACATCGGTTTCTCATCCCGCCCCGACGACCGCCTGACCGAACACAACGCCGGCAAAAATCCCTCTACCGCTAATTTTCGTCCGTGGCGTTTCGCCGCACTCTTAAGCTTCCCTTCGGAAGAACAAGCTCGCCGTTTCGAGCGCTATCTCAAAGGCGGATCCGGCAGAGCTTTTCTACGGCGTCACATACTTAGTGAGGAATGAATGCCGCTGATCATTGCGATGGACAACTCTGGATTGCTCCGGGAAGGCCGCACTCGGCCGAAACACTTTCTGCAATCTGTGGCCGGGATGTGATTTGGATGCGCGAGGCTCTGGAACTACTGTTCCGAACCGGCCTTCTTAGCTGGCGCGGAGAAGAGCTCCGCGTCATGGCCATTACTCATTGGGAATCCGAGCAGGAGCCCTTGCCCACCGTGAATCGGCGCAAAGCCTTGTCCGCGAGCGCAGCCGCCGTTATCGGGCTCGTCACGCAAAACTTCACGAGGGAACTTTGTGCGAACCCACCGACGACGAGCGTCAACAGTCGCTCAATCTGCTACGGGACTTCCGGGTCTCGCAATCTAAGCCTCGCTGACGACCGCTGGCTCACGGGCGAAGCGTTTTGAACTCAGCCTTTGAAATCTCGCGCACTTCGAAGTTATCCCTAGGCAGACCAGTGATCTCGCTGGCGTCGGCTAGAACGCGGGCTGCGCTCTGACTTACTGCAACCGCTTTCGCAGCTAAATCGCCTTTTCGGCAAGCTTTATAACAATGAAACGAGGCGGCCCAAGCCACGTCAGCCCGATCCATCGGCTTTCTACCTCACGCTGAGGGTGGCCTCTTTGGATGAGGCAGTCAGCCGTTGTCAGGCCATAGGGGCGAATCTGCTCGTTCCGATTACTTCGGCCCAAACAGAGGATTTAAAGACCGTTCGATTTGCCTTTGTCTCCGATCCGATGGGTAATCGCATCGAGCTTGTCGAAGGCAATGCTTGGTCCGACTGAGCCGCAAGCAGCATTGGCAAGACTCCTGCGCTCCGTTTGAGCGTGGGCTTAGTTTGAAGCCGAATACTCGGCGGGAGTACGAGCCGAGCGTTTGAAGGATTGCGGAGGTTGTCCGAATGTGCGCAAAAAAGCGCGCCGCATCCGGTCACGATCACCGAACCCAGCTTCCATTGCTACTTCGTCAATGGAGTGATCGCCGCTTTCCACCATGATTCGGGCTTCTTCCACGCGGATATTCTCAATCGCCTTGGCCGGTGATTGCCCGGTCTCCGTGTGAAAGAGCCGGCTGAATTGACGAGGGCTCAAGTGTGCGACTTCAGCCAGTTCCTCCACGGAGAGGGAACTGCGCAGGTTTTGCTTTGCGTGCTTGAGCACGCCTTGAATCCGATCCGACTTAGGCTCCAACTCAAGGAGTGTGGAAAACTGGGACTGACCTCCAGCCCGGCGTTGATAGAGGACCATTTTTTTGGAGATCGACCTGGTCAGCTCCCATCCGAAGTCAGCTTCAACCAAGGCCAGCGCCAAGTCGATTCCTGCCGACATCCCAGCAGAAGTCCAGATGGGACCGTCCTGAACAAAGATGCGGTCCATGTCCATGGTCACTTTCGGGTAGCGCTGCTGCATGTCCTTGACGTAGGCCCAATGGGTCGTGGCTCTACGTCCGTCCAGCAGGCCGGCCGCGGCGAGATGATACGCGCCGCCACAGATCGACGTTACTCGCCGGCAGCGGGAAAGTGATTTTCTGAGATATGCGATGAGGCCCGGCGTTCCGGGTTCAATGACAGTGCCGCCTCCGACGATCAGCGTGTCGAGACGGCGCTGATCGAAACGCTCGGTGTCAACGGCCATTCCTGCGGATGTGGCCACTTTCCCTCCCTTTTCAGAGAGAAACTGGAGGTTGTAGACGGGGCGTTTGCTGAAAGCGTTGGCCAGTTCGAAGACAGGCACGGCGGCAAAGCTCATCAAAGAGTAGTTGGGGAAAACGACGATTCCGATTTGGCGCATAGGATGTCCTGATTTGACGTTTCTACGTCATTTAAGCCAAACCCCGTTCAAATTACAGTGCAAATACGCAAGAGGCGAACAAACCAAAACCACTAACGGAAAAAACAAAATGAGCACTACAGACAAGAATACGAACAACGGTACGGCCCTCATCACCGGAGCTTCGACGGGCATCGGCGCCATCTACGCTGATCGGCTGGCCAAACGCGGCTATGACCTGATTCTGGTCGCCCGCAACAAGACCCGTCTGAACACCTTGGCGCAACGGCTGAACAAGGAGACGGGACGCTCGGTCAAGGTTCAGGTCGCGGACCTCAACAACAAGGTTGATCTCGGCCGGGTGGAGGAAACGCTCAAGACCGACAGCACGATCACCCTCCTCCTCAATAACGCCGGCGTCGGCTCGGTGGCCCCGCTGCTGGAGTCCGACATGGACAAGATGGAGGACATGATCGCGCTGAACGTCACAGCGCTCACCCGCCTGACCTACGCTGCGGTTCCCGCCTTCGTTGCCCGTGGCAAGGGCACGGTCATCAACGTCGCCTCGGTTGTGGGCATCTCGCCTGAGACCCTGAACGGCGTCTATGGCGCGACCAAATCCTACGTCATCGGCTTCACCCATTCGCTCCAGCATGAGCTGGCGGAAAAGGGCATCCGCATCCAGGCCGTTCTGCCTGGCGCCACGGCGACGGAATTCTGGGATGTCGCCGGCTATGCGCATTCCAACCTCCCGAAGGAGATCGTGATGTCGGCCGACGATCTGGTCGACGCGGCTCTGGTCGGATTCGACCAAGGCGAAGTGGTGACCATTCCGCCGCTGCAAGACGGCAACGAGTGGGCGACTTGGGAAGCCGCGCGCAAGGCGATGTCCACCCGCCTGGCCAACCGGACGCCTGGCGCCCGCTACACGCAGGCCAAGAAATAAATCGGATCAATTCACTGCCGGGGAAAATTCCAACCTTTCGCCGCCACTCACCCTCCCGGAATGACAGCGCGAGAGAAGAGGCACTAACAATACTGATTGGGAGTAGTATGTTCTACCGAGCGTTTGCGAGAAACCCTAACACTCCGCCAACACTGTCCTCCAAGGCATGCGCCAGCATCCCGGGCCGCAGGCTTTTGCGCCAGCGCGCAAACAAGCCGAAACAGACTCCGTAGATCCAAATCAGCAACATCAGTTTCCAACCCTGATATCCGTGGCTAAGGCCGAACAGTAAGGCTTGAAGGACGATTCCGCCCGCCAAAGAACGAGTGAGCGCGGTAAATTGACGCAGCAGATATCCGCGAAAAATGACCTCCTCGCAGAAACCCGCGGTAACCGACATCAAGACCCAAAGAACCACTTCGAACCAAGTTTGCGGCATCATGGCAGTCAGGGACTTCGGCGATTCGGGGTTGAGCAGGGCGGAGATCAGTTGCAATAGCCCGAAACCGATGAGGAGCATAAATGCGATACCCAGACCGAGGTCGCGCAGGAAATGAAGTGGACGCGCCCAGCTTCCACCAATGAGCTCAGACAAGCGGATGCCGCAGCGGCTCAATCCCCACCAGATAAACGCGACCATGGCCCATTCCACCAGGATGACGATCAAATAGGTGGGAACATGTCCGTTGGACAAGTCGGTGTGCGCCCCAATAAAAGAGATGCCGAGCAGCCAGACCAACAGGATAGCGGTGTGCCACATCGGTGCGACGCCGGAGTTAGAAGATTCTAAGGGGGGAGCTGTGGAGGGTGAGGTGTTGGCAGACATGATGATGGGGTTATGCCTTTCTGTTATATCAAGAAAAAAATCCGGTAGCCAGAGTCATATGAGGCGCTACTCGGTTGGAAAGCGACAAGCGTTTAGCCAAAAGATCAAACGCTGCACCGAGTGTTGCGAGTTCAGGGCGCTCCTAATACCCCCGTTCACAGACTCCGATGGTCCAAAACTCGCGGCCAAATCGGACGATCTTGAACTGATCGCCCTGCTTCTGAATTGTTAGCTGGACACTTGTCTTTACTTGCATGCCGGTAGTTCCATGGCTGTCATTTCTTAGTTTGGTCTTCGTAGATGCCAATCATAAGGAGCCATGCACCCGAAATGAGGAATGCGAATAAAACAATGATTGCGATCGCTGCGATGTAAAGCCCTGCGTTATATCCGAAAATAAGAAAAATTGCGCCTATAACTTCAGCGGCGTAACAAAGTGTGCCGCCCGCAAGTCGCGGCGCGTTTAAACCAATAGAACTCATGCCCGATCTGATAGCTCTAACATACCCCCTGATGAAGAGGGCTGTTGCGACGAGCCAGAGAACAAGCCACTCAAAGCCAAGCGCTCCCAGGTGTTGATTTCCAATAAGCGCAAAACTGCTTGCCATGAAAACTGCAGTGAAACCCGTTAGCATGTTAATTGCCCGGTTTCTATGTGTCGTGTTTCGGAGAATGATCTCGTGATTGATCGACATCGCGACGAAAATCAAACCTGCCAGTGCCGCCGCGCCACTTCCCACCATAATAAAAAAGTTATTCCATTGATCCGGCAACAAATGTTCCTCCACAGTTCTAATCCAGTATGGATATGAGCCCTAGACGGCGGCGGCCCATATTTGGAGCCCGAAATCTTTGGGCGTTCCAGGCCCCGTCTTCGCACCTACGGACGATATCTGATCCGTCCGACTCCCGTCAATCGCTGCAAATGTTTCAATTCGCTAGCGGTAATCGAAGGGATAGAGGCTTCCCGATAGATTTTGCCACGCCGCTAACTTTAACTGATTTCCGCCGCATGAATCCGACTCAGAAACCGCATTTGGTAAGGAATTGGTTTGCACACAAAGCCGTGATCTGCAGCTTCATGTCTTGTGCCTCGACCGGAGATTGCAACCGCAGAATAATCGCAATGTAAAGAATTAGGGCGCATCACCATGGGGATAGATTACGGCTACCCGCCGAAAGGCGGTTTCGCGAAACTGGTATCGGAGCTTCTTGTCGAGGATCTTTGCGAAAGCCTCTACTTCTGGCGTGAAGCGCTCGGTTTCGAAATCGCTTATCAGCGTCCCGAACAGAAATTTGCTTATTTAGAGAGGCCTGAGGGCGCACAAGTCATGTTGTGCGAGCGATCGGAAGGAAAATGGGAAACCGCACCTATGGAAAAGCCATATGGTCGTGGTGTGATGTTCCAAATTTACATCTCTTCAATCGATCCAATCATCGATCGCTTGAAGGATTTGCGAGTGCCGATCTATGCCGGTCCGAGAGAGATGTGGGGACGGTGGGGTGACCGCGAAGGGGGTAAACGAGAAGTCATTGTTCTGGATCCTAACGGTTATCTCGTCATGTTGGCTGAAGACCTCGGCGAGAGACCCCTTTTGCGTTAAGAACTTTTATTTGCTAGATTCGGTAGTGACCGCGCCGCCTATATTCAACGTAAGGACGGCTTCGTCAAACGGTTAGTCCGACGCGCGATAGCGCAGTCCTGAGACGAAACTTTGTGTCCTTAGTGGCCAAGCGAGGGAGATTAGCCAAGTCGGAGCGATGGCGCACGATAGACCGCGGCTCGGCGCAGTTAATGGCGTAATAATGCGATGAAAAGGGGGATCACCAGACGCTTCGCGGGACCTGTCTGGCCCTTCGGGAGCCTCGCCCCACCAAACTAGTTCAATGAACGGTTTCGATCTTAACGGATGCACCGCCTAGCGACGACGAACTGATCGCGGCTTCGACGATCGATAGTGTCGAGATGTTATCGCGTCCCGACGGAAAGAAAGAGGGAGGGATCCCGCTTCGAATCGCCACCGCGAAGGCATGGAGAACACCCAAGCGATCGTATTTCAGCACCGGTTCCAGGTCGAGAGATTCTGGTTCGCTGTTGAGTCGTCGTATCGACATCCGATCCTGCGCATTGACCAGAGGACGATCGCCGCGAGCGGTCCAAAACAAGGAGCCTTGGTCAAAGTCCATTTGCCATCGGCCGGCCCAGGGAGTCTTTGGTGCTTGATCGACCCAACTACCGCGGTAATTGACCACAATGCCGCTAGGAAACGTCAAAACGATTACGGCACACGGAGGCATTTGATACGGGCTCCCGCGCGGAATCCACGCCCGGCAAGAAAGTTCAGCCGGGTCTTCGCCAAGAACCATTCGCATCAGATCGAAATGATGGACAGCCATATCGGCAAGTAGCGGGTTAGGCAAAGCTTGATGGCGATCGCCGTAGCCCTCGGCCACGGCATTCAGCCGGAAATCGACCTGTACAGTGTGCAACTGTCCGAACCAGGCATCGCGTACAAACTGATGTGCTGCCTGTGGAGCCGCGAAAAAACGATAGTTCTGAGATACCATCAAAACCCGCGCGCTTTTTTCTGCGATGCCCACCAGACTGCGAGCCTCTTCTAGAGTTTGGGTAAACGGCTTCTCAATCAGGACGTGTTTGCCGGCCAGAAGCGCCTCTCGAACGACCGCTGCATGGAGCGGAAGCGGCAGCGCAATCACGACTGCCTCGGCGTCCGTGGCGGCTATCGCATCGCTTAGGGTCGGGAAACATTTGGATGGTGAAGCGCCTAGTTTCGCCTGAGCACGCCCTAACGCTTCCGGTTCTTTGTCAACGTAAGCTACCGCTTCAACGTCATTGCTACCGGGATAGATATGTTGAGCCCAATCGAAGCCCCATCGGCCGAGTCCTACGTGAATCAACTTGATCGTGTTCATGACAAAAATGTGAACCGCGGTAGTTCCTTTAATGAGATAAGTGATCCTTTCAAGCCGGTCATCGCAATTCCATCACAAAGAGGAACCCGAATTCGTTGCCTCCGTTTCGCCAACTCGTTTCCCCAGGTCCCTCTTGGTTATGTGACCGCTCGCATTCAGTTCTGACCGAGTTTGTCCAACTCTTGCTGATAGTCCTCGATCAAATCCGGATCGGCATCATCACGATGTTTCCTGAGGAAGGCTTGCAAAGCGCCTCGGTATTCCTTGATGAATGCCTGGTTAGTCGGGCTAACCGCGTACTGGCCGGCGGCCTTCTCGACGGGGGCTCGATCGCGCTCAATCTTGCGCCGTTTCCCGTAATTCGATTCATCGCACATAATGACAAGGTTGCGTTCGAACCCGGGAATGTATTTGACGATGAAAGGATCGTTCTCAGGCGGGATAAGGATCTCGTTGCGGACCGGATAAATGGCCACCGAGGTCGTGTTGAATTCCAACGCTACGTCCCGGCCATCGACGGTTTTCAGGACCGCGTCATAATCCCAGATGTAACTCTCGTTGAGCATCTCGTTAGTCTCTTGTTTATGGACGATGATCGCGGTGGCACTCGTTCCGAAGGCATTAAGAAAGAGAGCGTTTACGAATGGGAAAATGAACAAACTGATCGAGCTCAGAAATAAAAAAGGAATCACCAGCATGCACCATAAGGCTTGCCGGCGCCACAAGGCCAGCAGCGCACCAACCCCCAGCCCGATACTGCTCGCCGCCAGTATGGTCAGGCCCGGGTGATGATTGATGAAGTATAGTGTGGCTGATAGGATCACCATCCGATTTGGTTTTACCTCTTTCACCCGGACGGTCAAACCGGGGTTATTCGTCGATGGGTTTCATGCGCTTCCGCGGTTTGGTTTGCAACTTAAAAACTTCTGCGGAAGTTTCCCCGATGGGAGCACCGACTAACAACAAGCAGGTACTCCGAGATTACCGTCTCGCTCTATACCAAGAACATCTCGGTACCGTCGGCCTGGAGTTCGCGGATGAGCGCAATGGCTCCGATGAGACTGATCGAATTGACGTTCTCGGTTTCGAACGTGACTTCATTGAGAGCTGCGAACCGGGCTCGGATCTCGGTTACGTTCTATTAACGAACGGAATGAGCAACCGCCGGATGAACGTGCCAACCGACGTCGATCCGGACACACCCAGGCGAGCAGAATTAATATGGTATGTGCGCAAACCAACCAGCCAAATCGTCACGATGCTGAGGTGGCTCGCTGAACTCCCGTTCCTCGATAATACTTGGTTCAACTTCGGGCTCAGAGTACCCATGCCGGAACCGCCCATCGCGGGCTGCGAATTCCGAACGTTTCTTTTTCTCATCCCAATTATTCGGCGTGATCAAGAACTCGCTGAGGCCTTGCGGATCGAGAACGATCCGGTGACTCTGCTGACGGTCCACCTGATCTCGGAAGCCGAGTACCAGCTAATTCGAGCGAACGGACTGGATCCTCTGCTGGATCTCTTCGACGAACACAACTATCCACCGATCTTTGATCCTGATCGCCCATCCTATATTTGAGCGATTTTTAGCCCAGCCCTTCGCGCAGGAAAATGAGACCGCTTCGACGCGCCCTAGCACGCGTCCGGCCTAGAAAATACCTTGCCCTCGCCATCGGATTGCCCGGCTCCTGCTGACTCTCGGACGATAGTTGGCAGTTCAACCACAAAAGTCGAACCTCGCTGAGAGCCCTCGCTAATTACGGAAATTTTTCCTCCATGTAATTCCACAATCGCTTTGGAGATAGCAAGCCCTAACCCTAAGCCTCCGGACCGCATGGGTTCAACCTGCTCAAATGGATCAAAGATCCTGGGCAACGCTTCTCGGCTAATCCCAATGCCGGTGTCGATCACTTCTACGCGCAACCAGCCTGGCTCCGGGTTGGTGACCCGAACTTTTACCTGGCCGTAAGGCGGCGTGAACTTGACCGCGTTCTGGAGCAAGTTCCAAAGTACTTGGTTCAGCCGGACAGAATCCGCTAAAAGGAGCGGATCGCCAGCTTCAAATTCGCGGTGAATAGAAAGATTTTTGGCGGAGAGATTCTCAGCACAAATGCTCAGAGCTGAATCAATCAAAGTTCGAATATCCGCCGAATCTAAGTTTAACTTTAATTTTCCTTCAGTAATCCGGGCTACGTCGAGCAGGTCCTCTATCAGCCGCGCTTCCACCTGGATATTGTGAGCGATACTCTCCAATTCTTTGCGGGCGTATTCGGGGAGTCGCTCGTCTTTGCTCAGCCTCGACGCAGAGAACAGAATCGGCGTCAGCGGCATGCGCAATTCATGGCTCAACATTGCCAGGAAGCGATCTTTAGCGCTGTTAGCTGTTTCTGCCTCCTGGCGGGCCGTTTCCGCCCGAACCAGCCGGGTTTGCATCTCGGCTTGCAGCTTCAGTTGCTCAGTCTTCTTATAGAGATCGACGAAAAAGGAAACTTTAGCGCGTAAAATTTCTGGTACGATCGGGGCCAGAATGTAGTCAACTGCACCTAGCGAATATCCGCGAACCAAATGGATCTCTGAGTAATTGACCGCACTGATGAAGATGATAGGCGTTAGCTCGGAGCTCTTTCGTTGCCGAACCAGCACCGCGGTCTCGAACCCGTCCATCCCGGGCATATTGACATCGAGCACAATCACCGCGAATTCGCGTTGCAAAAGCAGGCGCAACGCTTCTTCCCCGGACCGCGCCAACACCAGATTTTGTCCGAGATCAGCCAGTATGGTTTGCAGCGCCAACAATTTATCGTCCCGATCGTCAACCAGAAGAATGTTGGCGCGATCGTCGGAGACCCTTAGGCCATCGCGACCCTGGTACACCAATTCCGATTTTTCGGGGATAGACATAAGGGTAAGCGGGTCTGCAAAAGGTTTTGAAGGCTGATCGTTCCGTGAACCCATTCCCGGACTCTCAGCGATGTAGCCAGAGACGCAAAACCGACAGTAACTGTTCGACGTCAACCGGCTTAGACAAATAATCCGAGCAACCTGCCTCCAAACATTTTTCCCGATCTCCTTTCATGGCCTTAGCTGTCAGGGCAACGATCGGCAGCGATTTATACCGTTCCTGGGACCGAATCGCTTGAGTCACTTTGTAACCATCCATTTCCGGCAACATGATATCCATTAACGCGATATCGACGTCCGGTGCCGCCTCTAATTTGGCTAATGCGTCCGGCCCGCTTTCACTGGGAATCACCAGCATCCCGTAACGCTCGAGCACACTAGTCATGGCAAATAAATTTCGAATGTCGTCGTCGACCAGCAAGGCTTTTCGCCCGCTCAGTAAAGCTTGATCGCTATGCAGACTCTTTAATAAACCCAATTGGTAATCAGATAGATCGACGATGTGCGTGTGCAATCGCAGCGTCACCTGATCGAGCAAGCGTTCGGGAGACCTTACATCCTTCAGGACAATCGAACGGGCTAATTGGTTTAGACGGGTTTCTTCCTCTGCCGACAATACCTTGCCCGTATAAACAATGGTCGCTAAATCGCGATACCTGGGTTCTCGACAGATTTCTTCCAGGAGCTGATTTCCCGAGATCCGTCCGGGCAAACGCAAATCCAACAGCAGACAATCGAATTCTTGCGCGGCCGTATGTGCCAAAGCCATCAATTCCAAAGCCTGCTCAGCATCAGTCGCAGTGGTAATTTGCACCTTCGGATTTCCGATCAACTCGGCAATAGCGACCTGTTGGGCTGGATCGTCTTCGAGTACCAACACTTTTTTTATCGGCCGATCGATGAAACGTCTCAAATCCTCCACCACCTCCTCGACCTCTTGGCGTGAGACCGGTTTGATACAGTATCGGCGACAACCCAATCTCAATCCGCGCTGCGCTTCGCCAGTGGCCGAGACCGCCGCTACCGGAATATGCCGGTTGCCGAGATCCGATTTCAGACGATCCAACAATCGCCATCCATCGAGGTGAGGTAACCCGATATCCAGCAGGATCATATCCGGCTGAAACTCTCGGACCAAGCTCAACGCGCTGAATCCATCGGGTGCCAGCACACATTTCATCCCAAGACCGCGAACGACCTCGCACACCAAGGCGCCGAATTCGCTTTCATCCTCCGCCATTAAACAGATGTGATCTCCCGGTTGAATATTGTAACGATCGTCGGCTGTGGCAGCCGTCATCTCGCTGATCGGCACAGCGTCTCCTGCTAACAGGGTCGGCGTATACTCACCGGGGAGCGGCAGTGATTCTTCCCGCGATTCAATCTGGTAATTGCTATCCGGTTCGCGAGCTGCAAGATGGACTGGCAAATAGATGGTAAACGTACTGCCCTGACCAACCACGCTATTGAGTGTAATCTCACCTCCCAGTAACCGGGCAATTTCGCGGCTGATAGCTAGTCCTAGCCCCGTACCTCCATATCGCCGGCTAGTGGAGCCATCAGCTTGCTGGAATGCTTCGAAAACGATTCCATGTTTCTCTAGTGGTATGCCGATCCCGGTATCAATTACCTGAAACGCGATGACATCCGAAGCAACCCCCAAGGTCGGGTGATTCGGGCTCCAGCCGGAAGTGGCTGGCATAACCTTGAGCACGACACCTCCGCGCTCGGTAAACTTAAACGCATTGGACAACAGGTTCTTCAATACTTGTTCCAGGCGCTGGTTGTCAGTATGCAACGCTACCGGCAAGCCCGGCTGCATATCGATATTGAACGAGAGATTCTTGTTTTGTGCTACCGGGCGAAAGGTTCGTTCCACCGAGCGGCAGACTTCCCTCAAAATCATCGGACTCAGATCCAAAGTCACCGTGCCGGACTCGATCTTGGATAGGTCGAGAATATCGTTGATCAACCGAAGCAGGTCCTTGCCTGAGCCTTGAATTGTCTTCGCGAATTCGACCTGCCGCGCCGTCAAATTGCCGTCGGGATTTAGTCCCAGTTGGTCCGACAGGATTAACAAACTGTTCAATGGCGTTCTTAGCTCATGGCTCATGTTAGCCAGAAACTCGCTCTTAAACCGGCTGGTGGTGGCCAGCTGTTCTGCTTTCTCTTCCAACGCTTGCCGGGCCTGTTCCACTTCCTGGTTCTTACGTTCAACCTCAGCATTTTGCTCAAATAATTGTCGCGCTTTTTCTTCTAACTCGAGGTTCGTCTTCTGCAGCTCGAGTTGCCGGCTCTGCAATTCGTTGGTTAGCGACTGCGACTGCTTTAGCAGATCTTCTGTAAGCGAGTTTGCTTCGATCGTGTTTAACACGATGCCGATACTCTCGGTCAATTGGCTGAGGAACGTTTGGTGGGTCGGGTTGAACCGCTGGAAACTAGCCAGCTCAATCACCGCTTTGACCTGGTTCTCGAACACGACCGGCAAAATAATGACGTTGTTCGGCGCAGCTTGGATCAGACCGGATGAGATGGTAGCGCATCGCTCGGGGATGTCGGTCAACAGGATCCGCTGTTTCTCGCGGACCGCTTGGCCGACCAATGTTTCTCCCGGTGAAAGCTCCGCCTTATCCCCGGATTCATCCCGATGCGCGTAACCAGCCAGCAATTTGACTTTTACATTGTCTTCGTCGCTGCCGGCTCCGGCCCCATGCTGTACTAAGTAAAACACACCTTGTTGCGCGCCCACTACGGAGGCGAGCTCAGAAAGGATCATCCGGCCCACCGCCATCAAATCGCGTTGGCCCTGCAGCATTCGAGTAAAATTGGCCAAGTTGGTTTTGAGCCAGTCCTGCTCGCTATTCTTCAAGGTGGTATCCCGCAGGTTGCGGATCATCTCATTGATCGTGTCCTTGAGCTGGGCGACTTCACCTTGAGCCTCGACCGTGATCGACCGGGTCAGGTCACCCTTGGTCACCGCGGTGGCCACATCCGAAATCGCGCGCAACTGAATAGTCAGGGTGGCCGCTAACTGATTGACGTTGCTGTTTAGATCCCGCCAGGTACCAGATGCGCCGGGGACATGGGATTGGCCGCCCAATTTACCTTCGGTACCGACCTCGCGCGCCACCGTGGTCACTTGCTCGGCAAACGTAGCCAACGTATCGATCATGTTGTTGATAGTATCTGCTAACTCCGCAATCTCACCCTTAGCTTCCACTAACAACTTTCGCTTCAGATCGCCTTGCGCCACCGCGGTTACTACTTTGGCAATTCCGCGCACCTGGTTAGTCAGGTTGCTGGCCATGAAATTCACGCTGTCGGTTAAATCCCGCCAGGTACCGGATACGCCTTCCACTTTCGCTTGGCCGCCCAGTTTACCTTCCGTACCTACCTCACGCGCCACTCGCGTCACTTCCGACGCGAAGGAATTCAGTTGGTCCACCATAGTGTTGATGGTGTTCTTCAACTCCAGAATCTCGCCTTTCACATCGACCGTGATCTTCTTGGAGAGGTCGCCGGTGGCCACAGCGGTCGTTACTGCCGCAATGTTGCGGACCTGGTTTGTCAGGTTACCCGCCATGAAGTTCACGCTATCGGTCAGATCCTTCCAGGTACCGGATACACCGCGAACATTGGCTTGGCCACCCAGCCGGCCTTCACTTCCGACCTCACGAGCCACTCGGGTCACCTCGGACGCAAACGATCCGAGCTGATCCACCATGGTGTTAATCGTGTTCTTCAGCTCCAGGATTTCACCGCGAACATCGACCGTGATTTTCCGGGACAAATCCCCTTTTGCCACCGCTGTGGTCACCTCCGCGATATTGCGCACCTGCCCCGTCAGGTTGCTCGCCATGAAGTTCACATTGTCTGTGAGATCCTTCCAAGTACCCGCCACACCGCGGACCTGGGCTTGACCGCCCAGCTTACCTTCGGTACCGACCTCGCGCGCCACTCGAGTCACTTCCGACGCGAACGAGCTCAATTGATCCACCATCGTGTTAATGGTGTTCTTGAGCTCCAGAATTTCGCCTTTGACATCGACCGCGATCTTCTTGGAAAGGTCACCCTTAGCGACTGCGGTAGTGACCTCCGCGATGTTGCGCACCTGTGCGGTCAGGTTTCCCGCCATCGAGTTCACGCTGTCGGTCAAATCTTTCCAAGTGCCCGCCACACCGCGAACGTCGGCTTGACCACCCAGTTTTCCTTCGGTACCGACCTCGCGTGCCACTCGAGTCACTTCCGAGGCAAACGAACTGAGCTGGTCCACCATGGTGTTGATCGTGTCTTTCAGTTCCAGAATCTCACCTCGGACCTGGACCGTGATTTTCTTCGACAGATCACCTTTCGCTACCGCCGTCGTTACCTCGGCAATGTTGCGCACCTGAGCAGTAAGATTACCCCCCATCAGGTTTACGTTGTCCGTCAGATCCTTCCAGGTACCGGACACGCCTTCCACCTTGGCTTGTCCGCCAAGTTTACCTTCAGTACCAACCTCACGCGCCACCCGAGTCACTTCCGACGCGAATGACCCGAGCTGGTCTACCATCGTGTTGATGGTGTTTTTCAGCTCCAGAATTTCGCCTTTAACGTCGACCGTAATCTTCTTCGCCAGGTCTCCCTTGGCTACGGCCGTGGTTACCTCAGCAATATTGCGGACCTGTGCCGTCAGGTTGCCGGCCATGAAGTTCACACTATCGGTCAAGTCCTTCCAAGTACCGGCGACCCCGTGCACGTAAGCTTGACCTCCCAGTTTCCCTTCTGTACCTACCTCGCGCGCCACCCGGGTGACTTCCGACGCGAACGAGTTCAACTGGTCCACCATGGTGTTGATGGTGTTCTTGAGCTCCAGGATCTCGCCCCGAACGTCGACCGTGATTTTCTTCGACAAATCCCCATTAGCCACCGCTGTGGTCACGGCAGCAATGTTCCGCATCTGGCCGGTCAGATTGCTGGCCATGAGATTCACACCATCGGTCAAATCTTTCCAGGTACCGGAGACACCCTCAACCTTCGCTTGACCGCCTAGACGCCCTTCCGTACCCACCTCGCGCGCGACCCTAGTCACCTCTGACGCAAACGAACGAAGCTGGTCCACCATGGTATTGATGGTGTCTTTGAGTTCCAGGAATTCGCCTTTAACATCGACCGTGATCTTTTTCGCCAGATCGCCATTAGCCACCGCCGTGGTTACCGCCGCAATATTACGCACCTGGCTTGTGAGGTTGCTGGCCATCAGGTTTACGTTATCGGTCAAATCCTTCCAGGTGCCGGCCACACCGCGCACATTGGCTTGACCGCCGAGCTTGCCGTCGGTACCGACCTCTCGAGCGACGCGCGTTACTTCCGAGGCGAACGAGCTTAGCTGGTTCACCATCGTGTTCACGGTTCTGGCGGTGCGCAGAAATTCGCCTTGGAGCGCACGCCCATCGATCTCCAGCGACATGGTTTGTGAGAGGTCGCCGGTCGCCACGCTCCCGATCACCCGCGCCATTTCACTGGTCGGCTGCACCAAGTCGGCGATGAGATCATTGATCAGATCTACCGATTCCGCCCATTTTCCGCCGACTTCACCCAATGACGCATGCTGATGGATCCGGCCTTCGCGTCCCACCAAATGCCGGAGCCGAGAAAGCTCCTTTGCCATGCGCTCGTTCAATGCGACTACCCGGTTAAACCGATCTGCCACCTTGCCGGCTGTCCCTTCCCAGTCTAACGGCAACCGGACCGAAAAATCGCCGCCCTCGAATGCGTCTAAA
Organism: Verrucomicrobiota bacterium; assembly: GCA_019239825.1. Classification (GTDB taxonomy): domain Bacteria; phylum Verrucomicrobiota; class Verrucomicrobiia; order Chthoniobacterales; family JAFAMB01; genus JAFAVN01. Next base: position 32,291 of record JAFAZK010000087.1, on the reverse strand, counting down.
GCAACCAGGAGCGCTTTCGTATCTACCGCCGCCTGACGGAGTTGCGCCACTTCGGTGGCTGTCGCCTGATCCGTTAGCACTATCTCATTGAAGGCGTCCGCCACTTTCCTGGCGGCACCACCCCAATGCAGCGGCAACCGCACCGAGTAATCGCCCGATTTCAGTTTGGTTAATGCGTTGAGCAACGCACGCGAATCCGGGTCTCGATTGGAAAAGAGAGCTTGTTCGCTGTCAGCTCCTGGCTTGGACCGTGGTTTACCACCGTCCTGCTCGGCCGTCGCGCGCACCCGGACGGAACCGTTAGATGTCTTCATGAACGTGGGGAAATACGCTGGGTCAACCAAATAAGCTGGGTCAACCAGCTACGCAAGCCCGCGGATTTTAGTGACTAAGCGTGTAAAAGGCTAGGCCAATAAAAACGATTGGTCGGCTTCGTAACCAAATCGAGATGCCGCTCCTGGACGGCATGCAGCCGTGCGGGCTTGCGCCAGTTCTTTTTCTGGGCTTCGACACAAGGCTGTAACATTGCTGTGTTGTGATTTCCGCAACATGTCAATTCATCGATTAATTGAATTTCGCTCATGTGCATTGTTTCCTCCTTTCGGGCTTGCGCGCATTGTGAGATCAGCCGCGCTAAGCATCCTACTCTTGGCACCGGTATTAACGGCTCAATCCGAGCCTAAGCCCTCCGGATTTCCCGGTTTTCCCGGCGAGAAGCTCGTCGTAACCGAGTCGGTTTACGCCGGATACCCGTCCCTGATCGTTCCGGGCACAACGATACTTCCAACCGGCGTTGTCGCGATCGCTGACGGCGGTTTTCCAGAAGTATTCAACAATGCAACCGTGGATTCGAGCTTCGGCATAATCTCGCCGATTTTTCTTCTCGAATTGACGGACCGCGGGGAAGTCCTTGGCAGTCTCCCGGTACCAACCAAATTAATGACAACAAGCTTCAGCTCCAAATCCGAGCTGGGTGTACATCTCTCTCAGGGAGATTTGGCGCTGACATTCATGGGGTATGTTGCACCGGTCAACACGTTGGATGTGTCCAATTCAAATACTCCCGGCCATTTTGATTCCTCAAATCCGGTTCCTTCGACTTACCAGCGTGCGATCGGTATCGCTGACGGTTTTGGTGATGTGTGGAGCCAACCGGTGAACGCATACAGCGGAAACAACGGCCGAGGCGTAATCTTATGGAACGGGGCTTTCTATATGACCGGCAATGCTGGGAACGGCTCAGTGAAAGGTCTACCGCAAATTGTGGATAACACCGGAGTCCAAATTCTCCAGATCTTTGGTGGAAGCGATTCAACCGTTGTTGGCCAATTGCAAGGGACGGTCGGTGCATCGAAAGGCTTTCAATACGGGTACTCGGTGACCCAATACGGATACCCGGCAGATACTTCCGGGAAAGACGACAACTTCCGTGGCATTGCCATCTTCAACGGGACGCTTTATGTCAGCAAAGGAAGTGGGGGCAATGGAATCAACACGGTGTTTCAAGTTGGAACGACCGGAGTGTTGCCGACTTTCGCGACGGCGGCGACAACCAAGATTTCGATTTTGCCTGGATTTTCAACAACGCTCGCGAATAGCACGACCGGGAAAGTCTATTATCCATTCGGAATTTGGTTCGCAAACCCAAGCACCCTTTATGTCGCTGATGAAGGGGACGGCACTTTGGCGGACGCAGCTTCCGGCACAGGAGGTTTGCAGAAGTGGGTCCTGGTCGGTAACGCGTGGCAATTAGCTTACACTCTGACAGCGGGACTTAACCTTGGTCAGGCCTACACCGTCCCAGGCTATCCGACTGGGATCAACCCAGTAACCGGTCTGAACTGGGCGCCTGCTCCAGACGGCCTCCGACAGATTACGGGAAAGGTGAATGGGAACGGCACGGTTACGATTTATGCCGTGACTTCGACCGTCAGCGGCTCAGGAGACCAAGGCGCAGATCCAAATCAATTGGTTGTGATCACCGATAAACTCTCCGCTGCCAACGCAACCGAAGCGGCAAGCGAGAAATTTAAAGTGCTGCGGACCGCGGAAAGCGGTACGGTCCTGCGCGGTGTATCTTTTGCTCCCTTAGGGCTTCCATTTTTCACGCACTTCTGACGAGAAGGAAGATCTCAGAGGCGCCTTGGGCTCGACCTTGGGCTGGTCGCGGTCAAAAGCCTTAGCGACCGGCCTATATAGCGCCAAATTCTAGCGTCAACTATTACGAGCCAGGGCGACAGACCTTTGCGGGAGGTTCGCCCTGGCGGATGTCGAGCTTAGCGAGATCAGCAATGCTCTGGAGTCATTCAAGAGTGAGGTTGCTGCCGGTCAGCGTTGGCCATATCGGCGGCAGGTGATAGGGGGAAAGATGGCGACTAGCGCGCGCGGATTCCGTTTGCAAGTGGGTGGCGCTTGAGCCACGAGGCGGCTATTTATATAAAGGTCGCATGTCCCCGTCCAGAGAGACTGAACGCCTCCGAGCAATACTGGTCGCAATACTCCTTGGTTGTCACATTCTGCCAGCAATTGCGAACGACTTGAAAAATCCTAATCATGAGCCCGCAGCGGTCGTTCGCGTTATCGTTAAGAATGGTCACATCGTCGAAGTCACGCCTGTCAGGGGATCTCAAAGAGCTACTGCGGCGGCTGCAGAATTTGTCAAAAGGAATTGGAAGTTTGCGCCGGGCCAAAATGGAATCTTTACATTGCCTGTCGTAATCAAGCAGGAAAAGTAGAAGCCCTGCCGGGGAAAGGAAATGCTGTCTCCTTCTGCAAATGCCTCGTGCTGGAGTGACGAGAGACAGCAAAAGATATTTCCTACTTAAACAATTCCGTCACTCCACCGCTCCAATCCTCCCCCGGCCCTACCCTCCATCTTTTACACTTCCCATAAATCCGGACCGTGCTTCGTTGCCGTACATAGGCTATGTGCTTCACACGAACCCCCCTCTTTCGGAAGTACTCGGTCGCGTTTTTAAGCGCGTTTATCGGCGGATTTGCGCATGCGCAACCCGAAACGCCGATGGTTAAGGAAGTTAACGTTCAAATCGTCTGTCCGATCACTGGTCCTAACTCTAAGGTCCCCACCCTCATGAAGCAGCTCGATATTTGCGGGACCGATTTAGGGATCATGACGGAAGCCGATGGTCGCATTTTTTTCGCCTTTGGCGATACCTTCGGGTATCCTTGTTCCGGACCCGGCGGACCGAATTGGCGTTCTAACACGCTCGGCGCCACTGCGAACCATAACCCGACAAACGGCGTTGAGTTGACCGATTGGCTGACTAATCCGGACGGCACCGCCAAAGCGATCATCGAAGGCGCTCATCAACCGCCTTTCACCGGGACGAATGGAGAACAAACCAAAATCCCAACCTCGATGGTAACCGTGGGTGGGCGGATCTATCTACATTATATGTCGGTCCACGGCTTTGCCGCTCAGGGCGGCGTGTGGGACTGCAATTATTCGCAGTTCCTTTACTCGGATGACATGGGCAAGACCTGGACGCCGGCAGCGCTGCAATTTGGCGATAGTACCTCCAATTTCAACATGTTAGCGCTCACTGACCAGAATGGATCAGGCAACGATTTCGGCGTGTATGTTTACGCCATTGGGACACCCTGCGGCCGCTTCGGAGATGCGAAGCTCGGTCGTGTCCCTAAACAGAGCGTGCTCGACCCCAGCGCTTGGCAATATTATGTGGCAGGACAGGACCGGGACCACTGTTGGACCCCGAATCGTTCAGCGGCCTCCGAGATCATTCCGGCACCCATCGGAGAAGGATCGATCTTGTGGGATCCGTGGATTAAGCGCTGGCTCTTTACTTATCTTAATGAAGACACGACTCAGATCGAGCTCCGGGAAGCAGAGAACCCCTGGGGACCCTGGAGTGTGCCCATTGCCTTGGCCACCGCACAACAGTTCCCCGCGCTATACGGCGCTTTCATGACCCCATCGTTTCTTAAAGATTCAGGGAAATCGCTTTATTTCGTGATGTCGATGTTCGGGCCGTATGAAGCCTTTTTAATGAAAGCTGAATTGGAGACTTACCACTAAACACCCAGGGGTAATGGAGCGTTGGGGCAGTGGAGCAGTGGAAACCAACGCTCCATGCTCCTCCATTCCAGCTCCGTAGGAGCGAAATATTTATAGCGATGCGTTCGAGCCCACGTCCGAGCTCCGTCAGGAGCGGCATATTCGGAGACCACCTTTGCAGCGACACCAAGCTGAGATATCGCTCCTAACGGAGCTCATCGCTGAATTTTGCCCGGGACGGCTATAAAGATGTTGCTCCTACGGAGCTTTCTCGACTCGGTCGACGCCTGGTGGCAGCGGCGTTTCCTTATGGCCCTTTTGCCACTCCTCGAAAGTCGGATCGATCCCTTTATAAAGATACCCAAATCGACCGTCGGGAGGCATGACCCCATATAGATAGACCGCTATCATCCTCTCCGTTACGACCAGTGAATGTTCGTCACCCGCTTTAGTTTGGAGCATATCACCGGGACCTAGCTCGTACTCCAAACCTTCGCTGGTGGCGATGCCTCTACCTTCCACAATCACCCAATATTCATGGGCATCGTGAAAATGCAGTTTGACCGTGTCGCCGACGTTAAGGGTATTGATCCCGTACTTTGAGATTTCGCTCCAGGTCGGGAACTTAGCTTCTTGGGGATTCGTTTTCGGCATAGGGAGATCATCTATCTATCGATTGGAAGAAATTCAGCGCCATGCGGAGTGTGTTCAGGTTATTGCTCCCCGAGGAGATGGGCTCGGTGGTATTTAGGATGCAGTCGAGAAAGTGCCGGAAACTCTGGTCAAAACCCATGGCTGGGTCACCGAACTCACCGATCTTCACTCGACCATTGGCACTCGAAAGATAGAACGCGTAGTCTGCCTCAAATCCGTCCGCGAAAAGGGACGCCTCATCGAACTCAAATCGCCAGAAACCTGCCCAAGGAACAGCAGGCGCGGTAGTGACCAAGCTGCCGGTATAGGTGAATGGAAAACGAGTCCCGTTACTATCCAATATAAATAAGGCCTCGAGTGCCCCGCCCATCTGATACGGACTTCGGCGAGGGTTCCATTCATGGACCAAACCAGAAACCGCTTCAGCTCCGAGCATGAAACGAACTAAATCAAAATGATGGACGGCCATTTCCAGGCTCATGGGGTGGAGCATGGCATGTTGATAAGGTTTACCCGGCCAATCACACCAGAACTGACCTGCGACTGCTCGAATCGAACCGAACTCACCACTGGTCGCCAGCTTCTTCACTGCCAGCGGACCGGGGAAGAACCGATAGTTTTGGTTCACCATGAGGATGCGATTTTTCTCGCGAGCCAAGTTCACTAAGGACTCAGCATCAGTAAGGTTCGTGGTGAAGGGCTTCTCGACCAGAACGTGGTACCCGTTGAGTAGAGCTTGGTGAACCGCAGCTGCATGGGCAGGCGAAGAAGCAGTGACTAACACGGCGTCAATATCTTCGTCGCCCAGTTGTTCGATGGTTGTGACTCGGGAAAGGCTGGTTTGTTCTTGTAACCAGACCGGCTCGAGGTTTGTGCCAATCAACGGGTCCACTACGGCCCTCAACCGAGCTTCGCCGGTACTGTTTCGAGCGACTACCTCAGCCCAACGTTTTCCGAGAGCGCCAGCGCCTGCTATCGCGATGTTCAGCATATCAGTCTGCAGCGTAGTGCCTTAGATGCGCCAGCAAAGGGTATCCCAATGCCTACGGCTCGGCGCGGGTTTCGGCCTAATCGAACGCATGGTTGTTCCTTGTCTTACTTCTTCGGGTAAACATTGGGTAGTTCGGGAGCCTCGCCCCACCAAAGCCCCATTACTCCATTACCCATCCCTCCACCACTCCATTACTCCATGACTCCATTGCTCCACGTTTTCGGTTCATCCCTTGGTTCCGGTTAGCGCGATTCCTTCAATGAAGTAACGCTGGGCAAAGAAGAACAGCAGAACAACCGGAATGATCACAACGGTGGAAGCAGCCATTAGCAGATGCCACTGTGAACTGTACAATCCGGTAAATTCAGCGAGACCAAGCGCCAACGTATACTTGCTGGATTCATTCAGATACATCAACGGACCCAGGAAATCGTTCCAAGCGCCTAGTGCGGAAAAGATAGCCACGGTAATCAGCGCCGGACGACTTAGAGGGACGACCACATGCCATAAAACCTGCAGAGGGTTGGCTCCGTCCAAAATCGCAGCTTCATCGAGCTCGCGAGGTATCGTTCGAAAGAATTGGCGTAACAGAAAAATGTAGAAGATACCGCCCCCACACCAGCGAGGTAAGACTAACGGCCAGGTCGTATTTACCAAACCGAGATGCGCCCATAGCAAGAAGGTCGGAATTAAGGTAATGGCATAGGGCAACATCAAAGTAGTCAGCAAGATATTGAATATGAGATCTCTGCCTGGCCAGCGGAGTCGGGAAAACCCGTAGGCGGCGAGCGTTGCCGTTATCACGGTTCCAACGACGGTCGGCACCAAAATGAATACGGTGTTCTTGAAATAGAGAAGGAATGGTACCGTGGTAAGGGCGTCAGGATAGTTCTGCCAGGCAAACGGTGCTGGGATCCATTCCGGTGGATAACGAAAGATTTGATCCAAAGTCATCACCGAACTACGAACTAACCAAAAGAGAGGCAGTAGCATCAGAAATGAGCCGAGCCCGCAAAGGGAGTAAGTGATCAATGCGGGCAACCAACCGACTCTGTTAGCTGCTCTGAGTGGCGATCGGTCTAACGCGGCAGCGGATTTCATTCGCTTCCTCCCACATAGAAAACCCAACGCCGAGAGGTTTGCAGCACCACAAAACTAATCAGGGCAATGATCAGGAAGAGAACCCAGGCCAAAGCCGAGGCGTATCCCATGTCATACTCCTGGAATGCCTTCCGGTAGAGATAGAGCACGTATAATAGGCTGGCGTTATTCGGACCTCCCTGGGTCATGACATATGGCTGGGTAAAGACTTGGAAGGTGTCGATGATACTCAAGATCAAATTGAATAAGATCGTCGGGGTTAACAAAGGTAACGTGATAAATCTGAATTTGTGCCACGCGTTTCCACCGTCGACCGCTACCGCGTCGTAAAGATATTTCGGAATGGTTTGCAGACCGGCTAAGAAAATCACCATCAGTGGTCCCACAGACCAAAGGTTCATGAGAATTAAGGAGGCCAGGACACTGTTTTCGTCGTAAATCCATTGTTGTTTCGGCAGCCCGAGTCCCGTTAAGATCGAGTTAAACAAGCCAAACTCAGGATTGAACAGCCACAACCAAAGCACGCTGCTGGCTATCGCCGGAACCGTCGACGGCAAATAAAAAATTGTCCGAAAGAACGTCAGACCAAAAATCTTTTGGCTCAGGAGCAGGGCTAGCGCCAAGGCAAACGATAAATTCAGGAATACGCCGGTCGCAGCGTAGATCCCGGTGACGGACAACGATTTGTAGAACAGCGGATCGGCAAACAGCATCCTCTGAAAGTTGCTGAAACCGATCCAGCGCGGCGTGTTAGCGACCGTCCAATCGGTAAAGGCAATCACCAAGCTGCCGAGGATTGGCCCAACTTGCCAAAATAGAAAGCCGGCCAGCGCTGGAGCGACACAAATTAGTCCCCAGATCATTTCACGGCGTTCTCTACTAACCAAAGACTTCGTTTTCGTCCTTCGGGAGCCGTTATTCATAAGGGGCTATGTGATGCATCTTCAAGAACTGCCCAAGCGCTTGAAGTCTGCCCCGCAAGCGAGGCACGCTCCACAAATCGCATCCAGGTCACTGTGAGGAGGTGGCTCACCACCTCCCTTGCAGCAACGGCTTCATTTTTTCCGCGGCCTGATCGGCCGCCGCCTGAGCGTCGACCTTTCCGCTCCACAACTGATCCATCGCAGGAGTGATCGCTTCGTTCATAATGCGGTCGATATTCCTGAGCCAGTATTGAGGCGGTGGAGGAGCGGCGTGGTGCAGGGAATAATCCACAATTACATCGCGAGATTCGGGAGGATAAACCCCCGGCTTAGCGTCTAGCCATTCTTTCATCAATGCCGGGTCCGTGAAGTAGCTTTTCTCTAACGGCGCCCACAGTCCTTCTTTAAAGAGCGCGACGCGTTTCGGGTCACTAATGTATTGATAAAATTCGAAGGTTTGATCCGGATATTTGGTGGCCGAAAAGATCACTTTCGGGACACTGAGAACAACTGTCAGCGGCTCTTTAAAATAGGGCAGTGCTCCGATTCCCCACTTAATATGAAGCTGGCTGAAATCGATGACTCGCCACATTCCATTGAAGGTCATCGCAATCTTGCCGGTCTGCATGAGGATATCCGCTGAAGGTAAAGTCTTGTTCTGGGTCGGCCGGGGTGCAATATGATCGATGAAGATCGCATCACGAAGCTTCTGCAGAACTTCCACTGCTTCCGGCTTGTTGATCAGAGGCTCGGTGCCATCTTCGTTCACCAGGGCGCCTTTGTTGCTATAGATGAAGGTTAGATAACCCCACCAGTCCTGCGGAAGAGATAGCCCATAGGTAACAATGTTATCGGGATCAAATTTAGGGCTAGTCGCGTCGTTGCCATTTTTGTCCTTAGTTAGCTTCTTGGCCACCTGCACAAATTGATCCCAAGTCCAGGCTTGTTCTGCTTTCGAGGGCGGATAGGGGACGCCGGCTTTATCAAACAAATCCTTGTTATAATATAGAAGGATAATGCCGGTAGCCAGGCCAGTACCTAACACCTTCTTCCCGTGATCGAAGTGATAGTAGGCCGATTCCAACAGGCTTTTGTCTGCAGGCTGTTTGGCAAAGTAAGGCGCCAGATCAAGCAATTTACCAGCATCCGCGAAAGGAAAAGCCTGAGCGTAATCCAAGTAGGCGATATCGGGCGGATTACCTGAGGCTAACATAGCCGATATTTTTTCGCCGTAAGCCTCGTAAGCGGTGTGCTGAGCAGTGACGTGAATATTAGGATGGGTCGCATTGAAAGATTTCACGGCCTCTTCCAGCGCTTGTTTCTCGAACGGAGAACCCCAAAGGGTAAACTTTATCTCGGCCACGTTTCCTTCTGCTCTGCCAGATGGCAGCAGATTTACGTTCAACAAAGCGGCACCAGCAAACAAGAAAAGCCAACGCCACGGGCGACGGCGACGGGAGGACCGTTCATGGGTCATCTGCATAACTGTTCTTTCCGGGTTTAAGTTCTGTTAGTGAGATTCAGAAACGAAGCGCTTTGAACTCCTTGGTGCGGTTCGCCAGGGCGATTTCTACGGGGAGTCGTTCCATGCTGCTGGCTCCATAGAAGCCCGCACAGTGTCGGCTTTGCTTGAATAAGGCGGCCGCGTCCTCAGGATTAGCTAACGGGCCACCATGACCGATAACGATGATATCTTTCCGCACGCTCAAGGCTGCTTCCGCCCATTTATCCAGTAAATCGGCACAAGTAGTTAAAGGCGTGGCGGCGGTAGCTCCGATCGCTCCACCGACGGTGGTGCCGAAATGAGCAACCAACAAGTCGGCACCGGCCTCGGCCATGGCTACAGCATCTCGCTCACTGAAGATGTAGGGCGTGGTTAATAGATCCTTTTGATGAGCCAACTTAATCAGTTCTACCTCCAGCTCATACCCCATCCCCGTGTCTTCGAGCGTCTTGCGAAAATTACCATCGATTACCCCTACGGTCGGAAAGTTCTGGACACCGGCAAAACCGATCCGTTTCAGATGGTCTAAAAACGAGTCAAAATCACAAAACGGATCAGTGCCGTTGACGCCGGCCAACACCGGGGTCCGTTGCACGACCGGTAGAATTTCCATCGCCATCTCCAGGACAACTTCATTAGCATTTCCATAAGCGAGTAGTCCGGCCGCCGAGCCCCGTCCTGCCATGCGATAACGTCCTGAGTTATAGATCACGATGAGGTCAATACCGCCTGCCTCTTCGCCTTTGGCAGAAATACCAGTACCGGCTCCGCCCCCGATAATTGGTACACGGTCTCGCTTCATTTGCTGAAATCGCTCTATGAGTTTTGACCGATCGTGTTTGATGATAGTGATGGCCATTGTTGATTCTGGAGTTGCAGATAATTGGTGGCGATGGCAGCCCCGAACTCGGGGTCATTGATATGGAACGGAAGACGTTCCACCCGCCGCTTCTCGGTTGGCACAATCGCTTTTTCGATCGCGTCGAAAAGAGCTGCGTCCGCTTTCGGATCGAAGAACGGCTTCCCGGGTGCGTCTAAAGCAGAGATCCCTTTTTCCGGAATCAAAAACCGGATAGGTCCGTCGCAACGATTTAACCGGTCCGCCAGCCAGTGCCCCACCCGCTCACTCTCTGAGGCAGTCGTTCGCACTAACGTAATAAACGGATTGTGTCGATAGAGATTGCGCTGGCGATAGCGATCAGGGAGAGTGGATAGCCCACGAAAGTTGATCATGTCGAGCGCTCCGCATGAGCCAATATAGGGGGTTCGCGTCTGCCGGGTAGCATCTAGCCGACTCTCGCTGGCAGGAAACGCGCCTCCGAACAACAAGTCAGTCACATCTGAGGTTGTGATGTCGATGAGTCCTGATAACAAACCGGCCTGGAGCAAGCTCTCCATGGAACGTCCGCCAATGTTCGTTGCGTGAAATGCCAGACAATCGAACCGGTCCCGGAGAATCTCCGTCACGTGGCGAACGCACGGAGTAGTCACGCCATACATAGTGAGCCCAATGGGAAGTCGTGCATCGACCTCGCTAGGTAGATTTCCCAAAATCATTCCAGCCAAAGAATTGGCGGCGTTTCCCAAAACCATCCTTGAGATTCTGTTCAGTCCGGCGATATCGGTTACCGGATTGATCATCTGGATATCTGAGGTGCCGACGTAGGCCGTGACATCCCCGGATGCTAACGTTGAAACTAAGATCTTCGGGATACCGATCCGCAGTGCCTGTAGCGCTGGAGCGACAATCGCAGACCCTCCCGAGCCGCCGAGTCCGATTACTCCCGCCAAATCGGTTCGACTGAGCAGGAAGCTCCTGAAGGCTTCGCTCATCGCTTGGATCGCCTCCCCTCGATCCTCACAAAAGACCAGGTCGGGATTTACGGGATGATGTGCAGCGACTGCCTCGTTCGAGACGTCGGCTTCCGAAGCCGCCTTCTGAATGGCAATATCCACAAGCAAGGTTGGTATTTCCCGAGCTCGTAAAATGTCTCGAACATACTTGAGCTCTTCTCCCTTCGTATCGAGCGTTCCAACCACATAAGCTTTCCGGACCTTTGGGTTAGATGAAGACGGTTCGTGCATGGGTCGAGGGAGGGAGTCCAGCGACCCGCCGTTAAGCAATGGATATGCCAGCGAATCGTGTCCAATGAATCGGTTGCGAACGATCCGAGGGAGATACTTGCAAAAAGAATACTAAATTAATATAGATTCGTTTGACCGCGGCAGTTCTCTTGCTCAACTTGGGTAAATCGGTCTTCTCGTTTAGAGTAATGACGCCCCATTTTGAGTCTCCCCCTAACCCCGCCTGTGACTACAGAAGAACTGTGCTACGAATTGGCGCCTTCTAGCCCGGCTACGTCGTCAAAAAACGGTTGTTTTTTGTTCCCCGCTATGGCCGGCCTTTCGCCAGAAACGGTCGATCTCCTTGGCTGTTTACCGATCGCCAATGTCAACGCACAACTCGTCGATTACTTGGCTAGCCAAGAGCAGCGACGTCACACCATCGAATTCGCGTGCGTCTTCGCTGCGGACCCGTTTTATGACCCTGGCCAAATGATCGACGACTTAGGCGCCGCCAATATCTCGGGTATTGCCAACCTTCCATCGCTTGGGATTTTAGATGGCCGATTTGCTGAGGTGATGTCGGCTTCCGGCTTTGATTTCCAACGCGAACTCCAATGTTTGGAGTTCGCCAAACGAAACGGGTTACGCGCATCAGCCTTCATTTGGAATGAACAACAAGGGACTGCCAGCTTACAAGCCCGAGTGGATCAGGTCATCGTCCATCCCGGCGGGTTCCTTCGGCAGGCCACCACGCCGAAGGCGGCCGCTGCCGCAACGGTCGCTCTGGTTAAAAAGTTGAAAGACCGCGCCGCTGGAGAAACACCGGTCCTACTCTATCGTCATCCCGCTCTCTACAAAGAACTCAGCGAAGCGGCTGCACTCGCTGAAGGAACCATCGTCTATCGAGGTTAGCATGGAAGTCAGACCATCGGTTCGACAGCATATTCTCGGTCGCCTGAGATCATCGACCGGTCTTCTCTTTGGAGCAGCCATCGGAAGCGGTCTCACTGCTCGTGCAGCGGAACAGGGAGGCGCAGATTTCCTCCTAGTACTTAGCGCCGGAAAATTCAGGATGGCAGGGCTGCCTTCGCTAACCTGCATGCTACCGATTGGCGACAGCAATGAAATTGTGACTCGTATCGCTAGGACCGAAATCTTAGGGCGAGTTAGCGCTCCGGTATTCTTCGGATTTTGCGTGTTGAATCCGCGTCTGGAAATCCGATCTCGGCTACGGGAGATCCAGCGTTGGGGGTTCGCTGGGATCGCGAATTTTCCCACAGTGACTTCCATCGAAGGAGAATTTCGCGAAATGCTCGACGCAGCAGGGATCGGTTTTGAACGCGAGGTAGAACTGATTCGAACGGCCAAAGAAGAAGGGCTCACTACCTTGGTCTATGTCAGCAACGCGGAAGAGGCTCGACGGATGAAGGCCGCTGGAGCCGATATTTATTGCGCCAGTCTCGGATTTACGACTGGGACAAAGACTGGAGTTCCTACGCGGTTAAACCTGTTTCAAGCCATCCCTTTGATCGATCAGACTTTAGCCCCGGTACGCGATACGGGAAGTCTGCTATTGGTCGAAGGAGGACCGATAGTGGGGTCAGCGGAAGCAGTCCAGGTATGCGAAGCCTGCGGCATCCATGGCTATATCGGTGGTTCCACCGTGGACCGATTGCCGTTGCAAACGGCGGTTCGCGCAACCGCTGCCGGCTTCAAATCTTTGTCGGCTTCTGTACATGCAACCACACCCGAGGGGCGAGGGTCGCATCGTGACCGATGGCCTTGGGGAGTCATTGGAAGGTCACCTTCGATCCGCCAGGTAATTCACCAGATCGAACGCGTGGCGCCAACACGTTTGCCGGTGCTGATCTTGGGCGAGAATGGCACCGGCAAGGAACTCGTTGCCCGAGCATTGCATGGGGCCAGCAGCCGAAACAGCCGCGACATGATTATCTTGAACTGCGCGGCTATCCCTCGGGATCTTTTGGAAAGTGAGCTCTTCGGTTATGAACCAGGTGCATTCACCGGGGCGACGCGTAGGCGGGTCGGCAAATTCGAGGACGCACACGGATCGACTTTGTTTCTGGACGAGATCGGTGATTTGGAACCGGCATTGCAAGCCAAGCTACTCCGCGTCTTGGAGGACGGCCGGTTCGAGCGGATCGGCAGCAACGTCCTTCAATACACGGACGCGAGAATCGTGTGCGCAACCAATCGGAACATTCGGGAGATGGTAAGTGCCAGGCTGTTTCGCGAGGACCTTTACTATCGTCTCTGTGCTATTGAGATTGAGATACCGCCGCTGCGAGATCGCGCCGGCGATATCCCGCTGCTGATCGAGCACTTCCTGAACGAGATTCGGTCCGAGCTCAATCCGAATATCGACGCGATTGAGAGCGATGCGATGCAGTTACTTTTGAACCATCAGTGGCCCGGGAATGTGCGCGAGCTCCGTCACGTACTTGAGAGGGCAGCGGTGCTTTGTTCGGGTTCGATTGTTGGAAGCAACGATCTCGCGCTACGCGGATCGAGCGACTTCGATCGCTTTCAGCCGGCCCCCGTTAGCACCCGAACGGCGAAGAGCCCTTTATCCGAGAAGGAGTGGATCCTAAACGCTCTCGAAGAAACACACTATCATCGAACGAAAGCAGCCGCCCTTCTCGGTGTTTCGAGAAAAACTCTATACAACAAAATGTTACGCTACGGAATGATGTAAAGTTTTCGTGAACTTCTAGTGTGACGACTCAACTAACCCCCCGGCTTCTAGCCAGCTCTGAAGCCCGCCCTTCAGCGAGAAAACCTTTTGGTAACCTAGCCGGCGCAGCGCTTCAACAGCCGAAGCACAGGAAGTCCCGACTGCGCAATAAATGACGATTGGGGTATCGAACGTTGCACCGACCCCGGGCACCTTACTTTCCAACGTCTTCCGCGTGATATGTATCGCCCCTTCGATATGCCCAAGGAGAAAATCGCGTTCCTCGCGGGCATCGATGATCAACGGATGAGGCTTCATGCGTGCCAATTGATGGGGCGCAATTTCACGACTCTCGTTTCCGTGCTCCGCGCGGGGTATAAGGGATAACAGCTTCATCGATATTGCCTCCGGAGGTCTCTACCATAGGGCCAACTTCAAAGTACCCTAGATTAGTATCCTTACCGATTAAGTAGACTTTGCAAACCCTTTTTTGACCGCAAATGGACACGAACTCGGAAAATCAACCGCAGATGGACGCAGATTTACGCAGATGAAGAAATAACCGCGAATGGACACGAACGGATGCGAATGAAAGAAATCGAAGCCGGGTTCGATCCTAACTTCGCCAATCGAGAGATATCGCATTGGTCCTGAAGGGGCCGAAGGACTAAGCCTCGGGTTTTAACCCCAGGATACCGATCCCAAAAAACACCCCGCCCCAAAATGAGCGGAAGAAACCGTTTGTCACTTGAGCAACTTAGCGAGCAACCGTTCCCCTTCAGGCCATGGGCCGTGGCCGGAGGCTGCGTTGATATGGCCGGCGGACTCTAAAACCATTAGTTCACTGCCCCAAGCGCCTGTGAAGATTTTTGCTCGCTCGAGAGTGACGAAGGGATCATTGGTGCTGGCAACCGCGATGGATTTGAAAGGTAACCGGATGAGGGGACAAGGGGCAAAGCCGGTGGGACCAGTCGGGATCGTTTCGGCTTCGACATCGGGAGGCGAGACCAAGAGTGCTGCAACTACGCGTTCATCAGGGTTACGCGTGGTTGCTGCCCAATGAATGACCGCCATACAGCCCATGCTGTGAGCCACCAACACCACCGGCCGATCGGCGCCTGAAATCGCGGCATCAAGATTCGCAACCCAATCTGCGCATCGAGGACTGTCCCAATCCGATTGAAGAACCCGCTGATATTCTGGGTGACTGCTCTCCCATAATGATTGCCAGTGTTCTGGGCCTGAGTTGCCGAGGCCAGGAATAATTAAGACGGTTCTCCCTGATTCCATTCGCATAGTTTACCCAAAGTCTAAAAATATCGGCAGATTACATGGACTACGCAGATTTTGACTAAAGTTGCTTTGAACCGCATATGCCACTCATACGGAGCTTGGCGCGGATTCTCGACCCTGGCCTACAAAGATGGCGCTCTTACGGAGTTTCGCTTCGGTTCCTGCAAGACGTGGTCCCTTTTCACCTGCCAATAGAATCGTCCTCAAAACCGTAATCTGCGTAATCTGTGTAATCTGCGGATATCTAAACTTTTAACCTGCGGATCGCGGCCAGCGTTCAACTTTGCCGGTTGCGAGTCAGAATCTCGGTCACGGCCTGAGCAACCCCAGCCTCGTCGTTTGAACCAACTACCAGATCAGCGGCTGTTTTGAGCCGGTCCGAAGCGTTCCCCATGGCGATGGCGAACCCCGCTTCACTCAACATCTCCAAATCATTCAGACCGTCACCAACACCGGCTACCTCTGATCGATCGACCCCGAGAAATTGCGACAGAGCAGCGATAGCCTTCGCCTTGTTCACGTCCACCGGTAAGATCTCAAGGTAGTTCCGCTTCGAATACGTGATGGTTGAAACCGCAATCGCACTAAGAGATCGAATTGATCTCTCGATAGACGGTAGTGCTGTGTCCGCTATATCCAGTCGACTGATCAGCATGATTTTGCTGGGTTCAATATCGCCGGCCAGCAATTCGTCCGACACCACGGGCTGCAGATTGACGATCTCGATTTCTTCCGTGATTTCGTCAGTCAACTTTCTCACTCGCCAGCTGTCCGGAGTGAAAACATTGGGTTCGACGCCTTGATTGATCGCTAGGCTCACGATCGAACGTGCGATGTCCAGCGGCAGCCGCAGATCTAGCCGAACATTTGCCGGGTGCCTTGATTCTGCATCCAGTTCGCCGATCCATCCGCCGGAGAAACAGATCAAGGAGGGAGCGAAATCGAATTGTTTGACAATTTCGACCACCGCTTGGGGACTCCGAGCGGTAGCCAAGACGACCTTAACGCCCGAAGAAGCCAATCGATTGACCGCTTCTTTTACCTCGCTTCTTAATCGATGAGCGCGGTCAAGCAGCGTGCCATCGACATCGATGGCGAATAACCGGACCACAGATTTTCCCGCGGCTGGCTCGTTCATCCCCTTCCCTTACTCTGCTCCCAGAAACCGGTCCACGGATTAAAGAAGACCATATTTATCCGCAGATTACGCAGATTAACGCAGATTTCGGCGTGGAGCCGGGCCGTATCGGGGAGCTATTAAAGTCGTGGGGTTTTATGAAGTGCCGGTTTTATATCGAGTGACCAAGAAGTGGACCTTTTGCGACCGATCTGTTTCTCTACGGAGCGACATCAGTATCCGAGCCGAAATCTGCGTAATCTGTGTAATCTGCGGATCTATAGTCTTCTATCTCTGTGGATCAGACCGTCTCCCATTTCTGCGAGTCGGCCGAACGCAGCACCGCATCCACAACCTTCTCGGTCTCCAAGGCGGATTCAAAGGTTGGTTCCGCCGGAGTTTTCTCGTCTAGAGAATTCACGAAGTCGGCGACCTGATGAATGAACGAGTGTTCATATCCTATGGAAAGACCAGGCACCCACCAATGGGCCATGTAAGGATGATCTCCATCGGTCACATGGATCGAACGCCAGCCGCGCATATTACCTTCGTCTTTATGATCAAACCATTGCAGCCGGTGCAGATCGTGAAGATCCCAGGCGATGGAACCATGTTCCCCGTTGATCTCCAGCGTATAAAGCGCCTTGTGACCTCGGGCGTATCGCGTCGCTTCGAACGTAGCGAGTGACCCGTTCTTGAACCGGCCGAGGAAAGCGCTGGCATCGTCGATGCCAACATCAGTCATTTTGCCGGTTACCTGGTGCTGGCGTTCCTTGATGAAAGTCTCCGTCATCGCTGAGACTGCATCGATCTCTCCGTTCAACCAGATCGCCGTATCGATGCAATGAGCCAAGAGATCCCCGGTCACACCGCTTCCGGCTACGTCGATATCGAGGCGCCACAAAGCGGCGCCGCCTTGGGGAACCGCGGCAGATATTGTCCAGTCCTGTAGAAACTTCGCTCGATAATGGAAGATCCGCCCAAGCTTGCCGGACCCGATGATTTGCTTCGCTAACGTCACCGCCGGAATGCGCCGATAGTTATACCAGACCATGGTTCGCGTTCCCGCTTTTTTGGCGGCGTCCACCATGCGTTGTGCCTCCGCCAGATTACGCGCCAACGGTTTTTCGCATAACACCATTTTGCCTGCCTCGAGGGCCGCAATGGCAATCTCAGCATGCGTATCATTCGGGCTGGCGATATCGATAAGCTCAATCGCGGGGTCCTCAATCAGCTTTCTCCAGTCTGAGTAATGAGATTCGTAACCCCATTTGTGAGCGAATTGCTTAACTTTACCTGAGTCTCGCGCAGCAACCGCTTTCAAGACTGGTTGATATTTGAGATCAAAGAATTGGCTGACGGAAAGGTACGCATTGGAGTGCGCCCGTCCCATAAAGCCGTAGCCGATTAAACCGACATTGAGTTTCTTCATAAGAAGGAAAGGAGTTCGATGAGTTGCAGCAGATCAGGAGCTTAGAAGCGGGTGCCTTTTCACTTTTTACCTGGTCCGCTCACTCCTCCCAACCGTGAGCCTCTCGTACGGCAACCATAGTCCGCAGGATAGAATCCCAGGTCTCCTGTTTCAGCATCACTTCGTTGGGGAACATGCAGCCATCCCAGCAAATGTGCTCGAACGCCTTGGTCAGGTTTCCTTTCTCATCTCGCAACCAGTAACCGGCGTCGCGAGCCACATTCAGCTTACCGTTTGGATCATCCGGTAAACAATGACGCCCGGTTTTATCATGAGAACCGCTGCCTTTCACGGTGGCATCGTTTTGAGCGACGTGAAAATCGAAGGTCCACGGGCGCAACTCGCGCGTCATGGTCTTCAAAGCTTCTTGCACCTTGCTACTATCCTTCCAATCAAACCCCGCAGGTAAAATCGCGTCCTCCGGAGCGTTGTAACCCAAGGTGTAGAGAAGGGTGTGCGCCATGTCTGCTTGGAAACCGAGTGTGCCGGGTCGGTCTACCAATTCCAACAGCTCAAGCATCCGTCTCCAACTGTGCATCCCACCCCAGCAGATCTCGCCTTCAGCCGCCAAAAGTTCCCCGTCACCTTCGGCGATTTCGCAGCACTCGCGAAAAGTCGCCGCAATCTTCTTCGATGCATCAGGGTCATTAGCCCAAGTCTCCACATCCGTGGCGGAATCGATTCTGACAACGCCATACGGCCTGATCCCTAATTCTGTGAGCCTGCTCGCGATCCCGCTGGCTTTTCTGACTTGTTCAATGAAGCGCCGGCGCTCCTCCGGGGTCCCCATAGCAGAACCGCCCCCGGTCGGAGGCCACACCGGCGCGATCACTGTCCCGGCCATCAGGTCCTTCGAAGCGAGTTTATCGGACAATCGTTTCAGATCGTCGTCGGTCGAATCGATACTGATATGAGGATCGGCAAGAAACAGGTCTACCCCTTCAAACCGGACCTCACCGCACGTAGCGCCGGTCGTCAGATTCAACATTGTATCGAGATCAATAAAAGGCTCAGATCCGGGACCCTTCCCGACGAGTCCAGGCCACATCGCGTTGTGTAGCTTCGGAAAATTATTCATGAGATGAAATCAGGGGGGCCGTGACTCCGGACGCGATCGAGCGACAAGCGGTGCAGCAATCGCAGCCTTTTGAATACACGGGCGGTTCTTGGTTGTTAGGTGGGGGAATTGGAAACTGGCGGGCCCGACTTTCATCAGATCCAGCCACGGTCCGATGTTAACCTCTGCCTGGTTTCATAACAAGTTCCGCCTTTGGTCCGTCATCCGGCAACCGCCCATTTGCGTGAACACGGTAGCAGTCCGGCAGCTGCCCGTGCGCCTCAACCTAAGAGGTTGGAGCCAGTCAGATCCGGCATCTCGATGGCTGTTAAAGGACAACGGACGGAGGGGCGTCGCATTCGGTGTTAGAGCTCGCACGCGTGTCGACACCGAAAAATCTTTTTAAGTATGGCGCTCAGATAGACGCGACTCCCTGGGGTGGGACGGATATGCAGCACGTTGGGATCAAAGGAACCATAGAATCTGCCACACCAAAGGGAGCCGCAGCCGGACACGTCTTTTCAACCTATGGACGATAGACCGCCTCCCAATCTACAGCCGGCACCTCTCTAATGCGGCTCCCCTCCGCCGGGGTGGATGGTCCACGCTGTAGCCGCTATCCGGGGGGTTATGCTACTCCGGCAGCCCGGCGGCTGCCCCTACGGAGCCGTTTTACCAGGAACCTATGACCCGACGATGCGAAGGTTTTATTTCTGGCCGCTAGTTTTATTTCTGGTCGCTAAATAAATACGGCTTCGGCTTTTCAATTTTATTCGAATCTGATTTTAATCGAAGTAGGTTTGTAGACTGCCAAGGTGCCGGAGCTACCCGCACCTGCGTTCGCGTCCACCCCCAACCAACAAATGATGACCAAACGGATCGAGAATCCGGCGGCTGTCCATGGGCGTCAAAATCGGCCTTGGCGGCCGGTAGGGACGAGCTCCTGCTCGTCAGTGCTCTTTGCGCTCACAGCTCCGCCACTTCGAACTCGCCCGAATTCCGCGGACGAGCAGGAGCTCGTCCCTACCGGTGATCGCGAAAGGCAAACGGACAACGGGGAACCGTGAACGTTTCCATTCCATGAGCGAGATCCTTCGACTTAGAAACATCTCGAAAACGTTTCCCGGCGTAGTCGCTTTGCAGAATATCTCGTTCGATCTGAACGAGGGCGAAGT
This sequence comes from Verrucomicrobiota bacterium, assembly GCA_019239825.1. GTDB lineage: Bacteria > Verrucomicrobiota > Verrucomicrobiia > Chthoniobacterales > JAFAMB01 > JAFAVN01. Next base: position 12,207 of record JAFAZK010000087.1, on the reverse strand, counting down.
CCATTGTCTATGCGGCGAGAACGGTGCCGGTAAATCGACCCTGATTAAGATCCTCTCCGGAGCCTATCAACCGGACGAGGGCGGCGAAATCTTGTTTGAGGGGAAACCGGTAGTGCTTAATCCGCACTTGGCCATGAGTCTGGGCATCCAGACGATTTATCAAGAGCACGTGGTGTTCGATACGCTCAGCGTTATGGAAAATATCTTCGCCGGCTCGGAGATCGTAAAAAGAGGTTTCCTGCGAAAAGCCGAGATGAGACGGCAGACCTTGGGAGTTTTGAAATACCTCAAGAGCGGCCTCAGTCCGGATGCCAAGATGGACGACCTAAACAGCAGCGGACAGAAAATCGTTGAGATCGCGAAAGGACTTATTTTCAAGCGGAGAGTCATGATTCTCGACGAGCCCACCGCTTCACTTTCTTCCGTCGAGATCGAGAACCTGCTCGATATTATCGAGACCGTTAAGAATAGCGGCCTCGGCATCATCTACATTTCTCATCACCTGGAAGAGGTATTTAAGATTGGAGACCGAGTCACAGTATTACGAGATGGCCGCAAAGTCAGCCAGCATGAAATCGCCGGACTTACCAAAACGACCCTGATCAGAGACATGGTTGGACGGGATCCTTCCACGTTCTATCAGCGCGAAAAGGTGCCTATCGGCGAGGCCGTATTCGAGGCCAGAGCCGTGACCGGCAACGGCGCTCGGGACATCTCCTTCACTCTACGGAGAGGCGAGATTCTGGGCATCGCCGGCATGGCAGGTTCAGGTCGCTCCGAGTTAATGAACGTCCTGTTCGGCAGCGCGCCCCTCGACTCCGGCGAAATCCTGATCCATGGAAAAGTCGTCAAACACTCGAACCCGGAGAAAGCCATCCGAAATAAGATGTGTTTCATCACGGAAGACCGGCAGAATACCGGGCTCTTCCTTCCCCAAACGATTGCCCAAAACGTCACTATCGCGAACCTGGTTAACACGCGCGACTTCGTGGTTCATCGCCGGGACGATGCTGAGACCGGAGACAAGTTTGTTAAGCAGCTCGCGATTAAGTCGCCCAATTCACAGACCCGGGTAGTTGAATTATCCGGCGGCAATCAGCAAAAGGTGGTGTTAGCGAAATGGTTTAACACCAACGGCGAGATTTTCATTTTTGACGAACCGACCTTAGGTATCGACGTCGGCTCCAAGCAGGAGATCTACAGGGTGATGGTCGACCTGCTCAAGCAAGGCAAAGCCATCATCATGGTTTCATCCGATATGCCTGAGGTAATCTCGATGAGTGATCGCGTCATCGTGATGAAGAATGGGGAGAAGATGGCGGAACTCACTACCGAGCAGATTTCGGAAGAGAACATTTTGACCTACTCGATTGGACACAAGGAAATATGAGCGAGCCTGCGAAACCCAAATCTCTCTTTCAGCGACACGAGAATTTGAGGGTGTTGTCGATCTTTATCGGGTTCGTCATCATCATCATCCTGTTGCAATTGATAACGGCGGGGACAAATCGATTCCCGACGTTTATCAGCCCGGTAAATCTGCTGAACATCTTGCAGCAAGTCGGGGTACCGGGAATCGTCGCGATCGGTATGACGATAGTGATGATCTCGGGAGGAATTGATCTCTCCGTTGGGATGCTGGCTTCCCTCGTCTCTATCGTGACGGCAACCGGGATATCAAAGTGGCATATCGGAGTTGTGCCTTCCATCTTGGCAGGGATCATGACCGCGGTCGTGCTGGAGACCATCATGGGCTACATCATTTCGCGAACTAAGGTAGAGCCTTTCATTATTACGCTGGGCGGAATGATCACATTTCAGGGAATGGCGCTCTTACTCTGCAATTCGCGAGAAGTGATCATGAATCGAGAGCTCGACTTTTTGAAGGTGAACTTGATTCAGGGAGCCCGCGATCCGTTCAACCATCTCAGCCTGATCATCCCGCCCTATGTCCTCATCTTCTTTTTGATCGCGCTACTCGCAGGGTTGCTTCTGAACTACACGAAATACGGGCGGCGGATCTATGCGGTCGGCACTAGCCCCCAAGCAGCCTACCTTGCCGGGATCAATGTTCAGAACATGAAACTCTCGGTTTACGTCATCATGGGTTTCCTGGTGGGTATCGGCGCGGTCATGCTCCTGGCGCGGGTGAACACCGGCATTATCACCCTCGGTCAAGGCTTGGAGATCGATAGTATCGCCATGGTGGTTATCGGCGGCACCGCGCTCAAAGGCGGTAAGGGCAACATTGTGGGTACCTTGATCGGCATTTTCTTTTTAGGATCAATCGGCAACGCCATGAACATGCTGCGTTTACCGTCCGAAGTGCAGTTCGTTGCCAAAGGCCTTGTAGTGATCATCGCGGTATCGGCAGGGGATGTCTCGACTAGAATTTCTGGGTTCCTGTCAAGGAGGAAGGAGCTGCGTTGGCGCGCAGAACAACGGGCAGCGAAAGGAGAAAGCGTGGAGTCGACAAAATAACAAAACAAGAATGAAACGAAGTTCAATCGATCAAGCGAAGATCAAACGGCAGACGAAACGTCTGGCACTAATGTTAACCGGCCTCACCGTTCTGAGCGCAGTGTTTTTACCTGCCAGTAAGATCGTAGCGGCTGGTGGTAAACCCAAGGTCATCGGTTATTACATGGATAACTCCGATGACTATTACAAAGCGGGTTTCCAGGTGTTCAAAGCGCTGGCCACAAAAGCTGGTTGGCAAGTGCAGGACGTAGTTGGTCAAGGAACAGCTCCCGAGCAGATTTCTGCGGTCGAGAATTTCATTACCCAGGGAGTGGACGCGATCGTGGTTGTTCAGAACTCGCCCCAAACTACCTCAGAGACACTGAAACGGTGTCACGATGCCGGGATCCCGGAGTTTCACCTCACTCACAATCCGCCAAACGAGCCAGGGCTCGCGGGGTTTGCCGGATTTGACTGGGTCTACGACGGAGAGCTCGCCGGGCAATCGGCCATGAAACACAACGTTAAAAAGTTGATTATGGTCGAAGGTAAACTCGGTCAAGGGACCGCCGCCGGCCAGTCGCAAGGTTTTCTCCAGGCGTATAAGAAAGCCGGTAAAGATATTGGCAATTTGTTGGACAGTGTTGGAGTCAAAGGCGCCGGAGGCAAAGATCTGCAAGTTGTGTTCTGGGGCTCAGGCAATTGGTTTGCCGACCCTGCGAAAAAGGTGATGCAAGACGCTATTACCTCGCTGGGACCCGATGGCTTTGATGGCGCTTATGTCCAGAATGACGAGATGATGACCGGCGCCCTCGAAGCGATGGAGGAAGCCGGGCTTGATCCGAGCAAGTATTGGCTCGGGGCTAGCAACGGCAAAGAGAAATCCTGGGATTGGGTAGCAAAGGGACAGACCACGATGGACGTAAATCAATGTCCGACACTCGAGGCAGACATTTGTTTTCAGCAGATCACCGCGTACTTCGATAAGAAGCCGTATAAACGAGCGGTATTCGTTAACTTTCTACCATTCGAAAAAGACAACTTAGATAAATCGAAGCTGATCCCCTGGATTTTGAACGATTATATGTCGAAGCGAGAAGCGAACGCCTTCATCTACGACATCAATAATGCAGTATTCAGGGAAAACCCATCCTACGCGACAGCGGCAAAGTGAATTAGAAGGAGTTCGAGAAGTTCAAGCAGTTGCAGGAGTTCAAGAATAGCCTTTTCGCGCCGATTGATGCAGACCAATCGGCGCGGATGTCTCGACGGGCGGATTGACTACCAACCCAACCCTGGCCTAAAGGCCTGGGCTATGATCTGTGGCCGCTTCCGACTTCGCCCCATCTCCCCCCTTTAGCTACGTCGGCCAAGTCGCGGCAAAGGCCTGACAGCCCGCTACGGGACGGACGCGCTAAAACGATATTCCATGCAATAAATTGCCAGACTACCTTCATTCAGTCCCTGAGAGAAAATGCCCTAGCGCAACCGAATGGCCTTATAGGCCTTCATTGTTTCGGTGATGGCTTTCTCGACTGGAAGCCGCTCCATGCTGGAGGCGCCGTAAAAGCCGTGGACGCCTTTGGTCCGATGTAACACGTATTCGGCGTCAGTCGGCTCAGAGATCGGTCCGCCATGACAGAGAACAATGACATCCGGATTTACCGCTTTGGCTGCATCGGCGATTTCCTGAACCTTGGCCGGAGCATTCTCTAAGGTCACTGCCGTTGTCGCGCCGATCGATCCTTTAGTAGTGAGTCCTAAATGCGCCACGATGATGTCGGCTCCTGCTTCCGCCATGGCCTCGGCTTCGTCCGTGTTAAAACAATAAGGCGTGGTCAAAAGATTCATCTCGTGAGCCAACCGGATCATGTCGATCTCGAGACCGAAGCCCATGCCGGTTTCTTCAAGATTCTGGCGGAACAATCCATCGATTAGACCGACCGTCGGAAAATTCTGTACCCCGGAAAAACCGGCACCGGCCACTTCTTGTAAGAAAAGCGGCATCTGGCGAAATGGATCGGTTCCACAAACTCCGGCTAATACCGGGGTATCTCTGACGATGGTGAGAACTTCACTTGCCATTTCCATCACAATGGCGTTCGCGTCACCATACGGCATCAAACCAGATAACGAACCGCGGCCGGCCATGCGATAGCGGCCGCTGTTGTAGATAATGATCAGGTCAACACCCCCAGCGGCCTCGAATTTAGCCGAAATGCCTGTCCCGGCTCCGCCTCCAATGATGGGCCGGCCTTCCGCCATGACCGCCCGTAACCGTTTAAGAACTTGTTCTCTGGTAAACGCCATAAGAAAAATCAGAACAGAAAAATCTCACGCAAAGGCGCCAAGCCGCAAAGAAAAGACAGGATTGCAGGTTCCTTCATTAGCCAAACGATTTTCGGAGATAGACCCAGCGACGAAATGGAAAGCTTCAATCCTTTGCGGCTTGGCGTCTTGGCGTGAGATCTTGTTTTTGGATTAGCTCGAGCATCATCTCGACTGCTTTAGCCGAGAAGGCCGGGTCATTGATATTCAGGTCGACCTCAACAAGGGGGATACCGGGTTTAACCTTGGCCTTGATTGCGTCGAACATCGCGCGATCCGCTTCCCGGTCACAAAAAGGCTGGCCATCACCGTCCAGCATTGAGACACCGCGTAGCGGAATCAGGAAAGCAACCGGGCCGGTGGCGGCATTCGCTTTCTTGGCAAAGATTTCTCCCATTTGCCGGTTCTCGTCCACGTTGGTCCGCATCAGCGTTACCGACGGGTTCCATTCATAGAGAAGCCGTTTTGCTTGGCGAAACTTCTCCGGGACAGTTGAGGGCGCACCGAAGTTGGCCATGTCGACACAGCCAGGTACGATCAGGTGTGGTATCCCCCGTTGACCGGGCGCATCGAGCCTTTCCGGTCCCGCACTGAAAACGCCCTGACAAAGTTCATCCGCCCATTCTGTGGTGGTGATATCTAACACGCCTTCCACCAAACCATCTGCAACCAAGGTCTCCATGGCTCGACCTCCCGCTCCAGTGGCGTGAAAGACCAGAACCTCAAAGCCTTTGTCACTCAATGCCTTCACACAAGTGTTTACACAATCAGTCGTGTTGCCGAACATCGAGGCGGTAATGATCGGACGATCGGCGCCGATCGGTGGTGGCGCATTTTGGACCATGCCGGAGATGGCGCCGGCAGCACGCGCATAAATCAATCGCGAGATGCGGTTCAGTCCAGTCACGTCAACAATCGAGGGGATAATCGCGATATCTTTACCGCGGACGTAGAAGGAGACGTCACCGGAGGCTACGGTCGAGACCAATACCTTAGGTAAGCCGATCGGTAATGAACGCATCGCAGATGAGATAATCGCTGAACCAGCGGATCCGCCCATACCGATGATGCCGTCAAATTTTCCCTGTTCGTATAACTCTTGGACCAGCTGCGGCGCACCTCGATCGAGCGCTTTCATCGCCGCCCCTTTATCCCCTTGAGCACGTAGCTGATCCAAATCGACACCAACAGACTTCAGCACGGTGCTGGCTTCGAAATCAACCGGGAACAAAGTGGTTGTACCCAGCGCACCGACGTTGATGGTCAGAACTTGGTGACCGAGCTTAAGCAGTTCCTGACGCAAAAAGGCATGGTCTTCGCCCTTAGTATCAAAAGCGCCGATTATACAGATCGTTTTGGGCATGAGGGGGACGGGGGCTGGTGAAAGGTGAAAAGTGAAAGGTGACAGGGCATTAGGTAGGATCAACCAGTCGACAAATGGCCTTCTGCTAGTGATCGCTCAATTGCCTTGAGCTCAATGCACCGCCAATTTGTCATCTGTCATTTGTTATTTGTCATTACCCCGCCGCGGTCACCTTGCAGCCGGGAATTTCCCGCAGCAACCGTTCCGGCCCGGCAGGCGAGTAAACGACGATGAGCTTCATCGGTTCATTCCCGGTGTTCAGGGTAGAGTGATAAATATCGGCCGGGATATAAATGCTCGCTCCTGGGCCAACCTTAACCGGGGGTTGATCGTCCACCATTTGCTCGCCTTGTCCGGAAACGACATAGATGATCTCTTCCGAGCCGGGGTGATTATGACGTGCGTGCCCTTGTCCTTGGGCCAGCTCAACGATCCCGAAACTGAAACGTTCCGCATTCGTTACCTGGGGTTCACTGAGGAAATGAATCTTTCCCCAATCAAATTCAAGCCGGTCGACGTCGTCTGTGGTGGTAATAAAACCAGATCCAAGCTTCTCCATAAAAGGGGGATGGGTTGTTCGGTGAGGCAAAGAAATCTGGCAAGAAATTCCGGGTAACCAAATGATTTGTTGGGATTGGCGGCGAATGGCCTCGTTCTCGGCGGTGACGAATTCGGGCGCGCAAGGGCGTGGCACCGAATACGACCTATACGACTTATAGGACTTATATGTTTCCGTCTTATAGGTCCCATGTGTCCTAATGAGTCCTATTCGCCGTGGAGCCCCACGCGCTAAGTTCGAGTACGAGGAAGGGGACGATTACGATGCCTACGCTTCCAGCATCTCCTTTAGGACGGCCCGCAGAACAGGCCGGATATGAGCGGCCAATTCAGGATTAGCGTAGGCTACCCATGAGATCGGCGAAGTGGTATCCAGAGGGCCATCCATCGGACTGCCGTCTGGGGACTCTAATATGACCCCGGCTTCCTCTAAGACTAGCGCGGCTGCCACATCGTAAGGATGACAGCAAACAGCGGACGGGATACCTAGCTTCTTGAAAACTAGAGGCCGAATATCTGCAATCATTCGATCATGTCCCAATAGGAGCTCGGAGAATTGGCCGCCGGTCGAGATATACTGGTCTTCAAACACGATTACCTCCGCCCCGGGAACGCGCGGATAAAGCCGATCCCACAACTGCTGTTCGATCGCAGCCGTCAGCGCTTTGCCGGCAGGGAAGAAACGCGAGATATAGCCGAATCCATGCAGCACATCGGCGGCTTGCGACGGCCTGACGGAACGCAACTGGATCTCACCGGTAAGGACATTGACAGCATCGCTAAGAAACCCATGACCCCGAATAGCGGAGAATCTGTCCGCCCGCCATTGTTTCGTCGTCGGTAGCTCGACCATCACCGCAACCTCGATCTCAGATATCCTGGTTGCCGGGCCACGTTGCGGCGCTACTCCGGCTAGAAACCAAGCCGCCCGCTTGTCGTACATGATCCCCCGGGTGCCGTCGATTGGGTCCAGGATAATTTTTGCGTCGGTTTGTTCTAAGGGAGCTTTTGCCGGAAAGGTAACTGGACGCTGGGGATCGATCCCTTCCATAACCAGCTCTACCGGAATCGTCGTAGGCCAATGCTCAGTGAACCACTCCATGATCGCATCTTCGCTGATCCGATCGATGCCATAAATGGTATCAGCGATGCTCTCCCGCGAGATCGTGGCTAGATCGCCAGGGTCATTCTCACGCCGAGCATTCAACACGGATTGACGAACATGATCGCCAAGACCAAGTAGTAAGGCCCTGATCCGGTCCGGTTCCGATATCTTCATTTTTGAACGAGGCTTTGCTCGATTTCCTTATCGATCGACTTGCAGATTTTGATGATGAAACGTCTAGTAGCATTTAATTCAACCCCCAAACTTTTTAATCCTCCGCAATGGCTAGACCAGTCACCTTGTTCACCGGCCAATGGGCCGACCTCCCCTTAAAGGATCTCGCAGCGACCGCAAAAAAGATGGGCTTCGACGGGCTTGAATTGGCCTGTTGGGGCGACCATTTCGATGTTAAGGCCGCCGCTGAATCCAAGGACTATTGTAAAGAGCGATGGCAGATTTTAACCGGAAATGGCCTGACGGCGTTTTCGATCTCCAGCCATCTGGTTGGACAAGCCATTTGCGACCGGATCGATGAACGGCACAAGGCAATTCTGCCGCCCGAGATCTGGGGGGATGGCGATCCGGAAGGCGTTCGCCAGCGCGCAGCCGAGCAAATGAAGTTGACCGCTCGAGCCTGCCGGAACTTTATCGATACCAAGCCGGTCCAGGACCTCGATTTTCCCGCGGTAGTCAACGCTTTCTCTGGGTCAAGCGTCTGGCACGCCTGTTACGCATTCCCGCCCACAAGCCAAGAGTATCTCCAAAAAGGTTACGACGATTTCGGACGCCGGTTTTTACCGATTCTAGATGTGTTCGAGCAATACAATGTGAACTTTGCGCTGGAAGTTCATCCGACCGAGATCGCCTTCGACATCGGGTCAGCCCATCGGGCCCTGGAAGCTGTCAACCAGCATCGACGATTCGGTTTTAACTACGATCCGTCACACTTGGGATACCAAGGGGTCGATTACGTAAAGTTCATTCGAGAGTTCAAAGATCGCATCTATCACTGTCACATGAAGGATGCATGGTGGGGCCACGGTAACGGAGACGTCGGTGTTTTCGGCGGTCATACCGACTTTGGTGATTACCGCCGTTATTGGGATTTCCGTTCGATCGGACACGGCGACGTTCGGTTTGAGGATATCATCGTGGCTTTGAATGACGTCGCCTACCGAGGACCGCTTTCCATCGAGTGGGAAGACGGCCGCATGGACCGGATCCACGGCGCGACGGAATCGTGCCGCAATGTGAAGTCGTACGATTTTGCGCCGAGCGGAGCCGCGTTCGATGCGGCTTTTGAACGCAAGAAGGCGTAACTCGGAAGCATCGCGCGGAAGACAAGAAGCTTATGACCCAAAAACTAAAGATGGGAATGGTGGGCGGAGGCCGGGATGCCTTCATAGGCGCCGTGCATCGGATGGCGGCCCGACTAGACGGACGTATTGAGCTTGTGGCGGGAGCCTTTTCCTCTGATGCGTCTAAGTCCCGGGCTTCAGGTGAAGATCTGGGACTCGATCCCTCAAGAGTCTATCCGGACTATGAAACGATGGCAGCCGCGGAAGCTAAGCTGCCAGAGAGTGAACGCATCGACTTCGTGTCGATCGTAACACCCAACCACGTGCATTTCCCTCCTGCCAAAACCTTTCTGGAAGCCGGCTTCCACGTCGTTTGCGATAAGCCGATGACGTACGATCTGGCTGAGGCAAAAGCGTTACGCGACCTGGTAAAGTCAACCGGCAAGGTGTTTGCGTTGACTCACAATTATACTGGTTACCCCATGGTCAAAGAGGCGCGAGAGCTGGTTCGGAACGGTGATTTGGGCAAAATCCTCAAGGTCGTAGCGGAATACCCACAGGGTTGGTTGATTCAACCAATCGACGCTGAAGGTCAAAAACAAGCGGCTTGGCGTACCGATCCGTCGAAAACGGGAGCCTCGAGTTGCATCGGCGATATTGGCACCCATGCCGAGAACCTGGGCCGTTATATCACCGGACTCGAGATCGACGAGCTGTGCGCCGATTTTACTACCTTCGTCCCCGGCAGGCGCCTGGAGGACGACGGCAACCTCTTGCTTCGCTATCAAGGTGGAGCTCGCGGCGTCCTCTACGCGTCACAGGTCTCAGTGGGCGAAGAAAATAACCTCAGCGTCCGGGTTTACGGAACGAAAGCTTCACTTGAGTGGCATCAGGAACATCCTAACGAGCTGACCGTTAAATATCCAGATGCTCCGCGGAAGATCTATCGCCGAGGGAACGGCTACGTTAGTGATATCGCGAAACGGTTTACCCGGCTGCCGTTCGGACATCCCGAGGCCTTTATTGAAGCCTTCGCAAACGTCTATCTGGAGGCTGCCAGGGCGATCGAAGCAGTAAAAGAAGGAAAACCGATCCCAGCGGATGTCGACTATCCAACGGTCGAAGATGGAGTACTCGGAATGGCTTTTATCGCTACTGCTGTAGCCAGCGCGCAAAACGGGAGTACCTGGACAAAGCTTGTCTCTTAGGAACGAGGAGCCAGGAGGCGAAATGGCGAAGGGGCGAATGAGACTCGCGGATTTTAGGGGCGAAGCTGCTAGGGCGAAGCCCGATAGTCACTAATTGATCCATGCCTTCTTTGTCTCGACGGGACTGCATGATAGTCGCCTAGCCTGTGGATGAGCCGCAGCTTCGTTGCTTAGTCGCCGCATCGCCCATTCGCCGTTTGGCCTTCTGGCTGCTTGTTTCCCTTCGCCTTTGTCTGCATGCTATGGCTAACTAGCACTTTCCCTTTTTGCCACAGCCAAACCTAATCAATTCGTTTTTAACGGCAGCGGAACCCGAAGCGCTGTTTTTGTTGGCCGTTATCCTGTTTTATCTGGCTGGGTTGTTGGTCGGTAGAGTGCTCAAACGCCGGTTCAAGGTCGGATTAGGGTGGACTTATCAGATTTTTATCGTTGCCGCCGCAGTCGTTATCGCCAGCGATCTGTTCCACTTCGATTTTCCGGGCCAACGTTTAGTTGCCATGGCGGCCCTGTTTTTTGCGGCCTTTCCGCTTAACGCTCTGCTCTACCGCTATTTCTGGCCGATCTTTGGGTATCCGGGCGAACAAGCGCGAGTTCCCCCTTTCTTACCGCAGATCACCACGCTGCTGCTAATTGCAACCGCGTTTTTCACAAGCTTAAGCACGTTTTACGGCGCCGCCGTCCCCGGTCTGTTAGCTGGTTCCGGACTGATCGCTTTCGTCCTCGGCTTAGCCCTCCAAGACACGCTCGGAAATATATTTGCCGGACTTGGGCTCCAAGCCGGGAAATCCTTCCGGGTGGGTGATTGGTTGATCGTGGACGGAAAACATGTCGAGGTAATTGAAGTAAATTGGCGCTCTACTCGGCTCCGCAATAACGACGCTGCCAGTTTAGATATTCCAAATAATCAGCTGGCTAAGGCAACCATTGTTAATCTCTACAACCCAACACCGATTCACGCTGCCCGCGCCAGCGTCTGTGTGGAGTACGGAATTCCGCCAAATCATGTAAAAGACGCCCTCGTTCAGGCCGCCTTGGCTGCTCGGGGCGTTCTCTCTACTCCGGCTCCTGGCGCATTTTTGATGAACTTCGACGATTCCGGGATTCGGTACGAGTTGAAATACTGGATCAATGACGCCCGCCAGTACCCGGAAATCAGTGATACGGTGAGAACAAACATCTGGTACGAGCTCGACCGCCGCACCATCCCGTTTTCTTATCCCACCCGGGTCGTGGAGATGCGGACCAAGAAAGAAACCGAACCCAAAGACCAAGTTGCGCTGTTGCTCCAATCTCAACCGTTGTTCGCGGATATGGAAACCAGTCAGATCCAAGTGCTGGCTAAATCCGCTCGGCATTTGCGGTATGGAAAAGGCGAAAAGATTATAAATCAAGGTGATCCCGGCGAATCGATGTACGTGCTTTCGTCCGGTATCGCTCAAGTCACCGTGGAGCGCGACGGCCGGGCCTCGGATCTGGGAGAACTCGTCACCGGCGAATGCTTCGGTGAGATCTCGTTGTTAACGGGGAACCCACGTACCGCCAGCGTCGCGGCCAAAACCGATTGCAATATCATCGAGATCGATCAAGCCGCTATGCGCGACCTCCTGAAACAATATCCGCGCTTAGCGGACCACCTCAGCGAAACGCTTTCCACGCGGCGCTCGGTACTAGAAACTGAGTTAGCCAACTGGAAAGAGGACCGGGCAACAGTGCCCATCATTCCGACAAAAGAGTCTTTTCTGGCGCGTATGCGCCAGCTATTCGGGTTGTAGGTTTTAAGTTTCCGGTTGCGGGTTATGGGTTGCGAGTTGCGGGTTGCGGGTTGCGGGTTGACACAGACGGTTTTGAAACGCCTTGTCTGTCGCCCTTTCAGGGCGAGATCGCTTG
>JAFAZK010000242.1 GCA_019239825.1 Verrucomicrobiota bacterium | reverse complement strand
CCTAGTTACTCCAATACTCCATCGCTCCAGCACTCCGACCCTTCCTTCCTCCATTCGATTTCCGTCTCCGGCACACTTGGATCCAAGAAAGATTCTTGACGCTATTGATAGGGCATGATCTGCTGTTTTGACTTTATAACGGTCAGTGTATAGATATTCGTTATGCCTTAGGCCAAAATCCCCCAGCCTTCATCCCTCTCAACAAATGCCACCTGTAGCTTTACCGTCCGGACCCTCTCCACGATGCCTGCGGTAATCAATGATTCTCGATCGTCAGCGGCCGGCCCAGGGAAAAAGAAAAATCGGCAGCCGATGGTGATTGCTGCCGTCGTAGTGCTGATCGGTATTCTCTTTGCGATTAAACCGCCTTTTGTGATAAAAGCGCTTCCCGGACATGAAGGCGCCGCCGGGGGAGCCGGTTCTCAACCCGCAGAAAACACGGCCGCGAAATTCGTTGATGGTATTTGGGATAAACTGGGACCTGTCTTCGACCAGAAGGCACAAGACATCGCCAAGATACTTCCGGAGATTCGCGCTAATCCCGATGCGGCCGGTGAAAAGTATGGCCGGCGGGAAGCAACCAACCCCTATAACTATATGGTCAAGGGGACAGGTAAGGTAGCCGAGGTTAATACTGAGTCTGCGGCCGGAACTGCCACCGTTGAGGTCCCAGGGTTAAACGAAAAAGTAGCCCTGCAAATCGGTCCGGTGGTACGCGGCACCGCTTTGCGAGATGCAACCGGGCTGGTCTCGTTTAACCAATTTGAGAATCAGCTCGACTATGCAGATGTCTCCAAGGAAATGAATAGCCGGGCGCTAAAGGCGGCTTTTTCCGCTGCTCCGGCTGCTTCCCTGGCCGGTAAGACGGTGACATTCTACGGCGCCTTTACTTTCGACCCGCACTCCAAATCGCCAGTGCTGATCACGCCGGTCAAGATCAGTCTTTAGTGCACCGACTCTCATATGGCGACGAACCCATCCGACATCCAAATCTCTGACGGTGCCAAACCGGTGCTGGTGGCCGAAAAGATCTCGAAATGGTTCCCCGGTACGGTCGCTTTGGATGGGGTAGATTTTACGGTCTACGCCGGGGCCGTCAATGTGCTGATCGGAGAGAACGGAGCGGGAAAATCGACCTTGATGAAGATCCTCGCCGGAGTTGATAGACCGACCTCCGGGCGCCTGTTGCTCAAAGGGGTGCCGGTCGAATTCAAATCAACGCGCGAGGCTGCCCAGGCCGGGATCGGGATTATCTTTCAGGAACTGAATCTCTATCCGAACCTCAGCATCTCGGAAAATATCTTCGTTGCCCGAGAAATTACTCGAAACGGAGTGGTGCAGCATCGTCGGCAGGAGGAAATCACGGCGAAACTGTTGGACCGTTTGGAGCAGCCGTTAACGCCAGGAACGTTGGTGCGTGACTTGCGGATGGGGCAGCAACAAATCGTCGAGATTGCCAAAGCATTGTCGCAGAACGTCCGGATCTTAATCATGGACGAACCGACCTCCGCTCTAACCAGCGCGGAAACGGAAGCGCTGTTCCGCATTATTGCCGACTTAAAAGCGGACGGGGTCGCCGTCATCTATATCTCTCACAAATTGGAAGAATTGCTGCGCATCGGGGATTACGTCACGATTTTGCGAGACGGCAAACTGGCGGCAACCGCGCCGGCCCGATCAATCACGGTTCCGTGGATGATTGAGAAAATGGTAGGGCGTAATGTCAATGCGCCCAGACATCGGACCTCAGCCATCTCAAAGGACGAGCCGCCAGTCTTAGAAATCAAGAATCTCACCCTCCCGCGAGTGGGCAGCGGATTCACTCTCGAGAACGTCTCTTTAACCCTTCATCGGGGTGAGATTCTGGCAATCTTCGGTTTAATGGGCGCCGGACGAACGGAACTGTTCGAGTGTCTGATGGGTCTGCATCCCGAAGCCAGCGGTGAGATCTGGTTAAATGGTAGACAGTTGCTGCGCGAGACCGTCCGCGACCGGATAGAGCTCGGTCTGGTGCTGGTGCCGGAGGATCGGCAACGCCTCGGCTTGGTGCAGAAATTATCTGTCGCCCAAAACATTACTTTGGCGAACCTGAACCGCTTGGTCACTTGGTTTTGGTTGTCAGAAAAACGGGAGGCGGAAGAGATCAATACCATGATCCGCAGTCTCGCGATCAAGACCCACAGCCCAAAGCAATCGATCACGGCCTTGAGCGGAGGAAATCAACAGAAGGTAGTTATCGCTAAGAGTCTGCTGACCCAGCCACGAGTGTTGATGTTAGATGAACCTACCCGCGGGATCGATGTTGGGGCGAAAGCGGAGATATTCGGAATTATGAATGGGCTGGCCGAGAAAGGGTTGGCCGTCTTGTTCGTATCCTCAGAGTTGCCCGAGATGTTTACGATTCCGGATCGGGTCATCGTCCTCTCGAAAGGCAAAATCACGGGTCAATTCCTTCACGATGAATTAACTGAGGAAGCCTTGGTCTTGGCCGCAGGCGCGCGTCAACAGACCGAGCACCCGGTCCCCGCCTAACACCCACAATGCCACCAACAATCAACCGAGTTAAACCGCGAATGAACACGAATAAAAGGGAGAATGTGCTTTCCCGCGTGAGTGCCTTTTTGGCATCTAACGAATTGACACGAATTATCTTCTCATTATTCGCGTTCCTTCGTGTCCATTCGCGGTTCATTATTGTTGCTCGTGGTTGCGGCGCGGGCGCGCTGCGTAATCTGCGGATCTCTAACTTCGGTTCACTTCAATGAGTTCTATTGCTCCTCCTGCTTCTTCTGCCGGATCCAAGGCGCTCGGACTTTCGTTGGGAGTCTTTTTGTTCCGTTTACGGGCGCTGATCGCCCTGTTTGTTTTGATCGGTATCTTTTCGGTGCTGACTCCGTCGTTCTTCACCGAGCAGAATCTTATCATTCTGGTCGGCCAAACTGCCATTAACGCGATCATGGCCGTGGGCATGACTTTTGTCATTTTAACCGGTGGGATCGATTTGTCGGTTGGTTCTACCGTTGGCTTTTCCGCGATGATGTCCGGGTTGTTAATCAATCGAGGAGTCGAGATTCCGCCGCTTGGGGTGGTGCTTTACTTCAATATCCCGATGATAATTGTACTCTGTCTTTGCCTGGGAGTACTGGTCGGAGCGTTTAACGGAATCCTCATCACCCGGTTTAACGTAGCGCCATTTATCGCCACCTTAGGAACGCTTTATGTCGCCCGGGGCGCCGCTCAGTTAAGTAACGATGGCGCGACCTTTCCAAATCTGGTGGGTAAGCCTGAGCTCGGTAACACCGGCTTCCCGATTCTAGGCGCTGGCAGCGTGCTTGGGATTCCAATTGTAATTTGGATTATGGTGATTTTCGCGGCGGTGGCCGCGTTTGTCGCGGGGAAGACGCCGTTTGGTCGCCAAGTCTATGCCGTCGGCGGAAATGAACGCGCTGCTGAGCTTTCCGGGATCTACGTCAATCGCATCAAAATGGGTGTGTACATGATTTGTGGTCTTTGTGCCGCCATGACTGGGTTGATCACCGCGTCTCAATTGGTGGCGGCTCATCCGGCAGTAGGTGAGAGCTACGAGCTGAACGCGATCGCTGCCGTGGTTCTAGGCGGTACTTCTCTGTCCGGAGGGCGAGGCACGATGTGGGGAACCATTGTCGGCGCGCTGGTCATTGGTGTCCTTACCAACGGACTCGTCCTCCTTGGCGTACAAGAGTTTTGGAAAAAAGTAATCACCGGATTTGTGATCATTCTGGCCGTTGTGCTGGATCAGCTGCAGGAGCGGTTCCAGCAGCGATTAGCTCTTAGACGCGCATGAGACAGACAATTCTAATAGCCGCGGGTCGCCTGGCTTCTGCCCCAAAGGGGCATAGGGACTCGGCCCAGGGTTTTAACCCTGGGTCGGATATTAGTAAGCGACGTGCCCTGAAAGTGGCACCAGACGGGTGTGGTTTAGTCGAGTTAGTACACCAATACCCCTGGCCATCGTCTTCGGGCGCCACTTTCAGGGCGCTTCTTTTGGAAACCTCTAACCCAGGGTTAAAACCCTGGGCTGAGTCCTTATGCCCCTTTGGGGCGAAAATCTCTCTAACCCCAACCCAAATCCAAACCCACTATGCTAAAAAGCCCCCTAAACTGGAAATCCATTGTCAGATTACTGGCAATTCCGACGCTCCTGCTCACGGCCGGAGCGATGCCTGCGGTCGCGCAGCAGAAAAAGCTGATCGCGATTATCGTTCCGTCCCCAGAAAACCCGTTCTTCAAAGCGGAGGCCGATGCGGCTGACGCCAAAGCGAAAGCCATGGGTTACGACACACTGGTTCTCGTGCACAACGATGACCCGGTAAAACAGGATCAGCTCTTCGATACTGCCATTGCCCGGAAAGCAGCGGCTATCATTTTGGATAACGCAGGTGCGGACGCCACGGTTGCAGCGGTGAAAAAGGCAAAAGCAGCCGGCATTCCGTCATTTCTGGTAGACCGGGAAATCAACGCGAACGGCGTTGCGGCTGCCCAGTTGGTGTCAAATAACTATCAAGGAGCAACTCTGGGCGCTGAAGAATTCGCCAAGGTAATGGGAGAACAAGGTGATTACGTTGAGTTGATCGGAAAAGAGACCGATACCAATGCCGGAATCCGGTCGAAAGGCTACAATGATACCTTGAGTCAATATCCAAAGTTGAAGAAGGTCGCCGCTCAAAGCGCGAACTGGAACCAGGCGGAAGCGTTCCAGAAGATGCAGACGATCATTCAACAATACCCCAACATCAAAGGCGTTATCTCTGGTAACGATACGATGGCCTTAGGCGCTTATGCGGCGCTGAAGGCCGCTGGTAAAGGAAACGTGCTGGTGGTCGGATTTGATGGCAGTCCCGATGTCGCTGCTTCGATCAAAGCCGGCGAGATTAAAGCAACCGTTCTCCAGCCCGTCGTCCATCTCTCCGAGTTAGCGGTGGAAGAGGCCGACCAATTCCTCAAGACCGGCAAAACCGGGAAGGACGAAAAACAGACGATCGACTGTGTCCTGGTGAACCCGGATAATGTAGCCAACTACTCGGCGTTCAATCTGAAGGAATAGGAGCCAGGAGCTTTCGTGCTCGTGCTCGAAAGGTTAATACGGTGGTTCAAGCTGCAGATTTCTCCGACCTAAAATGTCAAGACTTAGAGACGGCAAACACAGAAACGCGTTTTGAATCGAGCACGAGGACGATTACGAGCACGAGCACGATTCGGACGGGACCACGCCGCTCTGAGTCTACAGGAACAATACCTAACCGATGAAGACGATCCTTGCGCTGGATGCCGGGACTACCAATGTGAAAGCGATTTTGGTAGATCAGCAAGGCAATGTAGTCGCACGAAGTTCGACTCCGCTCGAAATCCAGTTCCCGAAAGATGGTTGGGTTGAACAATCAGCGGCCGCGATTCTGGTTGCTGCCCAAAAGACAATCAGGGAGTGCCTCGAAAAAGGAAGAGAGCACGAGGTAGTTGCATTGGGTATATCCAATCAACGGGAAACGGTGGTGGCCTGGAACCGGCGCACAGGTCAAGCGATTCATCCCTGTATCGTCTGGCAATGCCGGCGAAGCGCCGCTATCTGCCAGATCTTGCGAAACAAAGGGTTGGATGAGAAAATCCGGGTCAAGACCGGGTTGCAGGTCGACCCGTTGTTCCCCGCCACCAAAATTCAGTGGCTGTTTGAAAACTATCCCGAGGTGGCGAAACTGGCGGATCAAGGAGATCTTTGTGTTGGGACAGTGGATGCGTGGCTAGTCTGGAATTTGACTGAACGAAAAGAGTTCCGGACCGACTACAGTAATGCGTCGCGAACCCAGCTGTTGAATCTTCGAGAACGATCTTGGGATCCTGAGCTTCTCGATCTTTTTGCAGTACCGAAGTCCATTCTTCCCGAGCTAACACAATCGAATGGATTGTTTGGCGAAATGACTCTGCCGGGTGGCAGAACGATTCCCATACACGGTGTGTTGGGCGATTCGCATGCCGCACTTCTGGGGCACGGTGTTCTACAGAAAGGGAAAGTAAAAGCGACTTATGGCACCGGTTCTTCACTGATGACGCTCTGCGACGCGCCGGAAACGGGAGATAGACGCGTCTCCACAACCATCGCCTGGAACCTGGATCGGATTCAGTATGCGTACGAAGGAAACATCACGGTAACCGGTTCCGGTCTTTCCTGGGCGCTTGGCTTTACCGGGTTAGATGACCTTGACGCGGCCGTACAAAGGGCCATTGAGCTGCCGCACAACGCCAACGTTTATTTCGTTCCGGCCTTAGCTGGTTTGGGTGCACCGCATTGGGAGGAGAACGCGCGGGGATCGATCGTCGGTTTATCTTTCGGCGCGAACAAAGAACACCTCGTACGTGCGGCGCTCGAGGCGATCGCGTATCAAATCAAAGATGTTTTTGATGCAATGCAGGAAGCGGCCAAGACAAGGTTGGAGACTCTTTTGACCGACGGCGGAGCCAGCAAGAATGATTGGTTGATGCAATTTCAAGCCGATCTACTCGACCGGCACGTGCGACGCAGCCGAACCGCAGAGTTGTCCGGGTTGGGAGCCGCCTTTGCGGCCGGCCTTGGCGCCGGTTTTTGGTCTTCACCCGACGATCTAGCGGCGGCGATCGCACCGCATGACCCGTTTAATCCGGCCATGGAAGATGATGAGCGAAAGCGCTTAGTCCAGGGTTGGAACCGGGCCGTGGAGTCCGTGAAGACGCTTGCCAGCAAGTGATCCGCGGAATTTAATAATCCGCAGATTACACAGATTACGCAGATTTCGTTTAAGGCCGATCAAAGTGAAAGAGCTAAAAGCCTGTCTGCTAATGAAAGGGGTTTCCTTGTGTGCCGGTGCGCGATTCAACCCAAAATCGCGGTCTACGGATCGTTTTGAGAAATCTACGTAATCTGTGTAATCTGCGGATCTTAGTTTAGACTTTATATCCAGAGCGCCACGAAACATTCTGAACTCCTGCAACTCCTGAACTCCTCGAACTCCTTCCTTCATGTCGCGTAATCTTCCAGATCTCAGACTCATGACCCGGGTGGCGCGGCTTTATTATGAAGAACGGCTGATCCAGAGTGAGATTGCGAACAGGTTAGGAATCACTCAGGTGGCCGTCTCCCGGCTCCTAAAGAAGGCGGAAGAGAATGGGATCGTGCGGACAACGGTGGTTACGCCGCCGGGTGCTTTTGCCGAACTGGAAGAAACCTTAGAGCAAAGATTCGGCCTTTCTCAGGTGATCGTAGGGGAAGCGACCAGTGACTCGGAAGAAGCGGTGTTAGCCGCTATCGGTTCGGCTGCCGCTGAATATCTCGAGTCTACGATTCGTTCGGGCGAAGTCATCGGGATCTCTTCGTGGAGCTCATCTTTGTTGTCCACGGTCGAACAGATGCATCCGATTCGGAAATTGGAGAATTGTGTTGTGGTTCAGTTGCTGGGAGGAATCGGCAGTCCCTCCGCCGAACAACACGCGAATCATTTGGCGGTGCGATTATCAAGATTGGTCCGGGGTGAAGCGCGTTTTTTGCCCGTGCCGGGTGTGGTTGGATCTGCCAATGCGGCCAAAGTATTGCTGAAGGAGCCAAACGTCAGTGGCACAGTGGCCCTTTTCGACAAAGTCAGTTTAGCGTTGGTTGGCATCGGATCGGTTGAACCCTCGGCGCTCGTTGCCAGCAGCGGAAACATTTTTTCGAAAGCGGAGCTCGAACAACTGCAGAAACAGGGGGCGGTGGGGGATATCTGCATTCGTTTTATTGATGCTAAGGGTAAGCCGGTCAAAGGCGCCCATGACGAGCGGGTGATCGGGATGGATCTGGACGCATTGACTCAGGTACCCAGATCGGTGGGCGTGTGCGGAGGCAAACGGAAGTTTGCGGCGATCCTGGGAGCAATTCGAGGGAAGTGGATCAATACGCTCGTAACGGACCAGCACACGGCGGCACGGTTAGTGAAGGCGCAGCCCGGGAAGGGGTAGGAACGAGCGGGATCGCCGGGAACGGTAATCGTCCGAATACCGCGAAGCGGTTATAGAAAACAGCTCAGGCCTAGCCCTGGGTATCGCACACCCGAAATGCGCTCTGAAAAGTGGCGCCCGAGAATGGACGCCGGAGCCAAGCGCGTTCGTCAACAAACTACGCTATCGAGCAAAAGAGTAGGGAGAACTTGGAGCTTCCGGCTTGACGCAGGCGGCGGGCGCGACTTACTATCTGACTAAATAGCATATATTGTATTTTTATTCGCTAGCCATGCTCTCCGTACCTGATCTGCAGCGTAAGTCCGTGCAATACCGCAAAGATTTGTTGCGCCTGATCAAACACGCCAAAGCTGGCCACACCGGCGGCGACCTATCCTGCCTCGATATTCTCAATGTCCTCTATAACCGCGTCCTACGGGTCAGCCCGGAGACATTCAAAAGTCCGGATCGCGATTATTACATCCAAAGCAAAGGGCACTGCGCCGAAGCGCTCTTCGTGGTGCTGGCAGACAGGGGATTTTTTCCGAAGAGCGATCTAGATACACTAAACCAATACGGCTCGCACTACATCGGGCATCCCACTCGGGATGTAAATGGGGTAGAGCAAAATACCGGCGCCCTCGGTCACGGCTTGGCGGTGGGTGTGGGCATTGCCCTCGCCGGTAAGATCGATCGGCGCGACTATAGGGTTTTTGTTTTATTGGGAGACGGTGAATTAGCTGAAGGATCTAACTGGGAGGCGGCGATGACGGCAGCGCATTATCGCCTCGATAACTTGGTGGCGATTGTGGACCGGAACGGACTGCAGATCACCGGGTCAACCGAGGATGTCTGCCAATTGGCCCCTTTGGATCAGAAATTCGCCGCCTTCGGATTCGAGGTTCGTCGATGTGACGGTAACGATGTCACCGATTTGGTGCGGACTTTGGAGGAAGTCCCTTTTCGCCCGGGAAAACCTAGTCTGATCCTGGCCAAAACCAAGAAAGGCAAAGGAGTTAGCTTTATGGAGAACGTCGCCAAATGGCATCACAAGGTTCCCAGTGATGACGAATACAGCCAAGCGATGGCTGAGCTGGAGGCGGTCGAGGCCGCGCTGAAATAATGGAACCCGCTTTAGCGAATTTGGAGGTCTTTGCGGCGACGCTCCTGGAATTAGCTCGGAAAGACTCTGATCTGTTGGTAGTCACCAGCGACTCACGAGGATCTGCCAAGCTAGCGTCGTTCGCCAAAGCGGCGCCGGGGCAGATTGTTGAGGTTGGCATTGCGGAGCAAAATCTGGTGGGGATCGCAGCTGGCCTCGCGGCGGCCGGCAAAAATGTGTTTGCGGTTTCTCCGGCTTGTTTCCTAACCGCGCGCTCTCTCGAGCAGATCAAGAATGATGTCTGCTACTCGGATCGACCGGTGAGCGTTATCGGAATCAGCGCTGGTGTCAGCTACGGCGCATTGGGGACAACTCACCATTCTCTGCACGATTTTGCGGTCCTCCGAGCGGTTCACAACATCACGATCATCGCTCCGGCTGACAACTTCGAGACCCGGGAAGCCATTAAGGCTGTGGCTAACCTACCGGCCCCCGCCTACCTCCGCTTTGGAAAGAAGACGATGCCACATCTGCCTCGGGCGCTGCCGGGATTCGAGTTGGGAAAAGCTTCGCTGGTTCGGCAAGGGAAAGACATCACTTTTATCGCTTGCGGAGAAACGGTCGCACCGGTGGTGGCTGCGGCGGATCTACTCGCGGCGGACGGAATAGAATGCCGGGTAATCAGCATGCATACCATCAAGCCCTTAGATGAGGCGACGGTTTTACAGGCGGCGGCAGAAACCCGGGGTGTGATCACTGTAGAAGAACACAGCGTCAACGGTGGGCTAGGTGAAGCCTGCGCCAGCCTTTTGCTGCAATCGGGCGCTCATCCCCGCTTTAAAATCGTGGGTTTCCCTGATGATCACACCGTGACCGGAAGCCAATCTGAAATATTCCCGCACTACGGAATTGATGGCCCCGGCCTGGCCGCGACCGCCAAAAAATTGATGGCGGTATAGAGCTTACGAGAATGTCCGGCAGGATGAAAGCTAACCAGAACAATAAACCTCTCCTGAGTCCTTTCGCCCCTTCGGGCAAACACCGCGTCCCCACTCGATAAACCATGAAACGCCCCACAATCCAAACCCTCCTAACTGCAGTAGCAACTGTTAGTTTTGCCTGCTCCACGCCTTCGATCCTCGCCCAAGATAACAAGCCACCCGTTCCAAAAGGTAACGTCACCGTTTCCTTTTGGGGAATCGCGACTCAACCGTGGCAGGTAATGATCGACGATTTCCAGAAGACTTACCCAAATATCAAAATCAAGTGGACCAAATATAGCACCGACGAAATGAAGCAAGCGGTTCGGGTAGCGTCGGCCGCCGGGAAGTTGTCGGACGCCTGGTTTAACTGGGGCGGCAGTTTGGCATCACCGTACGAGGATGGAGGGCATGCGCTCGAGCTAACTCCGGCGCTCATGGCGGAATATGGGGTAGACAAGAACATCGTTCCAGCTGCTCTCGATTTAGCCCGGCACAACGGCAAACTGTATGGCGTTCCCATCTGGGTCCGCCCGATGACGATCTTCTACAAGAAGAGCTTGTTCGATAAATTCGGGATTGCTGAACCCAAAACGTTCGATGATCTGGAGCAGGCGTGCGCGAAGCTGAAAGCCAACGGAATTACTCCAATCGCCTGTGGTGGCAAATTCAGTTGGATGACCATGCGAACTACCGACTTCTTGATCGAGCATTTCGCGGGGCCGGCCCTTCACGACAAGCTGTTCGCAATGGAAGCGTCGTACAGTTCTCCCGAGGTCGTAAAAGCGTTTACCAAGCTAAAGGAATGGGTGGACAAAGGATACTTCAACGACGGTTTCATTTCCCTCGACCCAAATGAGTCGTTGCCGCTTCTGTTCCAGGATAAAGCGGCCATGACTTTCCAAGGACCGTGGATAGAAGATCAAAACATCATTGCGGCACATCAAGATCCTAATAACTACGTTCCCATTATCGCCCCGGCCGACCAGAAACCGGTACGAGTCTCCGGTTTTCAAGAGCAAGTTCAGTTCTGGTCTAAGGCGAAACCGGACGAACAAAAAGCGGCGCTGCTCTTTGCCGCGTTCATGACTACGCCGGATGTGGCCAAAAAACATGTGTCTGAGTTTGGTTCACCGAGCGCGGTGGTAGGGGTATTCCCCTCCGCGGATCATCCCATTACCACCACGATGGTTAAGTGGCTGCAATCTGGGGTTCAGCTCTATCTGCCGACAGATCAGGCGCTACCTCAGGAGATTGTAAACGCATTCTTTCAAGCACAGGACTCGATGATCCTGGGTTCCTTAACTCCGGAAGCCGCTTGCGCTCAGATCCAAAAGGCGGTGGAAGACTATAAAGCTTCGCATTAGTGGCCTTATGAATTTTTCCGGGGTTAGTGTGGGATGAAACGGACAAACGGTTGCTAACCATGAAATGGTTGAACAGAACAGCGCAGGGCATTAGCCCTGGGTTAATGATGCGGCAAATCCGCCCTAAAAGTGGCGGCCGAGGTCGTAACTCACACCGAAAGGCTGTCTTGAGCTAGGCGATCGCATTAACAAATGGACATAACACAACGAAGTCTGATCACCCAACTTTTCGGGCGCCCTTTCAGGGCGGACTTCCTTGTGGCTTTCCCCAGCGCTAAAGCCCTGGGCTGTTCTCTCAGACCACTTCATGGTCGACAGTCCCACCGTGCCGAATCCTTCAGATCGGGGATTCCGATTCAACGGCAAACCGAGAGGAATTGGCCGTGAGTACTTCCAAGATTGCGCCGGCAACAATTCCCGCCGAGACTGTCTCGGCGGGATCGAAACCTTCGCCATCAGCCAAGAAAAGCAGAGATCAATTGCGATACCTTCCTTGGGTTTTTCTGGCGCCAGCTTTGATCATCTACTCAGTGGTGGTCGTTTATCCGATGTTGTTTTCGGCGTACCTCAGTTTCTTTCGCTGGGACGGGGTTGCGCCAAAGAAGATCTTTGTAGGCTTTCAGAACTACATCACCCTCTTGACGCACAACGAGGTGTTCTGGATCGCGCTGAAGAATAATGCCATCTGGTTGATTGCCGCACTTCTGGTGCCGACCAGTATCGGACTCAGCTTGGCCTTAGTGTTGAACTCGAGGTTCCGGGGAAGTCATATTTTCCGGAGCATCTTCTACTTCCCGGCTGTTCTGTCCTTAGCGGTTGTGGGATTGATCTGGACCTGGATCTATCACGCGGACCTGGGTCTGGCTAATCAGTTGTTAGATGCGCTGGGTTTGAAATTCCTGAAGCGAAATTGGTTATCTGACCCGCAGATCGCGATTTATCCGGTGATTCTGGCGGCGACCTGGAATGCGGTTGGCTTGCCCATGCTGCTTTTTCTGGCTGGTCTTCAGACCATCCCTCCTGAATTGCATGAAGCGGCCAAGGTTGAGGGAGCTCGCCCGCTGCAACGATTTTGGTATGTCACCTTTCCTCTGCTTCGGGAGACAACGTTGATCGTGCTCGCGATTACCTCGATTAACGCGCTGAAGGCCTACGACATCATCTATGCAATGACCAATGGCGGACCTGCTAACCGCACGCAATTGCTTAGTACCTGGATGTATTTTCTGACTTATAACTACAACGAAGTGGGATTGGGGACCGCCATCGCGGTCGTGCTTTTCTCGCTCACCCTGATTTTCGCGATCCCTTACATTCGTTTGATGACCCGAAAGGCATGAGCCAGATGTCTACAGGCGCTATCTCAAAAAGCTGGGAACCTCAGGACCCACAAAAGTCGGGCTCCAAAGCAAGGCGCGCTCCACAGATCTCGGCGAAGGTCGCCGTATTCTACATCGCGCTCATCGTAGCTGCGTTAGTCTGGTTAACGCCGGTGATAACGCTGGTTTTGACGGCGCTGAAAGACGCCGGCGATTTTGCGATAAACGGTGCTTTTTCAATCCCTAAATCGATCCGTTGGGCGAACTTTTCGGAGGCGTGGCAAACCGGAGTAGGAAACTACTTCTGGAACAGCGTCATTGTTACCAGCATTAAGGTGCCGATCGGGATTCTGATCGAAGCCATGGCGGCGTTTGCCTTGACCCACATGCACTTCCGCTGGGCGAACAAAGTTTTCGTCTACGTCCTGGTTGGCCTCATTGTGCCGATGCAGATGACACTGGTGCCTTTGACGCTCTTGATGAATGCCCTGAACCTGATCGATACGCTTACCGGTCTGATCATTCTCTACATCGGATTTGGTGTGCCATTCGGGGTGCTGGTGATGCGTGGCTATTTCCGGACGTTGCCGACCGCGATTATTGAAGCAGCCCGAATCGATGGGTGTTCCTGGCTAAAAATCTTTTATCGAATTGCTTTGCCCTTGGCGTTACCCGCGGTGGTCTCTCTCTGCATCCTCGATGGAGTTGCTACCTGGAACGAATTTATCTTGGCACAGATTTTCTTGCGATCGGATGAACTTCGGACGCTGCCTCTCGGGCTGGTCCAATTCAGCACCCAATTTTCCACTCAATATGACCAGCTCGCCGCCGCCGTCCTGATTTCAGTAGCGCCGGTCATGTTAGTCTTTCTTTTGTTCCAACGCTATTTCGTCGCCGGTATGGGAGGCGCCGTTAAATAAATTAAAACCCACAAACCAATTCCCATCGACTCGCCTGAAGCTCGTCTGAATGACAGATGACAGATGACAAATCGCAGAATCCCGAGGCAATTTGTCATTTGGGATTTGTCATTTGTCATTCGGTCGAGCCTCAGGCGAGCACCGTAATCACATGGACCAAATCTTCATTCCCGATCCAGCGAAGAGAGTGCGCGTCATCCTAAATACTGACGCTAAAAACGAAGCGGACGATCAGTATGCGATCGTTCATACCATCCTAACTCCGATGTTTGATCTGCATGGGATCATCCCCGCGCATTTCGGCGATCGGCGGGGGCCGGGCAGTCTCAAAGCTAGTCACGATGAAGTTCTGAAGCTGCTCGAGTTAATGGAGCTCCAGGGCAAAGTGCCGGTATTCGCGGGTGCGGAGAAGGCACTGCCTGATGAGAAAACGCCGGCGCCGTCTGAAGGATCGGCTCTGATAATTCGAGAGGCGCTAAAAGACGATCCTCGACCGCTGCACGTCGCTTTTCTTGGACCGCTCACTGATATGGCCTCCGCCTTATTGGAAGAACCGGCAATCGCGGAGCGCAATGTGCGAGTAGTGTGGATTGGCGGCGACCGCTGGCCGGTCGGAGGATGGGAGTTCAATCTCTCCAACGATGTTGCGGCCGCGAATGTCGTTTTCCGTTCCAAGGTCGAGGTTTGGCAACTGCCCAGCACAGTTTACAAGCGAATGGCAGTGAGCTATGCGGAGCTAGAACAAAGAGTTTACCGGCAGGGTCCTTTAGGAAAATATCTGGTCGAGCAGCTCATCGAGTGGAACAACAAATACCATCGTCACGGTCCGATCGAACACCGGTCTCTGGGAGATTCACCCGCGGTTGGGGTAATGATGTACGAAGACTGCGGCAGCTACGATTGGGTTCCAGCACCTGAATTTAACAGTGAGATGAACTACGTACACACCGGAAAGTATCGGCCGATCCGGTTCTATCACACGGTCGATCAGCGCTTCATCCTGGAA
Organism: Verrucomicrobiota bacterium; assembly: GCA_019239825.1. GTDB lineage: Bacteria > Verrucomicrobiota > Verrucomicrobiia > Chthoniobacterales > JAFAMB01 > JAFAVN01. The sequence goes on along the minus strand of JAFAZK010000242.1, from coordinate 1,667 downwards.
GACTTTTTCGCTAAGCTGACGCGGTTTACAGAGGCGAAGAGTGGTCCCGTAGGGACTGAATGACTGATCGGCGATTGGACATTTTGGTTTCGGGGCAACAGCTCCGGAGGAGCGAAATCTTTATAGATTATCGATTTCCCCCAATTGCGGCTAGCTCCGTAGGAGCGACATCGCGTTGTGATCGTGCAGAGGCGACGAAGATCATCGTTTTAGAGCTCGATCAAGATTAGATCGTGGCAAAAAAAATAACTGAAAGCCGTACGAAACTCCATATATGCCGTTCCTACGGAGCTACGTCGCTAAATTGTACGGCGGCAGCTATAAAGATTCCGCTCCTCCGGAGCTGTCTCCCCAAACCCACGACGCTTTCCAACAACCAAGAACCCAATTATGAAAAGCCAGCAGAAGATCGTCTTAGGTGTGATCGTCGGGAACCGAAACTTTTTCCCTGACAATCTGATCACGCAGGGTCGGCAGGATATTCTTAGCGTCTTGAACGAACAAGGCATCGACGCAGTGATTCTTGACGAGCAAGCCACTAAACTTGGGGCCGTTGAGACCTGGGCCCATGCTCAAAAATGTGCGGCTCTTTTCGATGAGAATCGGCATCGTATCGACGGAATCCTGATTACCCTCCCGAACTTTGGAGACGAGAAAGGGGTTGCCGACACGATCAAACTGTCTGGACTCAAGGTACCGATTCTGGTTCAAGCCTACCCTGACGATCTATCAAAATTTGCCGTCGAGTTTAGACGCGACGCTTTTTGTGGGAAGATTTCAGTCTGCAATAATCTCTATCAGTATGGGTATCCGTTTAGCCTCACCGAGCTGCATACGGTTCATCCGCTAACCGACTCGTTCCGCGCGGACATCAAAAGATTTGCGGCGGTATGCCGAGTGGTTCGACGCCTGAAAGATGCGCGACTCGGTGCCATCGGTGCAAGACCTAATGCGTTTAACACGACTCGTTACAGCGAAAAGCTACTACAGGCTTTTGGGATCAGCGTGAGTACGGCTGATCTTTCCGAGGTCTTTGGGAGCGCAGAGAAAATTGCGGATAACGACAAGCAGGTGGGCGAACGTTTAGACGGCATCCGTTCGTATGTTCCGACCGGTGGTATACCGGCCCCTTCGCTGGTGAAGATGGCAAAGCTCGGGATCGTCATCGATGACTGGATGCTGCGCTACGGCATCGACGCAACGGCCATTCAGTGTTGGGATTCGTTGCAGCATAACTACGGTGTCAATGTTTGTACTTTGATGAGCATGATGAGCGAAAGCCTTCTGCCCAGTGCGTGCGAGGTCGATATCACCGGTGTGGCGTCCATGTATGCGCTGCAGTTGGCTTCCGGGAAACCGAGCGCTCTGGTTGACTGGAATAACAACTACGGAAATGACCCGGACAAATGTGTCCTGTTCCACTGCGGTAACTGGGCGAAAAGCTTCTTCTCGGACGTAAAAATGGCGAACGCCGAAATCCTGGCAACGACGTTGGGAACAGAAAATACGTATGGCACCGTTGCCGGCCGTACTCCGGCAGGTCCTTTCAGCTTCGCGCGAATTACGACGGATGATCGCAACGGAGTAATCCGTACCTACGTCGGCGACGGCGAATTTGTGAGCGATCCTTTAGATACGTTCGGCAGTCGAGCGGTAGTAAAAGTGCC
>JAFAZK010000164.1 GCA_019239825.1 Verrucomicrobiota bacterium | reverse complement strand
CCTACCCGAGGTCGACCCGCCTAGGACTATAGCCTGTTACCAGGTGGTGTCGAGGGGTGGGCAAGGGAACGGCGGTCCCCAACGGGACTGGTAACAGTCTTGAAAGCCGCTCGCGTCGAAGGACTTCGGCGATTGCGGGAGGCGCTGTGCGCGCGAAATGGAGGGGAGCCGCTTTGGTGCGTCTCACACGACCTCGCGCAATTTGTTGCAATGCTGATTGCCGCGGAATCGTGTGCCAAGCAGGCGGCTCCCGGGAACGTTTCGTGGGTTGGCAGGTCTATCGGTAGCATTTGGAATAATGAACCTTGCCGAACAAAAAGCTGGGTTACTGCATGCCGGTAAAACGTTCGCGGGAGCCGCCTGCTTTTCCGCACGCTATCCCGGCACGAGCGTCCCAGCTAACATACGATAATCTAGCAAACGCTTTAAAGCGGCTCCCCTCCATTTTTTGCGCTTTTTGCGCCTTTTTGCGGCTATTCTCTTTGGGTCTATCTTCGGCCAGGAGTACCTGCGTGAGCGTCCGGATCATCGTCATCTCCACCATCAGCGTGATCATTCAACTGGGCTTCACTATTTTTGCGTGGGGCGATTGGAACAGCTTTTTCTCGCATCCAGCCCGAACCTGGCTCGTTATCGGTTCGTTCTTGTTGCTGATTCTCGCTTGGTTTTCTGGCACCTCCGGCCTTAGTGGCGGCGAAAAACATTCTTCGGCCAGTAAGACCATACTTTATGGATTTGGATTGGTTCTCTTGCTCCTGACTTTGGTCCCACCCTATTGCGATCGGCGCGATATTTGGGTGATTGATGGCGACGCCGTTCGTTATTTCGGTCTCTTCTTATTTTTTGCCGGCTCGCTTCTTCGGTTGGCCGCTGTCTTTGTTCTGGGCCGGCGTTTCAGCGGGTTAGTCGCGATTCAACCGGATCATCAACTAAAGACCGATGGTCTCTATCGTTATATCCGACATCCAAGTTACGCTGGACTGATCGCATCGATGCTTGGCTACGTCCTCATTTTCCGAAGCGGGATCGGATTGATCATTGTCATTCTTCTTTTCCTATTCCTGGTCAGCCGGATGAATGACGAAGAAAGATTTCTCGAAGCTCATTTTGGCGAGGAATATCGGAACTACCGGCTGCGGACTCGTCGCTTGGTGCCATTCCTATATTAATATCGTTCTCGCGCTCGTGCTCGTGCTCGAAACCTGCCGAACGGAGTAATGGAGTAATGGAGTAATGGAGTAATGGAGTGTTGGAGTAATGGAGTGTTGGATTGAGTTTAGAATAGCACCCTCCGACGCGGCCCGCGTTCCGCCTTTCAGCACCAGTCTCAAAATGAGACCATTTCATCCCAATTTGGGACACTAACTCGGTACGGACGAGCTTCCGCTCGTCCGCATCTAACTCACTAGTTTGTATTCACTCCCATAAACTCTGACGAGCAGGCCGCTGCTTCCTCCTAGATTCTAGCTCCGAACTCCTACCTACTGCTATTTGCTGGCATGTAAGCTGCCCTTCATACCCGGTCACCCCAACGAACCATGGATCGCTTCCTGCCATCCCTGCGTTATACACTCCGGCTGCTACTCAAATCTCCGGGGTTTAGCATCACGGCCATTCTCATCCTCGCTTTTGGTATCGGCGCTAACACCGCAATTTTCAGTCTGATTGACGCAGTCATACTAAAGCCCCTGCCGTACCCGGAGCCGGACCGGCTGGTGCTGATTTGCGAACCCTACCAAAATCAGCAATTTACCGGCCTCGATTATCCCGACTACGTTGATTTCGCAACTGCCCAACACACTTTTGCGGCAATGGGCGTGGTGAATGGAGATATTCTTGATCTCAGCGGTAATGGAGAACCTCAACATCTCCAGGGGGATTTTGTTTCAGCGAGCATGTTTAAGGTGAGCGGACTTCCGCCCTTACTCGGCCGCGTGTTTACTGAGCAGGAAGATGTCCCCAATGGCCCCTTTGTTGTGGTTTTAAGCGAGCGGTGTTGGAGGAGCCGTTTTCACGCCGATCCCGGCATCGTTGGAAAAAATATCATTCTGAGCGAGAACAGCTTCCAAGTGATCGGAGTGGTGCCGACGCAGCCAAACGATTGGGGACCACCTCCTGCCGACGTTTACGCTCCGATCCATCTTATTGTGCCGCTGGGATTCGTAGGTACCAATCGCGGCTATCCGCTCGAGCTTCGCGACGTCCATTACTTCGGTTGTATCGGCCGATTAAGACCCGGTGTCAGCGTTGCTCAGGCCCAGGCTGATCTTGAAACGATTCACAACAATTTGTTGGTCCGATATCCGGATAGCAATCGTGGTTATGGAATTCGCGTCACTCCGCTGCTTGACAGCATGTTGAACGACTACGCAGCCACCACCTGGCTCCTGGGAGCCGCCGTGGTCTGCCTACTTTTAATCTCCTGTGCGAATGTTGCCAATCTGCTATTTGCGAGAGGCTTGCAACGTCGTCGGGAAATGAGCATTCGTTCAGCGCTTGGCGCGACTCGTTGGCGTCTGATCGCTCAACTCTTGCGTGAAACGCTGCTTCTATCGTTTCTGGGCGGAATACTAGGGGTCGGGATTGCTCTTGGCTCAGCGGAGACAATAAAGAGGTTAAGTCCTCCAGGTCTTTATCGCTTCCAGGAACTCAGCGTGAACTTAAGCGCGTTGACTTTCGTCTTTGCCGTCATTCTCCTCACATCGTTACTGGCCGGCTTGGTTCCGGCTTGGACTCTGTCCCGAGCCAGTTCTGCGTCTCCGTTAAAGGATGAAGGCGGACGAGCAATAACCAGCGGGCGGCAACATCACCGCACCCAATCCATTCTTGTAACCGCGCAGGTAGCCATCGCGTGTGTGTTATTAATCGCAGCAGGACTTTTAGTGCGCAGTTTCGAAGCCGCCCAAAATGTTCCGCTTGGTTTCAATCCGCACCATTTGCTCACCGTTGGGATTGGTCTCAATAGCGTGAAATATGAGACCGATGGGGTAGCGACTCGCGCCTTTTGGGACGCGCTGATGACCAAGGTTCGACGGTTACCTGGGGTTAGGGCGGCAGCGGTTAACAATTGGCTGCCGCTGAAATCGGATTGGGAATTTCTAAGTCCCTTTACAATTGATGGTATGCCGGATCCTGGTCCCGGCAACAAGCCGGCCCTAACTTGGCAGATGATTTCCAACGACTACTTTCGGACTCTCCAGATTCCGGTTCTGCAAGGGCGGGATTTTGATTCTCAAGACACGGTCGATAAACCAAGCGTCGCGATTGTCGACAGCGCGCTCGCCGAACGTTACTTCCCCGGCCAGAACCCGATCGGCAAAGGTATCAGCGTTTTGGTTGGCGAAGAGGGGATTCGAGACTGTACCATTGTCGGAGTGGCTCCGCATGTCTGTTACCGGAGCCCAGGTGAAAAGGAGAGCCCATTTCAGGCCTATTTTCCTTATAGCCAATGGGATCTTGACCTTGTGTATCTGGTGGTGCGTTCAGATCTCGATGCGGGCGTTTTGATTCCGGCTATTCGGCAAACGGTCACATCAATTGATTCTGGGGTGCCGATCTTCGATGCAAACACTTATGAAAGTGTCATTGCGGAAAAATTCGTTACCAGGCGGCTCTGCGCTCTGCTGATCACCTTGTTCTCAGGTGCCGCGCTCTTTTTATCCGCAATCGGAATCTATGGCGTGATGGCTTATTCGGTTGGCCAAAGAACGCGCGAACTAGCAATTCGCATCGCGCTGGGCGCACAGGTGAACAACATCGTGAGGTCAGTAGCAGATCAGGGCATCAAGATCGTCGGCATCGGACTATTGGTGGGAATCGGTGTAGCCTTAGCCACCGCTCGCTTGATCGAAGGAGTGCTATACGGCGTCTCACCGGTAGACTTCGTTACCTTGCTAATTAGCACGGTGATACTACTGATTGCTGCCGTCCTGGCCTGCCTAATACCAGCTCTACGCGCCGTTAGGATTAATCCGATCTCAGCCCTACGCGAATAACCGATAATGAAGAGTGGAATAGCTCCTCCTCTGCCAAAGGCCATGGATGGCAAGTTTCAACGGAGCACCGCGAATAGATGCGAATATAAACCACAGACGAATGCGGATTTATGCAGATAAGAGACGGTCTGACACTAATTACTGACTACCGATCACTGATTACTAATTACTGACCTTCTAACATTCACTAATCACCGATCACGTGTCCCCCCTCCGCCATACTGTCCGTCTCCTTCTAAAATCACCGGGTTTCACCATCACCGCGATCCTCATCCTTGGGTTTGGTATCGGTGCTAACACGGCAATCTTTAGTCTGATCGATGCGGTTCTCCTAAAGCCGCTTCCTTACCCATCTCCGGAGCGTTTGGTGATCATCTCGCAGGAAACGCCTAACTCACCAAGTTCTTGGGTTGATTACCCGGATTACCAGGATTTCTATCGGTCCCAGCGCAGCTTTGAAGATCTCGGGGTTATGCGCGAGTGGCACTTTGATTTGAGTGGTCAAGGTGATGCTCTCAGGCTTTTTGGCGGTTATGTTTCGGCCAGTTTTTTTAAAGTATTTCGGATTCCTTTCCTCTTAGGCCGGCCGTTCACGGAAGAGGAGGATAAACCAGACGGACCCTTTCTTGCCGTAATCAATGAACGGATCTGGCGCAGTAAGTTTGGCGCCGATCCCAAGATCGTTGGTAAGACCATCAGTCTTGATAATCAAAAGTGTTTGGTTGTCGGTGTAGCCCCGGCACAAATTGAAGATTGGACGGCGGGGCTCGACGTTCTGGTTCCGCTGAATCTTATGCCAGTCTTCGGAAACACCGAGTTATTCAAACGAACCAATCACGCGCTCGATTGTTATGGACGTTTGAAGGTGGGCGTAACCTTGGCTCAAGCACAGGCTGAATGTGATTTGATGCAGAAGAGCTTGGCTGAACGCTATCCGGACGCGGATAAGGCGTTCGTCATGCGGTTAGCATCTTTGCTGGAGAGTTCCGTTAGCAGTTACAGCGGCACCTTGTGGTTGCTAGGGGCTGCGGTAGTCTGTTTGCTTTTAATCGCCTCTGGCAACGTCGCGAATCTGTTTCTGGCTCGCTCGCTAGAACGGCGCAAGGAGATTAATGTTCGTGCTGCGATGGGTGCGAGCCGGTTCCAGCTCGTTAGCCAATTGCTCCGGGAAAGCGCCCTTTTGTCTGTAGTAGGCGGATTGCTCGGCGTCATGATCGCCTTCTGGGCCATCGAACTGATCAAAGCATTGAGTCCACAGCAAGATCTTGCCCGATTCGAGCGAGTCAGTTTGGATGTAGGCGCATTAGCTTTCTGTTTCGGTGTGACCCTGGTGACCGCGATATTGTTCGGGCTATTTCCGGCATTGAGTTTGTCGAAAGCCAATCTGGAAACGGTACTCAGAGATGAAGGTAGCCGCTCGGGGACAGCGGGGCGTCAGAGACAACGGTTGCAGTCCACCTTAATCACGGCTCAGGTGGCGTTAACTTGTGTGCTGCTCATTGGAGCCGGACTCCTTGCCCGTAGTCTAGCCGCGACTCAGACGGTTCCGCTCGGGTTCGATCCGAACCATCTGCTCGCCGCCAGGATTGAGTTGGGCGTCGGTCGTTACGGATCCAACGGAAAAAGTCTCACATTTTTTAATGATCTTTTGGGGAGAGTACGCGCGCTGCCTGGTGTCACATCCGCAGCTCTGAATCCGAATCCACCGTTCAACGGATGGAGTGCGGTTGAACTTTTCGGCCCATCGGGAGAACCAGATCCGGATCCGGGTAAGGAGCTCGCGTTTGAATGGCAAAAGGTGAGTACCGACTATTTTCGAACCATGAAAATGCCGTTAGTAGCCGGACGCGATTTTAACGAGAGCGATCTCCGAGAAGATCGGAAATTGATAATCATTGATCAGGCTATCGCGAATCGATTGTTCCCTGGTCAGGATCCCATTGGAAAACAGATCCACGACTATCACGAACGTTTTGGCCAGGTGAGACACTACTACTCAATTATTGGGGTCACTAAAGATGTGCTCCATGATAGTCCCGGCGTTCACGTCGCGGAGTTTCAGGCGTATCTTCCGTTTCCCACTCAGTTACGCGACGGCATTCTACTGGTACGCACACAAGCTGATCCGCTAGCGGTGCTACCAGCTATTCGCAAGACGATGGCTTCCATTGATCCAACCGTTGCCCTTTCAGAAGCGAGCTCATTTAACGATTGGATCGGAGTGAAATTTACTACTCGCCGGCTTGGCACCCTTTTGGTCAGCCTTTTTTCCGGCGTT
>JAFAZK010000103.1 GCA_019239825.1 Verrucomicrobiota bacterium | reverse complement strand
AATAGGACATTGTGCAGATTGTTAGCCGCACCGACAAAGCTAGGCAAAAGGCTGCTCAAGTTCATTTTTCCGGCGATGGTGTCGGTGAGTTAGCACCCGATAGCCACTTCCTTCTATCCTCCTCGGTCATGGGCTTGATCTCCATCTTTGAAAGGTCTTGGAGATCCTGTGTCAGTCCCTGTTTCAGCGTATTTACCGCCTTCTCTTGCTGGCGCTGCCGTTCTGCCGCCCTGTTCCCTGTCTCAATCGCGATGGCGATTACGATGCCTAACGCCACGATTGACAACGTCCCAAAGATCGCTCCCACCCACGCGACTACCTTTGTGGTTTTGGTCATCGCTTACTCCTTTTACTGAATGACGGTTCCACCGCTGTTCGGAATATTCATCGGCGCAACGCTGGTCGTATTTCCGCTGCTCGAATTACTCCAGCCCGCCGGTTGCATATAAATCGGAGCGACTCGCGCAAACGAACCTAAGTCCTGTTCGAATCCGTTCTGCAGCGAAGCGGCGATTTGCTCTCTCTGGGTCGCGCTGTACACGCTTTGTGCGGCCGCGTTTTGTGCCTGTTGCAGTTTGGCCTGTTCGATCACCTGCTGAATCTCCGCATCAACGTGGGTCATCGATGCGTTCAGCGTCTGCAGGACCGCATTCCATTTCTGCACGTCACTCTGAGTCGTCGCCGCCTGCAAGCTCCGAAGGGCACTATCGCGCTGCGTCTGCAACAACTGCCTTTCTTGAGTTAAGGAAGTGATGGTCTGCTGTGCCGTTCGCGCCGCGTTATAGTTGGCAGTCGCGAATTGGAAATTGCCAGCCATCGGCATAAACTGGCCGCCGCCGTAAGTAATCGCGCCTTGCCAGTTCGGTTGTTTGTAGGTCGCTAAGATCGAATTGAACTGGCTCTGAAAGCCCAACGGATTGGTCGCATTCTGCATCTGCACGATATCGGCAGAAATCATCGCGTAATCCCGGTAGAGTTGCGTAACCTGGTTTACGCCTGTGAGCTGCGCTAACGCCGCAGGATCCCCCATCCTCGCCAATTGAATGACTTGCTGTTCGTAACTCCGTAGCGTATTCAGCTCGGTCGCGGCCATGTTCGCTTCCTGGGACGCCCAATTGGCGTAGTTGATCACCTCTGAGATGCCGTACTGCGCCCAGCCGATGGTGTCATGCCAGGTGTAAGCCTTGGCCCACGGCACAAAGAAAACCGCAGCCACGCCTATAATCACGATTCGACGATGCACTTTCGTTTTCTCCTTCCTCCTTACTCAACGACTTCTACCACTTTGTAATGCCCTTCAGTGACGGTACCGTCTGGCTGCCTCTGTTCCGGAACCCAGACGGTCACGTACTTGCGTTGTAACGGCGGACGCTGACTATCGTCACCCGGCTCCTGAAGCCGGCGCTGTGTCCAGTACAGGTTCTTGATCTCATCACTCACGCCGTAGCTATAGAACTCGTTCGCCACCTTTTTCCCGCCGGGCCCGAGCCGGTGAAATTCGTCCGCCGCGACGCCATGGCCGACCGGCGAAGACGCGCAACTGGCGAGGCTGATTGCGATCACCGGCCAGCAGAACCAACTAACTAACGGCAACGCCGTTCCTTGACTGCATTCGCGTTTTCCTGTCATGCAACAGATCCTTCCTTTTACGTTCAAACGATTCCGCAGACGCTTCCGTGATCGCCATCACCTCTTCACTGAGATAGTTTCTACCAACCGTAAATAGGGGCCGTTCGCCCGTCTGGCGGACCCAGACAAAGCCCGCATAGGCTTCGGGCGAGCCTTTCATCTCCGCGGGCAAGGGAAACGCCGTGATCTTGTCTTTGATCACCTCCGGCAACGGCAGAAATTCGCTCAGGCCGTCCAGGTCGCGCCGGTCCACGTTACGCAGTAACATCAGCGCCATCGAGTTTCCGATGATCGCTTTGGCGACACTCGGATGCGCTTCTAAGAGCGACGTGTACTTCTGCAGGATGCTGATCACTTGGCAGCCGTACTTGCGCATCCGTTCATAAAAATCGATCACGATTTTTTCCGCGTCCGGCACCTCTAGAAACGCCGTCATCTCCTCGATCACCAGCTGTTTTTTGACGGAGCGCGGCATCGCCATCAGATGGTTGCGCACGTGGTTGGTGATCAGGAAGCCGGCGACCGAACGCAGTTCCCGCTCGGCTTGCGTGATCCGGCTCAAGTCAAAGTACACGACCTTCGGGCGTTCTCCGGGACGCAGTTGATCGGATCCAAGATCGATCGTGGTTGGGCCATCGACGATGGGACCGTACTGCCCGTCCCGCAGCCAAGGCCGCAAAAGGCTGGAAAGGCTCGCGCAGGTGTCCGGATGATATTTTCCGCGTCTGGCCAGCGCGTTGAGTTCGTCCTGCAAATCAAACAACGTTGGAAACATCTCGGGGCTAAAGCGCGAGAACGCCAGATCCCGCACCAGATGGGCCGTCGCGCTGTTTCTGCCTAAGCCCAGAACCGTCTCTTCCGAAAGCGCGATTTCGTTTGCGATCTGTTCGCCAAGCTCCGGCTGATCACGCGATTCATCCCGAAACTGCGCGTACACATCGGCGAAGCCCTCATCGCCGGAGAGCCGGCTCGCTTGATATTCCAGGAGAATCGTCGCCTCCCGGCAAACTTCATAATACCGCTCCGGGTTCCCTTTCTTCCACGCGCCAAAGGCGTTTTCATAAGCCCTAGTGATCGTCTCCGCTAACACGCTGGCCCGCAGCCGGTCTTTGTCCTCGTCGCGGCTTTTCCCCACCAACAAATGACAAAGCGCGACCGCACTGGCCAGTTGCTGGCCGCTCAGCGGCATTCCGCCGGTATCAAAGGGGTTGAACGTCTGGCCGCCATTCGAGCGCACCACGATCGGCCGGCAATCCGGATCGAGCTCGTACACGCTGCGTTCCCAAGAAAAGCCATGGTCAATCACGACGATAAAGCCGAATTGCCCCGATGACTGGAGGACCGCCGTTTGCGTGAGCGCGCTTTTGCCGCTCCCGGTTGTTCCACAGACGAGCGTGTGCGCGGGCTCACCGCCGATAAAACAACAACCTCCCATCAGGTTATTGAGATCGCCGTCCGCGATCCAATCGGCCCGTTCGAGCTCTCCAATCGGCGTTGTTCCCGTGCACCACAGATTGGCGAGGTTGGCGTCATCGATCTTGTGCCAGTAATCCGGGTATTTCATCCACGGCCCGAAACTCGGTATTCCGCAGTTGTAAAAAGCCAGCGTGCTCGTCGGCAAGACCGGCCGGTACGGCTCGGCCCCGGTCTTTCCCATCGCGGCCCGCACCGCTTCCATTTTGCTATCCAGGCCTTCGCGGGTACGGTCATGGACCACGGCGAGGATTTGCGCTTTGAAGGGCAGCACCTTATTCGACATCAGGCGCCGGGCCCGCTCCCGGTGTTTTTCTAGACCCACTTCGCTCTGCAAGCTCGGGTTCTTCGCGTCGAGGTTACTCATCAATTTCGAGTAACGGTCCTCTTCGTGCTGGAGCTCTTTCTCAACCGAGAGCGGCTCCATGTTCACGACCACCCGCAGGCCCGGAATCGAGAGCGCAAAGAACGGGTCCATGGTGTGCGCCCAGGTTGAGCGCGGCATCGTCTTCATCACCCAAAGGCCGAAGTAATGCCCATCGATGTAGAGACCGTGCTCGGGCTCCTCGCGCGGAGCCGCATCTGAGAACCGGCAGAGGCTTTCAATCGTGCGCAGCCAGTCCACCTTCTCCGCATCAGGCGAACCAATCGCGAGCTGGCCCGGCGACCAGTAACCCGTTAAATCCCGCAGATGACCGAGGTTGGTAAGCGCTTCCACGCTCCCGCCGCTTCCCTGTAAGAGCAGCTCAAAGAACTGGGCCCGCTGCGCGAATGAGCGCGCCACGACCTGGAAAAGATACTCAAATCCCCTCACCCGTTTTCCGGTCTCGCCCGTCAGCTTCCCTAACTTCGTCGAAAGATAAAGCCGGCACTCGGTCCGCAACAGGGTTTCTTCTTCCACGCGGGCCCGGTACCGCTTCAGCAGCTCTTTGCGGATTGCGACCGTCCGAGGCGATTTCGCGCTCTTCGTCTCTGCGTCGTATCGTGCAAGAGCGCTGTTATAGTCGGAGCTGGTATAGAACTGCAGTTGCAACCGTTCATCTTTTTGACACGAACCGAGTATTTTCCGGATGTTATCCTCGAGCTCGATGAAGGCGTCATCATCGGAGGCGCTATTGTCTGGAAATTGGAAACGGTAACCTCGGCTCAGGATGCCGCCCTTGCCGAGGTCGCCCCAAACCAGATGATCATCCAAGAAATAGCCGTCCGGAATCAGCGCGCTCACGTTTTTAAAGAGAGTTAGTTTTTCCGACTGATACTGAACTCGCGCGGGTGCCGGGGAGGCTTCCTGTGAACCCAGAATTCGGGCGGCCGGTCAATGATTCCGGTCAGATACAGCCAGCGTTGAATGCGGAAGACCTGTAGCAGGCCTAAGTCCAGTGCATACGATTCCGGCTTCCCATTCACAAAGAACGCCACAAACGTCGTGATCAGGGTGAGCGGTGTTATTCCGATAACCAAAGAGGGAATGGTTTCAAAGCCCCAGAGCGCGTTCGCAACGCGAAAGAGCACGAGGCTTAAGCCAACCCCGATCACTAGTAAAACGACCGATTGGCCCGAGAAGATCCAAACCGATGGCCGGCCTTCCCGCGCGTTATCGTTGGCTCGCATTTCCAACGCCATAGAAATCATTCCAGGAAACCCACTGCTTTAGCTGTGACGCGAATCGCACCAGTGGTTGATTGATGATAGGTATAACCGTCGCCGGCCTGTAATCGGCGACAAAATCTGTAGCTGAGACCTTGGATAGTCCGATCGTTGGTTTGTATGTCAAAGGAGCCTGTAGAGCGGACAGCAACCCGGCCCAAGTACGTACCGGCTTTCTTACCCGATGGGATATTGGCTTTAACAAGATCACCAGTGCGGAATCCGCGCACGGATTTGGTGCGCGGTAAATATCCTCTTGCGAAACCACTTTTTGTGACGCGGGTACGTTGGTAGGAGCCTCGTCCTGTCGCCTTGATCTGGAGAACTGGGCAGTTCCAGTTCGACAGCTGGAAAACCTCTCCGACGCATGCAGCGTCTAATGCGTGGGTCTTCGGTATGCCCAATTTAGAACGGTTAAACTTGGTATGTCCGCCTGAGAAACCTGCGATCGGAAGAGCGGACGCAGCCCGAAGCTGTCCGAAGACGGCTTTGCGCGCCACATTTACGGCGGCGGCTCCATCGAGAGGCTTTTTGGTGTTAGAAAGGATCCATGCCAAGCGGACAGGATCGTCTGACAGAAATTCCGCTATTGGTTTGTTGCCTTTGGCCTTATTGCATCGGTCACAGGCGAGCGTGAGGTTGCTCGCTCTACCTGATCCTCTCTGTGCGAAACGATCCTTTGGGTTTCGCGGAACAATATGTTCGACCTGGAGGGGAACGTTTTTTGCGTCGCAGTACGCACATTTTCGGTCCCATTTCTCAAGCAAGTACTCTCGCAACTCGTACCCTTTTAAACTTCCCTGCTGGTATTCTCTGCCGGAGATTTCTGGATTCTCTATGGCCTGGGTATCGAACCGGACAGATTCGATCTCCACCGAGCTAATAAGAATCAACTTAGAGTAACGAGTGAACCACGAAACGATGTTGTCTACTCGTGATTGAAGACTGGGCGGCAGCCAGCCATCGTTCCTTGTTCGGTTTTCGAAACGGGGGACACGGTAGCGCAGATTGGCACTGCGGCGTCGCCGCCGGTAACCCCTGCGCAGGGCGATAGCAGCGCGGATTTGTAGTCCGCGATGGGTGAGTTCAGCGAGATGGATGATAGTCTGGTTTGCTGGGTTGGTTATGTCCTGGCGATTCAGCGCCAGTCCCGTCTTAGTCGCTCCGGGGTCTGCTTTGAAGACAATAGGCTGCTTAGCTCCATTCTGACGATCGATGAGCCGGATCGTAAATGGATAGAGTTTGTGGATACGAGCACGTCCGTCTTCTAAGAATTGACGCGCTCTGGCAGGATGGCATGGCATCAACGGCGCCCCGTTGGATGCGACAACAAAAACGCGGATTACTCCGCTTTTCTCTTCTCTTCGCAGAGAAGGTGGCGGTCCTTTCGGACGCTCCCCTCGGCCATGTTGAAAGTCAGCCTGATCCGCAGCAAGCGAGGCTGGAAGGCTTCGCTCGCACAAATCCGTCTCGCCCGTGCCGGCTTTTACCTTTGCCGATTCGTCAAGCGAGGCTTTCAGAGCCTGGAACTGAGGAAGCATTCCAGGGTGAGTCTTGGACTTCGTTTTCAACGTAGATTGCCGTTATTTGCTTTCTTGGCCTGGTCAGCCCGGCTTGTATTGCTACAGGCCCACAGTTTTAAGTGCGGGTAGCTGACTCGGGCGTAGTTGCAACGCCATCCGACTCCCCTCCCCTAGTTCACCGCACCGGCATTGGGCTGAATATTGGCGCTAAATCCTCCGGCCGTGTAAACGGCCGTCACAATCGTCCAGGATAGTCCGGCGATTGCGGCGATCGTAAGGGCGGTCTTTACACCGCCAACGGATCGTTCGTGAAAACCCTGGAATACCGCGCCCAGTAAGGACGCTAAGCACACCACCATCGATACGGCCTGGATGATCCCAGCCACGCTGTCTAAACCGGCGAGCAGGCCGGCCACAATCGGAAAGAATGAGTTTTCCATAACTCCTTTTTGAGGGGGGTCCTAACAACGGTAAGGCACCCTATCTTGCGTCGACATTTTTTG
>JAFAZK010000055.1 GCA_019239825.1 Verrucomicrobiota bacterium | reverse complement strand
CCCAGGCGCGTCGATTTTGAGCGGAAGCGGATCTTGGGCCGAGCAGCTAGGAAAGAATGACGTTTCTTGAACGAATTTGCGCTTGGGTTGCCACCTGTCGCGGAATGCAATTCGAACGATGTGGTCGCTGTTCAGAACGCATTGGCTCTCAGACAAAAAAGATGGCCAGACTTCGCCACTTGGTCGGAAACTGCTGTTCGGTTGTTGCCATACCAGCAGACGTTTCCGGGAGCCGCTTGTTAAACACGTTTGTCCGTTCTGCTCACCGTTTTCTGCTGAAATTGGGCGCCCGGACAGGCAAGGGCGGCTCCCCTCCAGCTCTCGCGAACAACCGGGTATCGAGCAGGCGGCGCCTAGACGCGATTCCGCGGATGAGCAGGAGCTAATCCCTACTCAAGGGCACAGCTCGTCTTCACAAAAAAACGCCGGGCATTAGCCCGGCGTTGGTTACGTTTTCAGCAGGGCCTACCGCGCCAAAGGATTGGCAAAGGCGGGCGCTGAAGTGTTAGTGAGCGATCTGGAACGCCACAGGTAATGTAAATGTTCCGGTTTGATCCGGCGCAAATTCCCAGTTGCTTCTCACCCAACGCGCGGCCGCGCTGGAGAGGATACCGGGACCGGATACCGCCTGCACATCGGTGATATGGCCGGCCGATACCGTGATCGAGAGCCTAACATCACCCGTGATATGCATCTGCAAGGCTTGGGGCGGATACGGCGGCTTCGGCGAGCGAAGCAGTTTACCGGAGCGGGCACCACCATTTCCAGTTCCACCAACAACACCATTGGCGAACCCTTTTTGCATACCGGGCGTAGCCGCGGCATTAGGGCTCTTCTTTTCCGCCTTCGGTTTTGGTGTCGCATGCGGGGTCGCTTGCGGCGCCGGAGTCGGTGTGGCAGCCGGAATTTCGAATTCTGGCGGTTTATCTAATGGCGGCGGAGTTGGTTCGGGATCCGGTGGCGGAGTAGGCTGTGGGTCTGGCGGTTGTTCCTCAGGAGCATTAGGATCTCCTAAAGGGGGCGCATCGTTGGTATCCACCGCGGTGAGAATCGTTGGCGGCTCTTGGGGTAGTCTTAACCAGAACCCGAAGTAAGCTGCGCTGCCGTTTAGTACCAGCGAGAGCAACAAAAACCAAACCAACGAAAACCCGTCCCGACGGGACCGATACAAATTGTCGGACATATTAGCGTTTGGCGTTCGGCGCTTGGCGTTCGGTGTTTGGGGCGACGAACCACTCATTTTGGTGCCTGAGCGACCAATTGGATTCGTCTGTCCTTCTCACCTCACACCTCCCACCTAGTTTATCGGGATGGGTTAATGGGTACCACCAGCGGGCGGAGCACCACCGGTCGGAGGTCCACCTTGAACAGCGTCTTGGGCCTTGATCTCAAGACCGACCTTCTGAATACCAGCATTGCGGGCTTGATCCAGCACGTACATTACGCCTTCATAGACCGCTTGTTTATCGGCCCGGATGTAGATTCGCACGTCGTGGTTCTGACTATAGAGCTGTTGAAAATGCGAAAGAACCTCTTCCTTCGGCACTTTGTCTTTCTCGAAGTAGAAATCCCCTAGCGCATCAACACTGACGATAATGAAATCGGGCTTCGTGTTGGGCTGAGCGGTGGCGGCAGTCGGCAGATTCACCTCGATCGCCTTCATGTTAATCATCGTCAAGCTCACCAACATGAACGAGGCGAGCAAGAAGAACATGATGTCGATCAGCGGGATGATCTCGATCCGCGCCTTCTTAATTAGTACTGGCGAACTGCTGTGGCTCCCGTGCATCTTGGACTAAATCGAGGTTGGCGTTCTTTAAGCGAAGGGTGTTGAACATGATGAGGACGTTGTTGCACGTCGACTCGAGTTCGAACTGCAGCTTCTGCAGCTTGGCATTAAAGAAGTTAAAGAAAACCAGGCAGGTAATCGCGATACCGAGACCGCACATCGTGGCGATCAACGCTTCACCGATACCGCCGGAGACCGCTGCCGGGCTAAGACCGCCTTCGTTAACCGCGTTGAAGGCGAGCATGATTCCCGTGACGGTTCCCAGCAATCCGAGCAACGGCGCCAAGGTGATGACGGAATCAAGGATCCACATAAAACGTCCGGCTCGTTGCATTTCAACGCCGGAAGCTACTTGTAAAGCGCCTTCGATGGAGGAGTGAACGTGGTTAATACCGTGCCACACCGTGCGGATTAAAGGATCGCCAGATTTACGACCGATGTTGGCGGCAGCCGCTATATTACCTTGTTCCATGGCCGCGTACATTTTATCGAGCTTATTGGGGTCTCGCCGGGCACCAAGAACCGACCACCAAACGGCGCGTTCGAGGATAATCGCAATCGCGACAACCAGGACGGCGACAATAGGATACATGACGATCCCGCCCTTGAAGAAGTACTCGAGTAAAATATTGCCCTTTGCCCAGTCCGGGACAAAATGCACTACGACACTCCCTGGGGCTTGTGCGGCCAATAGTGGAGTTTGAGCTAGCAAACTAAGCATAGTTTATTGGGTTTAGAGTGAATTGATGTTGTTTTCCTGCTCTGGGAATTCGGCTATTCGCTTACTCTCATTGGCAGGAGTCCGGTTCGAGCAGGATCCTTGCCATACCTGCCAGCTTGATTACCTCTAAACCAAACTGTCCTGTCCCGGGGAGTTTCCGCATAACACAGGTGTTTGACGAGAAAACTATAAACCTTATCCCGAAAACGTAAGTCGTCAAAGTGACTCTTTTTTTTCACGCTGCAAGGTTTTTATTGAAGAAATATGCCCACCCTCGGATTTGGGCAATTTAAACAATTCCTCAAGTCCGCTGAACAAAAGAAAATGGATTGGGCTTAGTGCTTAAGAATTGTTCGTGGAAACCGATGTCTAATATAACGGACGCCGACAGCAGGAATTGTACCGGGAGATCCGGGGAACCCTATGTGACAACGGCTGGCAAAACCGCTTTCTCAACGCATCCGGGGCGACAAGCTCTATGGGCCTCATGGCACTTATGAGATTCAACGCCCTATCGTTTACGACAGCCGCCGGACGAGAATGCAGGCAGCGCTGCAACGACGAAGCGCTAGCCCCATCGAGGAGAGGTTGTCCGTTGTACCCGCGCGCACCATTGCATCATCCGCCGAAGGTCCCTAAGCCAGGGATTTCCACAAGAACGTCGGCGTAGGCGGAAGGACGACGACGCGATCCAAACGCTAACCGCTAGTCCCTCAGGCGATGGGCGATTTGCTCGTGGAGATAGGCTTTGATCTCTTCGTTGGAGAGGCGATCAACGACTTCATTCAGGAAGCCGTTGACGACAAGCCCCTTGGCTTTCCGCTCCGGAATGCCTCGGCTCTGGAGATAGAATAATTCTTCGGGCTCGACTTGGCCTGAGGTTGCACCGTGGGTACAACGAACGTCATCGGCCAGGATTTCGAGACCCGGCATCGAGTTCGCCTCGGCTTCGTCGCTGAGAAGAAGATTTCTTACTTTCTGGTACGCATCGGTGCGATGAGCGCCGCGTTCAACTTTGATCAGGCCCGAGAAAACGGTGCGCGCGTTACTACTCAGCGCATTCTTATAGAGCAAATCGCTGGTAGTATTGGGTTGCAGATGATCCTGCAAGGTCCGCTGGTCGAATTCCTGGTCCGCTCCGCCGATGGAGACGGCTAGCATATCGCTTCGGGAGCCGGCGCCCGCTAAGCGGCTAACACTTTCCAACCGAGAATACCGTCCCCCGAAATTCAAGGAAAGGTTCAACGCGCTGGACCGTTCCTCAGCAACGGTGGAATTCACCTGTAGGGAAACAAATTGGCGGCTCCAATTCTGAACACTGATGTAGTTCAGCTTGGATCCTGGCCGTAAGACCAAATCATTGACTCCGCAGGCGAATCCTCTCCGCGTTTGGCGTTCGGCATTCGGTCCGGCTTTGCCGGAGCGTTCGGCGTTAGATGAATCGAGTGATATGAAGTGATCGAGGAATGTCACCTCGCTCTCTTTGTCGGCGATTATCAGCGTGTGCGGGAAAAGAGCCAGGTTTTCGCCGGTGACAATATGAAAAGCCTCAAAGGGAGTATCCACTGCCAAGCCGGGCGGCAGGTAAAGAACGGTGCCGGCGCTAACTGAGGCTTTGTGAAGGGCAGCAAATTTCTTTGAGCCAAGTCGAGCCGGTTGCGCCATAAAATGCTCCTGCAACAAATCGGGGCGGAGCTTGAGCGCTTGTTCTAGAGGAAAAAAAAGAACACCTCGATGACTTAGGGAGTCGTCTCGCAGCTCACACGAGACCAGCCGGTCATTGACGAACACCATCCTCCCGGCAGGTTCTGGAAAACCGCGCTCCAGAGCGGGCTTCGCAACCGAAGCGATCGGCTCCGCCCCAGAATTAGCGGGATGTGAAAACGCCGCGACTCCATCCAGATTTTTAACCGAGGAAAAGCGCCACAGCTCGTCTTTTCGAGTTGGATAAGGCTCGTTCGCAAATTCTTTTCGCGCGTCATTTTGAGCATCGACAAACCATTGAGGAAGGTTGTCGTGACCTTCAATGTTTGCCGCCGACGAAAGTTCGTCGAGCGCCGTTCCGCCAGATTTCTGCCCTTGTAGCATTTAAGGTTCGTAGTATTCGGCTCGTAACGCCACCGATGAAATGTGTTGAGCTAAGGTAATAGTCATTGTCGCGAGAAACGCGTCCGATCCGTCCAGGAAGCACTGGGCCTCGCATCCTCCTTTGCCAAGGCTCCGGAGTGCAAGAGCGAGGCCGTTCCAGAACTATCCGACTGAGCCCTCCATCTCGAGGTCGATCAATCGCTTCAATTCCACGCTGTATTCCATTGGGAATTGCCTGACCAAATCATTGACGAACCCGTTAACGGCCAAGCTCATGGCCTGTCCCTCGGAGAGACCTCGTTGTTGCATATAGAAGATTTGCTCCGCGCTGATCTGGCTAACCGACGCCTCATGTTGAGTCGCGTTTCCGGTACCCCGCACAGTGATCGCTGGATAAGTATCAGTCCGGCTGTGCGTGTTGATTAAGAGCGCGTCGCATTCCGTATTGTTTTTGCAGCCCTTCAGATGCTTCGGCACGTGCACGAGACCGCGATAAGTAGCACGTCCGTGTCCAACACTGATGCTCTTGGAAACGACGTTGCTCGAGGTTTCGTCGGCCGCATGGATCATTTTCGCTCCGGTGTCCTGATGCTGACCGTCCCCAGCGAGAGCGATGCTGATCACCTCTCCGCGAGCTTTTCTACCTTTCAATACCACACCAGGATACTTCATGGTCAGCCGTGAACCGATATTGCAGTCGATCCATTTAATCTCGGCTTCTTCCATCGCCATCCCGCGTTTAGTAACCAGGTTGAACACGTTCGGCGCCCAGTTCTGCACCGTCACGTATTGAATCTTAGCGCCGGGCATCGCTACCAGCTCGACCACGGCCGAGTGAAGCGTTGCGGTGGTAAACTTCGGCGCGGTACAACCTTCCATGTACATCACCTCAGAGCCTTCATCGGCGATGATCAAGGTTCGTTCGAACTGACCAAAGTTTTCCGCGTTAATTCGGAAATAAGCCTGCAGGGGGTGCTTCACCTTCACTCCCGGGGGGACGTAGATAAAGCTACCGCCGCTAAAGACCGCGCTGTTTAAAGCGCTGAATTTATTGTCCCCGGTTGGGATCACCTTACCAAACCATTTCCGGAAAATCTCCGGGTGGTGTTTTAATCCGTCGGTGCTGCCTACAAAGATCACGCCCTGATCAGAAACCGCCTTCTTGATATTAGAATAGACCGCTTCGGAATCGAATTGAGCTTCGACCCCGGCTAAGAATTTCCGTTCGCTCTCGGGGATGCCCAGCCGCTCAAACGTTTGTTTGATCTCGTCGGGCACTTCTTCCCAACTTCGTTTCGGTGCTTCACCGGAGGCCAGATAATAACGAATCTTGTCAAAGTCGATGACGTCCAGCTCGTGGCTGGCCCAATGCGTCGGGAGCGGTTTGTCCTTGAAAACGTGAAACGCATTTTTGCGAAACTCACGGATCCAATCGGGTTCCTCCTTAGCGTCAACAATGTAGTCGATCGTACTTTCGGTTAACCCAGTTCCGGCATCTCGCGCTGCTTTGACGTCAAAGTAGAAATCCCCAATGCTGCGATCGATTTCGATAGTGTTGTTCGCTGTGCTCATAACGGTTCGAAGTTCAAAATTTGAAGTCCGAAGTTCAAAGTTCTCACTTTTGTTACTTGGTTAGAACGGCCGGGCTCGCCAGCGAGGCCGCTTCGTTGTCGTCCTGTTTCAGCCAATCGTATCCTTTAGATTCGAGCTCTAACGCGAGCTCTTTACCGCCGCTGCGGACAATCTTGCCGGCATGCATCACGTGGACAAAATCCGGTACAATATAATTTAGAAGCCGCTGGTAGTGGGTGATCAACAAGACACCCAGTTTCGGTCCACGCAGTTTATTAACTCCGTTGGCTACGATTTTGAGAGCATCGATGTCTAATCCGCTGTCGGTTTCGTCCAGAACGGCAAAGGCCGGTTCGAGAATGGCCAGTTGCAGAATTTCGTTTCGTTTCTTTTCACCGCCAGAAAAGCCTTCGTTTACGGCGCGGGCAGTAAATTCCCGCCTCATTTCCAGAAGATCCATTTTTTCGTAGAGGCGGTGATAAAAATCGGTGGCATCCAGTTCTTCGCCTTCCGGGAGACGCGCTTGTAACGCTGCTCGCAAGAAATTGGCATTACTGACCCCTGGGATTTCGATCGGATACTGAAACGCCATGAAAAGGCCTTTGCGAGCTCGTTCATCCGGCTCCATCTCTAAGACACTTTCACCATCTAAAAGAATGTCACCCGCAGTCACCTCATAGTCAGGGTGCCCGGCCATGACTTTGGCCAGAGTACTTTTCCCAGATCCGTTTGGACCCATGATTGCGTGCACTTCGCCCTGGCTAAACTCAATATCCAGGCCACGGATGATTTCCTGGCCGTTGATTGATGCATGCAGGTTTTGAACGGAGATCGAACTCATAAATTTTTTGAGGTACAAGCGGGGCACTTACCCCGAAAAGTGACTTCGGCTTGCTTAATTAGATACCCGGAAGGCAGGTTCCAAGGTGATTGCAGCGGAATTTCGATATCGTGCACCGAGCCGCATTCCTCACAGAAGAAATGGCTATGATCAAGCAGGTTAGCGCAGAAGCGCGTCGGAGCGCGATCAAGGTTAACTTGCTTGACCAGGCCACTCTCGACCAATGCTTCCAAACAGTTGTAAACGGTGGCCAAAGAAATTGTCGGCATATGCTTTTTCGATCGCATAAACACCTCAACCGCAGTGGGATGATCCCGTTTCTGGAGAAGAACGCCGAGCACTTCCTCGCGTTGCCTGGTCAACCGGATACCGCTAGCTGCCAGACGCTCAGTCACCTCGGAAGAAAGCTTCACAGATGAGGGTCGCGTAACTGAGAACGGGATGCAAGTGAAAACGAGATCAAGAATAATTCTAAATCAATTTAGCCTTTGGCGTTCACAGTTCACCGTTCGCCGGGGGCCCGCTCGCATGAGACTTATGAGACAAATAGGACCCATATGCACAGAACGCCCCAAAGACGCGGTGAACGACTAGTGCCGGCTGCCGAGTAGCGCCCAGAGCTTTGGGCCGTAGAGCAGGAGGCCGACTATGACGGAGATAATCGCCGCGATCAAGACGGCGGCGGCAGCGATATCTTTGCCTGCTTTGGCCAACGGATGGAAACCCGGGGTTGTTGTATCGATGGCGCGTTCGATTGCGCTATTCAGACCTTCGGCAACGAGAACCAGACCGATGGTGACCATCAAGATTGCCCATTCCAGCCTGCCAAAATCAAGAAAGGCGGCCAGGATAATGGCGCACGTTGCGGCAGTAAGATGAAGTTGGAAGTGCCTCTCGGTTGCAACCAGACGGCGGAGGCCGCTGAATGCAGCCTGGAAACTGGTCGCACGTCGCGACCCTTCACTTTTGAGAAATTCACGCCATTTAAATACGGGTTTCCTGGGCATGCTTGGCGATTGGTGACGGTGCATCAGAGATAACAGCTTGTCAGTGGCTCGGGCGATAGCATGGGACTCATCAGACCTAGCAAGTTGGGCGACTCGGTCAGGGATGGCGGGTTCGGTTTCCTGGCGAACTGTTAACCGCAAACGGCGCAGCCGCCAACTCCATGGTTGACTCTAGGCGCGATAGCGGTTAGCCACCCATTCATCCCACATGAAGAAACTCTGTCTTCTTTTGCTCGTCTCGGGTATCGGTCTGGCGGCGTGCGAACGTCATCCGGCTAGCCAACTGCAAGAAGCATCTGAACAAAGCCAGGCCAAAACAGAGGCGAATCCCTCAACTCAGCCAGCCTCCTCGGCAACGCCGAAGACCTTTTTCCCTAAGAATTCCTGAGGGGCTTCAGATTCAGCGATCACCAGGTTGAAAATCGAAAAGGGTCGGTTGGGGGCGGGAGTCTTCGATTTTGGCTTTGCGCCGGGGCAATTTCGCCTCGGCTAACCGGGGACGCCCTTGTGCATTCAGTTCGGCGCTTTCGAGGTTAGCCAGAATCTCTTTGGCCCGATCTATTACCGCACCGGGCAGACCGGCTAATCGCGCCACCTGAATACCGTAGCTTTTATCGGCGGCTCCCTTTTGGATTTTGCGCAGAAAGATGATCCGGTCGTTCCATTCCCGAACCGCTACGTTGAAGTTCTTCACGCCAGCACACACCATTTCGAGTTCTGTCATCTCATGGTAGTGAGTCGCGAAAAGAGTGCGTGCCCGCACGACGTCGTGGAGATATTCCGCAACGCTCCAGGCGATGGATAGACCGTCGAAGGTGGAGGTTCCCCTTCCGATCTCGTCCAAGATAATGAGACTTCGCTCGGTCGCGTTGTTGACGATGTTGGCGGTCTCGTTCATCTCCACCATGAAGGTGGACTGACCGCGAGCCAAGTCATCCGAGGCGCCGACCCGGGTAAAAATGCGGTCGACGATGCCGACGGTAGCAGATTTAGCGGGGATGAAACTCCCTATTTGAGCCATCAGAACTAAGAGCGCGATTTGCCGGATATAGGTCGATTTGCCGGCCATATTAGGACCTGTGATCAAGAGTAGCCGATTCGCGTCCCCGTCGAGCAGGCAATCATTAGGAACAAATTTTTCCTCAGTTAAATTCTGATCCAGGACCGGATGACGGCCCTCGACGATGTGCAGGACGGTGTCAGCACTTATTTCCGGCTGGCAATAGCCGAAAAGACGAGCGCTTTCCGCCAGACTGGCGACGAAATCGAGCTGAGCTACGGCCCGGGCAGTCTCTTGCAGCGGCCCCAGATAGCCCAGCGTGAACTCGCGCAATTTCAAGAAAAGCTGGTACTCGAGCTGTTTAGAGCGTTCATCGGCTCCGAGGACCTTGGCTTCGAACTCTTTCAATTCCGGCGTGATAAAGCGTTCGCCGTTTACTGTGGTTTGTTTCCGAATGTAATCGGCAGGAACCGCACCGAGATTTGTCTTGGTAATCTCAATGAAATAACCAAAAACTGAATTGTACCGGACCTTTAAAGATTTTATTCCGGTTCGATCAATCTCCTTCTGCTGAAGCTCTGCGATCCACTCTTTGCCGCTCCCGGACATCTGACGCAATTCGTCCAGATCGGCATCGTAACCGGATCGGAAAATGCCGCCTTCCTTAACAGTAGCCGGCGGTTCGTCCTCAATAGCGGCCCGGAGCCGTTCCAATAGGTCGGGTAAGAGATGGATATTGGACAGGATTTCGTGGCACAAATTCTCCTTCGCGGCGGGTAAAGAAGACGTAGTGGAGGTAGTGGGTTCGGAGGGTTCGCGCGCGAAGAGGGCGGTTTTTCCCAACGCGGTTAAATGGTCCACTAGTGGAGGCAGCGCTTCCAACGAGTGACGAATCGCAGCCAGATCGCGGGGACCGCCGGTCCCTTGGCTGACCCGGCTCAAGGTCCGTTCAACATCGCGCACGCCACGCATTGATTCCCGGCAGGCATTTAGGAGAAACGGCTGCTCTAGAAACCGAGCAACTAGTCCTTGACGGCGGCGAATTTTTTCAAGGCTCCGCAGGGGCTTAAGAATTGACTCACGGAGCAGACGGGCCCCCATCGGCGTCACGGTGCGATCGAGAGCACGTAACAGACTCGTGTCGCGCCGATCGTCCCGTCTTCCGACCAACTCGAGGTGGCTGTGCGTGGTGGCATCCAGGGCTACAAATTCATCCGCTAGATAGACTCCTATTGTCCGGATATGCTCGGTTGATCGGCGCAGCTGATTTTTGAGGTAATGGATAATGGCTCCGGCAGCGCCGACACCGGCCACCAGCGAGGCGCAACCGAATCCGTCCAAAGATTGCACCTGGAATTGTTCGCGCAGCAGTTCAGTCGCTTGCTCGATCTCGAAAGCGTACCCGTCGTAAGCGGTACCTTCCGCGAAACCATCCATGGTATCAGGACGAATCAATTCTGTGGGCGAGAATCGAGCCAACTCGTCTTGCAATGCGCCCTGGCTGTACATTTCCGCTACTCGAAATTCGCCGGTGCTAACGTCAATCAGGGCCAACCCAAAGCGATTCTTTGCGCGATTGATCGCAGCTAGAAAATTGTTCTGCTTCGACTCGAGAAGATTGAGATCGCTCACTGTCCCGGGACTGATGATCTGGGATACTTTCCTTTCAACAATCTTCCCTGGCTGCGGTTCACTGACTTGATCACAAATCGCCACTCGGAGTCCGGCCTTGATCAATTTACCGATATAGGCTTCTGCGGCATGGAACGGCACGCCGCACATCGGCATGCCATTTCGCTTGGTCAACGCAACCCCAAGAATGTCGGCAGCAAGCTTGGCATCGTCGAAAAAGAGCTCATAGAAGTCACCCAGCCGAAAAAGGAGCAGCGTACCCTTGGGCAGCGAGCTCCGGATGCTTTGATACTGCTGCATCATCGGAGTCCCTGACATGCAAGCGAGCTTACGCTTGGGGAGTTCAGAAGTTCAAGGAGTTCGCGGAGTTCAGGAGGGGAAATGGATGAATTGTGGTTTCGCGTTCGCTGTGTATAGGCCGGTCTGTGGAGCGCTGCTTTGCTTGCGAGGCCGATGCGGCCGGCATCCTGGAGGGGAGCCTCTGAACGTTGCCCGTAACCTGAACTGATCGCGCAAACCACCGTGGTATTCTCGCAGACGTTGTCTACCAGGCGGCTCCCGGAAACGTCTCACGATGCCGTTTGGTCTTGTTGTGTCGGATTCGTACAAAAAGAAGCGAATCGCGGGGCATTATAGAAACGTCGGGAGACGTTCGCGGGAGCCGCCTGCTCGCACACGTCCCACTTAGTAAACGCGGGGGTTCAAGAATGTGCGTGCAAACGGCGGGCGGGTAAAAGCGGCTCCCCTCCAGTTTTCCGACCGCATTGGCCTCGCATGTGAGACCGCCCCGTATTCATCGATAAAGTCGTATTTTAAACGCGTTTTATCGATTCGATAGATTCAAGGCATTGATGCATTGAGGTTGCATGAATAGTTCTAGTCGGACGCAGATGAAGACAATCATTCCGGTCGGGATTGGTTTCTTCTTGCTACTCGCAACTTTTTGGCTTTTCTCACAACCCGCCTTATTTCCACGATGGTGCCGTCCATGGCAATATGCGCCCCGCAATTTGGAAGCGGAGGTGTACTGTATACCGCTGCTTCTAATAACTGGTTTTTTAGCGATGCCCACCCCTCTCGGCCACAGTATCCGTGAGAAGATTTTTCGTTCCGTAGCGAGCGTCCTGGTCCGCATTTTCTATCGGGTCAGACGATTTGGCCTGGAGAATCTGCCGGAAGGCGGGTTCCTCCTGCTGCCTAATCATATGACTTATGTGGACGCGGTGGTGCTCCAGCTCGCTTGTCCGCGGCCCATCCGCTTCGTGGTGCATGAGTCGATCTATCAGGTCAAATGGCTGACACCGATTTTCAAACTGGTTCGAGCGATTCCGATTTCCAGCGTCCACGCGAAAGACGCGATCAGGGCGGCAGCAGTCCAAATTAAAGCCGGCGAAATCGTTTGTATTTTTCCCGAAGGAGAACTCAGCCGGACCGGCGTTTTGATCAAACTGCGCAAAGGGTTTGAGCTGGTTGCGCGGTTGGCCGACGCACCGGTCGTACCGGTTTGGTTGGACGGGCTTTGGGGATCGATTTTTTCTTTCGAACGCGGACGGTATTTCTTCAAATGGCCTCGACGGGTTCCTCAACACATCACCATCGCGTTTGGCAAACCGATCAAACCGCGCGCAATCGACATCACCGTGGCCCGTCAGGAACTGCTTGAGCTGGGCGAGTTCTGTTTCGAGCAGCGCCCGGAGATCCGGCGCCACTTAGGACGAGTGACTATCCAGGGATTAAAAAAGAAACAATTCGAAGTCGGCGTGATCGATGGGATGGACGGACGGCAGGTCAAGCGAGGCGACCTGTTAGCGGCGAGCATTGCCCTGAGTCGCTGGATAAAACACAATGTTCCAGATCAGCGGGTAGCGGTTGTTTTACCGCCAGGAGCCGGGGCGGTGGTCGCAAACATTGCAGTTACGCTGGCGAATAAAACGCCGGTCAATCTCAACTTTACCGCTGGACGGGCGGCCTTGGAGTCGGCCATCCGAAACGGGGAGATTGCGCACGCTATCTCCGCTAAACCGGTCATGAAGCGGTTGATGGATTTCCCGTGGCCAAAAAATGTGTATCGCCTCGAAGAAATGATGCCGGAGCTTAAGCCGCGGATTGTTCTCTGGCGAATCGTGGCCATGCTGACCCCTTCCTGGCTGCTGGGTTCCATCCTTGGTCTACCTAGTGTGGGGGACCAACGTGAAGCCGTCCTGCTATTCACCAGCGGATCGTCCGGCGAGCCTAAAGGAGTCATTCTTACCCATCGCAGCATTCTCGGAAACATTGCTCAGTTCAGCGGGTACCTGAACCAAACTAAGGACGACGCCATCATGGCTTCGCTGCCTTTCTTCCATTGTTTCGGGTGCACGGTGACACTTTGGTACCCGATTACAGAGGGAGTCAGGATGGTGACTTATCCGACACCGGTGGACGTGGTGAAGAACGCGGAGCTCGTAGAAAAACACCAGATCACCTTGCTAATCACAACGCCAACTTTTCTGCGGGGTTATCTTCGCCGAACTCAACCCGAGCAGTTCAAGAGTCTCAAGATCTTGATTGTGGGAGCCGAGAAGTTGCCTCGTGAGCTCGCGGAGACTTTTGAGGCGCGTTTCGGCTTACCCGTATACGAAGGTTACGGCCTGACGGAGACCGCACCGGTGGTCAGTGTAAATCTTCCGGATCCGTTGCCGAGCCATCCGGACGATACGATTCAACCCGCCTCGCGTCCGGGATCGGTTGGCAAACTCCTACCGGGTCAAGCTGCTCGGATTCGAGACGCGGAGACAGACGCACTTTTGCCCAGTACGGAGCTCGGCATGCTCTGGCTCAAAGGCCCAAATATTTTCGAGGGTTATCTGAACCAACCGCAGCTGACGGCTGAGGTACTTGAAGAAGGCTGGTTTAAAACCGGTGATTTAGCGCGGATCGATGAAGATGGATTTCTGTACATCGAGGGGCGGCTTTCACGTTTCTCTAAAATCGGTGGTGAGATGGTTCCGCATGAAACCCTCGAGGCAGCGATCAACAAACAGTTTAACTTCGAATCCGAGGAAGAACGCGCTGTGGCCGTCGTTGGTATTCCCGACGAAGCGAAAGGCGAAGCTTTAGTTCTTTTGGCCGCGAGAGAGGTCAAACCGGAGATTCTTCGGGAGAAACTTTTGGCCGCCGGGTTACCGAGCTTGTGGATTCCGAAGAAGATAAAACCCGTCGAACAGATTCCAGTGCTGGGCTCCGGCAAACTCGATCTGGGCCGGTGTAAGGAATTGGCGCTGGCAGAATGATGTGGCCCACTTGGTGGGGACCATGGTGTTGCTTTCAAGACGGAGCCTGGAGGGGAGCCGCTTTGGAACGTGCTTTAAGGTCTCGCGATATTCTTGCTGGTGCGAGGAAGGCCGAACAGGGTGTTAAACAGGCGGCTCCCACGAATTACCGCAGGCGATGTTTTGTTGATGTTGTGTCCGGAGATCACTCATGGGAATACCGCACCGACAGTCCTATCACCCGTAGAAACGTTCGCGGGAGCCGCCTGCCGAGGAAGATTTGTGGTCAGGCACGCGCCGAGGCAAGTATCCAGCGGGCTTTCCAGGGCACCCAAAGCGGCTCCCCTCCAGGCTCCGTCCTAAAAACAACACCTTGGCGTCCACCAAATTCAGCGCCTAACGGATGACACTGCAGAGCCGGGAGCGGCCGCCTGAGCAATGGCTTGGGTTTCGACTGGTAAGCGACCTTCAACAATATCAACCCGGGTACCGATCCCAACGGTGGGAAAGACTCGCAGTATGTCTTGGGATCGCATCCGGATACAGCCGTAGCTGGCCGGCTTTCCGATCTGGTTCTCGACCGGTGTCCCATGAATGTAGATGTAGCGTCCGTAAGCATTATGGTTCTGGGGTTCTAGCCCTTTGAGCCACAGGATGCGGGTTACGATCGGATCGCGTCCACGCGCGTTAGGGACCAAAATTTCGCCCGTTGGCCTGCGATCTTTAAACACCATGCCGGACGGAGCACCATCACCAATCTTCTGAGCGATTCTTAAATGTCCGAGCGGCGTTGCGCACGTCCCGGGATGATCCCCTACTCCGAACTGGGACGTTGAGACCGGATAACGAGCAATGAATTGGTCCCGGTAGTAAAGATCCATGGCCTGATCCGCTACGCTCACCACGATGCGATGATCTTCATCCTGCGGCGTACACGAACAGAGGATCCAACACATCAAACCACAAAAGAAAAAAACTCTCACCGACGACACGCGCATGATAATAGCAGAACGCTCCAGATTGGCCAAGGTGTCAGAAGTTGGAGGTGAAAGCTAAAAGGGGCGAACGTGGGTGGGGTATAGATCGCTCAAAAAAAGTGCAGCTGTATTTTTTTGAGCGATGCATACTGGACACTATTAGATTTTCTAATAATATACAAAAATATGGCACTGGCGACCGCCCCCCCTACTCCGGTCAAACGGTTCTCAGCGAATCCGTTTATCGCCTTTTATCAGTCGTCCATCGGTAAGAAAATCGTCGTCGCGCTCAGCGGGCTTTTCCTGATCTTCTTCATCGTTGGGCACCTTCTAGGAAATTTGGAGATTTATCTTGGGCAGGACCATTTAAACGCCTACGCGAACCTGCTCCAACAGCTGGGCCCAATTCTCTGGGCAGAGCGAATCATTCTGCTTTTGGCGGTGGTGGTTCACATCGTGGCAACGATTCAACTCGCGATGGAAAACCGGGCGGCCAAGCCCAAGAAATACGCAAAATCCGCACACCAGGCGTCTACCCTCGCCTCGCGGACAATGATCTATACCGGCTTATTGGTGATTTGTTTTGTCGTGTATCACCTGCTGCAATTTACACTCATGTGGACAAACCCGGAGTACCGGAATCTGCATGACGCGCTGGGCCGGCACGACGTGTATCACATGGTCATCCTCGGCTTTCGCCAGCCGCTGATTGCCGTGTTCTACGCCGCGGCCATCTTTTTTTTGGCGACTCACTTGAGCCATGGATTCGAGAGCGTGACTCAAACTTTGGGCATTAACAATCGTAAGATCGGCAGATTTATCTCGAATGGAGGCCGTTGGCTTTCGTGGCTTATTTTTGCCGGGTATGTTTCTATACCGGTTACAATTCTGCTGGGCTTAATCAAATAGCGGATGCGATGAATACGCAATTGGATGCAAGAGTTCCCGCCGGGGCCCTGGAAGAGAAATGGACCAAACACCGGGCCGAATCGAAGTTAGTCAATCCGAACAATAAGCGGAAGTTTGATATCATCGTAGTGGGCAGCGGCCTGGCGGGTGCTTCGGCGGCTGCCAGCTTGGCAGAGCTTGGCTACGGGGTAAAATGCTTCTGTTTTCAAGACTCGCCGCGGAGAGCGCACAGCATCGCCGCTCAGGGAGGCATCAACGCAGCCAAGAACTATCAAAACGATGGCGACAGCATCTACCGCCTGTTTTACGACACGATCAAGGGCGGGGATTTTCGCTCGCGAGAAGCGAACGTCTACCGGCTGGCCGAGGCCAGTGTCAGTATCATCGACCAGTGCGTAGCGCAGGGAGTCCCTTTTGCGCGAGAATACGGAGGTTTGTTGGCGAACCGGTCATTTGGCGGCGCCCAGGTTTCCCGGACTTTTTATGCGCGCGGCCAAACCGGGCAGCAGCTTCTGCTGGGCGCCTACCAAGCTCTGGCTCATCAGATCGCAGTGGGCGGCGTGGAGATGTTTCCTCGCACCGAGCTACTAGACATCGTCCTGGTGGATGGTCATGCGAAAGGGATTGTAGTTCGCGACTTATTGAGCGGAGAGATTAGCTCACACGCCGGGGATACGGTGGTGCTGGCGACCGGCGGTTACGGTAACGTTTTCTATCTTTCAACGAACGCTCGTGGTTGCAACGTATCGGCCACCTATCGCGCCTACAAACGAGGCGCCTTTTTTGCCAATCCCTGTTATACCCAGATTCATCCCACCTGCATCCCAGTCGGCGGCAGCTACCAATCGAAGTTGACCTTGATGTCCGAGTCGCTCCGGAATGATGGCCGGGTATGGGTGCCAAAAAACAAGGGCGATAACCGGCCGCCGAACCAGATCCCGAACCTGGAGCGCGATTATTATCTCGAACGAAAATATCCGAGCTTTGGAAATTTGGCGCCGCGCGATATCGCGTCTCGAAGCGCTAAGGAAGTTTGCGATGAAGGCAAAGGTGTCGGCCCGGGTGGTCTCGGGGTTTATTTAGATTTTGCTGAAGCCATCGGCCGGCTTGGCGAGAAAACCATCCGGGAACGGTACGGAAATCTCTTCGATATCTATCACAACATCACCGGTGAAGATGCCTACCACGAGCCGATGCGCATCTACCCTGCTGTCCACTACACCATGGGCGGCCTATGGGTGGATTATAATCTGATGAGCAACGTCCCGGGATTACATGTGCTCGGCGAAGCCAACTTTTCCGATCACGGTGCGAATCGACTCGGGGCCAGTGCGCTGATGCAGGGCCTGGCAGACGGCTATTTCGTCATTCCTTCCACAATCGCGAATTATTTAGCCACACAGTTGGGCAAAAAGGTTTCGGTTGATCGCCCAGAGTTCAAGGCGACCGAGAACGAAGTCCGGGACCGGGTGCGAAAGCTTTTATCTATTAAAGGAAAACGGACCGCTACCTCCTTTCATCGGGAACTAGGTTTGTTGCTTTGGGAGAAATGCGGTATGGCCAGAAGCCGAGAAAGTCTACAGGAGGCCCTGCAGAAGATTCCCAGCTTGCGGGAAGAGTTCTGGCGGAATCTCAACCTACAAGGTGGCGATATGGAATTGAACCAATCGCTCGAACAGGCGGGCCGAGTGGCCGACTTTCTGGAATTCGGAGAGTTGATGTGTTTGGACGCACTGGAACGCGAGGAATCTTGCGGAGCCCATTTTCGCGAAGAGTATCAGACCAAAGAAGGTGAAGCGGTCCGCAACGATCAAGAATTCTGTCACGTCGCGGCTTGGCAATATACAGGGACGGACTCGAAACCGGTTCGCAATGTGGAGCCGTTGGTTTTCGAGAACGTCAAGCTAGCCACCCGGAGTTACAAATGAGAACGCCGGAAACGCCCGAGAATGAGCGTGAACGCCAGGAACGAAAAAATTTTCTCTTAGAGAGCGCAGGCCTAAAATGAATTTCAAGCTCAAAGTCTGGCGACAACCGAACCGCAATACTGACGGTGGATTTCGCGATTACGCCGCTAACAACATCCCGGCCGAAGCATCTTTCCTCGAGATGCTCGATATCGTTAACGAAGGATTGATTGAAGGTAACGAGGATCCGGTTGCTTTTGACTCAGATTGTCGCGAAGGGATCTGCGGGATGTGCTCGCTCGTGATCAATGGAATTCCGCACGGACCAGGCAAAGCAAAGACCACGTGCCAGCTTTATATGCGCCGTTTTCAGGACGGCGACACCATTTGGATCGAACCGTTTCGGGCAGCTCCTTTTGCGATCGTGAAAGACCTCGTGGTGGACCGGAGCGCATTCGATCGGATCATCCAATCAGGTGGGTACATCACGGCGCGAACCGGATCCGCACCCGAAGCGAACTCAGTACCGGTTGGCAAGCCGATCGCAGATTTGGCGATGGAAGCAGCCGCATGCATCGGCTGCGGAGCTTGTGTCGCCGCCTGCCCGAACTCTTCGGCCATGCTTTTCGTTGCTGCCAAAGTTTCTCACCTGGGATTGTTGCCGCAGGGACAGCCCGAGCGAAAGAGCCGTGCTCGCAACATGGTGCGGGCAATGGACGAGCTCGGCTTCGGCAACTGCACGAACCATTACGAATGCGAGGCGGTGTGTCCGGCGGAGATCAATCGAACCTTTATTTCGCGACTGAATCGCGAATATCGAAAGGCCGCCACGCGCGAGGCGGTCGCGGTGACGGTAGACGAGTAAGCTTCGGTAGGGACCAACACCAGATTGGTGGGGCGAGGCTCCTGCACGTCTCTCAGTTATCAGCGGAGAAAAACGCATCTGCCGCTAACTATTTGTCACTAGGCCTAAGAGACCGCCGAGCCGTGGTCTACGGTGCTTTATCGCCCTCAAACCTCATAATGGTCTGAGCAAATCTACGAATGACCGAGCTTCAAGAGGTGGCGCATCATAGACCCGCGGCTCGGCGGGCGTTAAGGCGTAACTACATCAAGCGCGTGACCCATCAATCGCCCTG
>JAFAZK010000038.1 GCA_019239825.1 Verrucomicrobiota bacterium | reverse complement strand
GCCTATGAGTGGGATCTAATGGACTACCCGGCTGCGCGATCTTGTCTTGCCTCTGCGGACACCGAAATTGTTATAAACACTCACATATCGGGTCGCGGCTTAATAGTCCTTTGGGTTTTAGGGATGGCAATGTTCGAGCCAGTGCTTTTAACTGCATTATTCAGCGTGGATTAGCTTCGCCCTATGGGACTGAGTGGTCACGGGCTAAATGCGAAATTGGTGTACGAGAGGGGCAAAAAAGTGTTCAGCGTTTTGGTTAAGATCGAGTGGACTAACGAACTGAGCGGATTTGTCTTGCCACTGCGCACACCAAGATTGTTATAAGCACTCACATGTCACCTTGCCGGTTTTCGGCTTTCTTGTGTTTTTGGTTGCTAGTTGGGGGCGCGCAGTCAGGTGTTGCCCAACAGAATTTTGGTGTGGTTCAAGGAAGGTTGGCAGAGGGGATCAAGGAAGTTTCGCAGACAGGAAGTCTCATACCTCGAAAGGTTGGGACCTCACTTGCGCTAACGGTGCCAGTATCAGTCAACGGGTCAAAGACTACGTGGTGGATCGTTGACACCGGTTCTACAATTTGTCTTATCGATTCCTCATTCTCGTCGAAGTTGGGACTTCAGGCCGATAACAAGGTGGGAAGTTTTCCCGTGACCATGGTTAACAATTTCCAACTGGGAACGTTTCAGTGCAGCGGAATAGCGTGCGTCGTAAGATCGATCGGAGAGCTCAAAACTGTCGAGCTAAGGAACGAGGGCGGATCGTTCGACAAAGGAGGAGTGATTGGAATCAATCTTCTGGCTAAATACGGAGGGCTTATTAACTGCCGGACACAACAGATCTTCTTGTCTCCATCCGGAAACATGGGGATGTCTCGACAGAAGTACGAAGCAATGGGTTTTACGTACGTACCAATGAACGTTACAAGTAAGAACCGGCTTGAAGTGACGGGAACCCTCGGCGGCAAGGAATTCAGTTTTTTCCTAGATACGGGCGCATACTCCACCATGCTCGACAACTCGATTCGTAACGAAGTAAACCTTCCTTTCTTCAGTACAAACGCGAAAATCGTCGGTCCATTCCATGACTTTGGGAAAGACGCGCGGTACACTTACGGGACGGCAACCAACTTCAAATTGGGCAATTACGATGCGAGTGGCGCGCGTCTCGGCGCCACAACTCTAAACCTCAATGAAAATGCCGGGTACTCACACCGGTTCGCCGGTTTTATCGGAATGGATTTTCTATTTTTCCGCTCGGCGATCATCGATATTGGCGGCCGGGGGCTTTACCTAAAACCAAGCGCCGCGGTGCGATGGTTTGAACCATTCTGGATTCCGAGCAGATTAGCTCCGTCTTATGGGACGCCAGTGGTTACAAGCCAAACGTGAAGTTGCTCATCTAAAAAAAGGGCAAGCGGTCGGGAAATTGGTCAAAGAAATCATGGTCGCCGCGAAGCTCGGCGGAGCGGAACCAGAGAACAATGCGCGATTAGGAGCGGCGGTTGAGAAGGCTCGCAAAGTGAGTGTGAGCCGCGATGTGATTGAACGAGCCATCAAGAAAGGCGCGGGCATTGGCAGCGAAAAACTGTCTTTGGCCAGCGTTGTATTCGAAGGCTATGCGCCCCATAAGGTACCAGTCATTGTTGAGGTTCTCACCGATAACCAAAATCGGACGGCACCAGAGATCCGTATGTTATTCAAATCCGGCCAACTCGGGGCCCCAGGCAGCAATAAATTCCTCTTTGATCACGTGGGCCTCGTGGAGGCCTATCGGCCCGAATCCGGTGCTGATATAGAAGCGGCGGCGATCGAGGCCGGAGCAAATGAGGTGGAACCGTTGTTGCCGGAAGACAATGACAGTATCCCTGAGGGAAGCACCGGCGCGCGGTTCATAACCGAGCGGTCTGGGACGCATACCGCATCTCAATGGTTAAGCCAGAACGGCTGGACCGTCGTAACGAGCGAGACCGGTTATCTCGCCAAGAAAAAGGTGGAGCTGGCCGAACAAGAGCGCGTGGATGTAGGCGAGTTCTTACAAGCGCTCGAAGATCACGACGATGTCCATCGGGTATGGGCGGCGATTTGAGGCAGGCGGCAAACCTTCGAGGACGAGATCGATTACGAGGCGAATTCTAAAATGCCGGAGAGGGGACTCGAACCCCTAAGGATTGCTCCACCAGATCCTAAGTCTGGCGCGTCTGCCAATTTCGCCACCCCGGCCTCTTGGAAACGAACTGCGACTAAGCCATAGTTCCGTTCAAAAATCAAACCACGGAAGAACCGCGAATGGACACGAATGGACGCGAAGAGAATATTGCCTCAAAGCAACTGGGCTTAGGAGACCCGGTAACGACAATACCCGACTTTCTGCGAGTGACTGGAATCGCACTCGGCTCTATCCCAGGTGTTGAGGCGGTAGCTTGGTGCGGCTCAGCAGCGATGGGGGTCGCCGACGCTCATTCGGATTTTGATTTCTACGTTTATACCCACGCTCCGGTCTCTCTAGAGAGTCGAAGATCGGTCATCTTAGAACGTTCACAGCATTCCCAGCTAAACAACACGTTCTGGGAACTAGAGGACGAATGGATCGATCGGGAGGGCCGACGGTTCAACGCGATGTATCGCTCTTGCGACTTCGTGCTTGGCGAAATTGCTGCCCGGCTGGAACGCTATTCTGCGGACTTAGGTTACAGCACCGCTTATTGTTTCAGCGTTGCCAACGGATTTATTCTACATGATCCGCGACAGTGGTTAGGTACCGTGCAAGAGCAGCTGCGTCGGCCGTTTCCGGAATCATTGACCCGATCGATTGTCGTGAAAAACCGGCCGGTGCTCGGCGGCGGGATGCAGTCCTGTTACCTGGCACAGATGAAGGCCGCGATTGCGCGTGAAGATCTGATCAGTCTTAACCATCGAGCAGCAGTCTGGATTTCGAGCTATACCGATATTCTTTTCGCCGTGAACCGGCAGTATCACCCGGGTGAGAAGCGGCTTGTGATGTATATGCAAGGCTTGCCGGAATTGCCGGAGGGAGCGCTGGAAGATGTTCCACGGCTTTGCGCGTTAGCTGGCAGTCTTTCGTCTCCGATCATCGAGCACGTGACGGGTATGTTGAGCAGGTTGGATCGGTGGCTGGAGAAGAACGGGCGCTAGCGGGATTATCGAACTTCAAGTTATACGTCTCGCGAATCTTCCGCCCCTTCAGGGCGAACCTTTTTTGGCTCACTACCTGGGGTTGAAACCCCAGGCTTAGCCCTTAAGCCCCTTCGGGACAAGGGCCCACGGTGTCGACTCCTATCGGCCCCGCAAGCGAGGCACCGCTCCACAGGGCGTGAGCCCTGCCGATCACTATTCGACGCGCCTTAGGCTTGCTCATGGCAGGCCTCTCACCTCTCACCAATCAGTCCTCACTTTTCACCCCCACCCGCTTGTGGTCGACCCCTAGCCGAACTAAATTTCTCTCTTACATGGCTGACTCGTTTGTTCATCTCCACCTGCACACTGAATACTCTCTTCTGGACGGCGCGATCCGGATCCCCGACCTGATGAAAAAAACGGTCGAGTATGGCATGCCGGCGGTTGCGATTTCCGACCATGGCAACATGTATGGGGTGATCGAGTTTTATCAGGCTGCGTTGAAGGCCGGGATTAAGCCGCTAGTCGGTTGCGAAGTTTACATGGCTCCGGGCAAGAGGACGGACAAAAGTGCCAGCTCCGCCAGAGATGCTTCTTTCCATTTCAATTTGTTAGCGAAGGATTTCACCGGGTACAGCAACTTGGTGAAACTGGTGTCGGAGGCCTATCTCACTGGGTTCCATTACAAGCCACGAATTGATAAGGAGTTACTGGCTGCACACAGCGAAGGGTTGATTGGTCTAAGCTCCTGTCTGAAAGGCGAAATCAGTGTCGCTATTCAAAATGGCGACCTAAAAAAGGCGGAAGAAACAGCCGGCATCTTTCGGGATATTTTTGGCCCAGGTAATTTCTTCCTGGAGATGCAAGACCATGGGTTGGAGCAACAACACTTGGTCAATAGTCACCTGAAGAAGATCGCAGCAAAGCTGAATCTGCCGTTGGTGGCAACCAACGATGCGCATTTCTTAGAACGATCTCATCATGAAGCTCACGACGTCATGATCTGTATCGGCACCAGCGCAATGGTCCACGACGAGCGCCGGATGCGATATCCGACCGAGGTCTATTTCAAGTCGCCCACCGAGATGGCGGCATTATTCGCCGATTGTCCGGAAGCCCTTAAAAACACACTTAAGATCGCGGAAATGTGCGATCTCAAGCTGGAGTTCGGCGTCTCGAAATATCCGGCTTATGAACCGCCCACCGGCAAAACCAGAGAAAATTATCTCCGGGAACTTTGTTACGAAGGTTTAGGCCGGCGATTCGGCGAGCGCGCCGAATCGGACAAAGAGCTGCGTAACCGATTAGACTACGAGCTTTCGGTCATCGAGAAGACCGGATTTACCAGCTACTTCTTGATCGTTTGGGATTTCATTCACTTTGCTAAGTCGCACGGCATTCCCGTCGGCCCTGGGCGCGGTTCGGCGGCGGGTTCGTTGATCGCCTATGTGCTGGCAATCACCGATCTCGATCCCCTTCGGTTCGGCCTGATCTTCGAGCGGTTTTTGAATCCGGAGCGGGTCAGTCCACCGGATATCGACGTTGATTTTTGCCAGAACCGGCGCGGTGAAGTGATCGAGTACGTGCGCCAGAAGTACGGGGACCGGGCGGTCTCCCAAATCATCACGTTCGGCACATTAGGTGCGAAGAGCGTGGTTCGCGATGTAGGCCGTGTCCTCGGGCTCAGTTACGGCGATGCGGATCGCATCGCCAAAATGATCCCAAATGAGCTGGGTATCACGCTCTCGTCGGCTTACGAGAAAAACCCGGAGCTCAAGCAGGCCGTCGACACCGAGGAAGCGACCCAGCAATTGTGGGGACTAGCCACTCTTTTGGAAGGGTTAACCCGTAATACCGGGATCCATGCCGCGGGCGTTGTGATCGGTGATAAACCACTGGATGAATACATCCCTCTCTGCCGCGGAAGCGACGACGAGGTAGTGACCCAGTACGCCATGGGTCCCCTCACCGACCTGGGGATGCTGAAAATGGATTTCCTCGGGTTGAAAACCCTCACCGTCCTCGACGATGCCGCCATATTGATCCGGCAACACGAGCCACAATTCTCTCTTGAAAACATTCCGTTAGAGGACCGCGCCACGTTTGATCTCCTGAACCGAGGAGAAACCATTGGGGTCTTTCAGTTGGAATCGGGTGGCATGACCAACCTGTGTAAACAGTTCGATGTGAATGCCATCGACGATATCATTGCGTTGATCGCGCTTTATCGGCCGGGCCCGATGGAACTTATCCCTGACTATATCAAACGGAAGAAAGGGTTAACCAAGATCAAATACGAGCACCCGCTCTTGAAAGAGGTCTGTGCGGACACCTACGGGGTCATGATTTATCAGGAGCAGGTGCAACGAGCGGCCAACGTGCTCGCTGGTTACACGCTGGGTCAAGCCGACCTGCTCCGCCGCGCCATGGGCAAAAAGGATAAGGAGAAGATGGCCAAGGAGCGGGGAAATTTTATCGCCGGATGCAAACGGGTAAACGACATCGACGAAAAGAAAGCGAACGCAATCTTCGACCTATTGGAGAAGTTCGCCGGCTACGGATTTAATAAGAGCCACAGTGCTGCCTACGGCTTGATCAGCTACCAGACCGCTTATCTGAAGGCGAATTATCCGGTCGAGTTTATGGCCGGCTTACTTAGCAACGAAGTGAACAATACCGATAAGATTTCGGTGTTCGTTGCAGAATGCCAGCGGATGGGAATGACGATCTTGCCGCCCGACATCAATCGAAGCGGCCTCAAATTTGTCCCCGAAACGACGGAACGTGGGCAGGGGATTCGTTACGGGCTTTCCGCGATTAAGAATATTGGTGAAGCCTCAATGGCTTCGGCCATCAAGGAACGAGAGAACGCCGGGGCGTTTAAATCGTTGGATGACTATTGCGGGCGTCTCGATTCGCGGTCGGTTAATCGGAAAAGCCTGGAAAGCTTGATCAGGGCGGGCGCCTTTGATTTCACGGGACAGGATCGGGCGCATCTGTTCGCTCAGATCGATCAGGCACTGGCTGCCGGAGCCGCTTTACAGAAAGACCGTTTAACCGGTCAAGTGTCGCTCTTTGGCGATCTTGAGCTTGCCCCTGCTGCCGGGAAAAGGAATGGGCGGAGCACGGAATTCACCCCATGGAGCATTAGCGAAAAGCTCGCCTATGAAAAAGAACTGCTGGGGTTTTATGTGACGGGCCATCCCCTGGATGCTTACCGCGATCTACTCGAAGGTGGCAAATACACCGCCATTACGAACTTGGCGAACTTAGAGGACAGAGAACAGGTCAAAGTCGCCGGAACCATCGCAAGCTTGGAAAAGAAGTTCACTCGCAAAGATGGCAAGCCGTTCGCGGTGATGACGCTCGAGGATTTTACCGGGACCAGCGAAGTTTTGGTCTGGGCGGATGTATTCGCCAGGTTCGGGAAAGAGCTCGAAGCGGGCAAGATCGTTGCAGTTTCCGCGAAATTGGAACGGCGCGATGATACCGTGCGTCTGATCGCTTCTGAGATCGGTCCGGTGGCGAAAGGGAAGAAAGCCGGTGCTCTCACGATTGATATTGCTCTCGAGCGAACCAACGAAGATAAGCTGTTTGCTTTGAGAGAGTTAGTTATGAAGCATCCCGGGTCACAAGCTCTATTTCTGCGGTTTCGAGCTCCGGACGGCCAGGAATTGAAGGT
Source organism: Verrucomicrobiota bacterium (assembly GCA_019239825.1). Taxonomy (GTDB): domain Bacteria; phylum Verrucomicrobiota; class Verrucomicrobiia; order Chthoniobacterales; family JAFAMB01; genus JAFAVN01. Next base: position 10,361 of record JAFAZK010000038.1, on the reverse strand, counting down.
GAAAACGAATACCGGGTATTCGGTCCGGGATGACGAGTCATTCCGCGAAGAGCTGGCACAGCTGCTCGGATGAGGGTTTCATTCACGGTTCTCGATTTGGGAGGCGTTCTGAGGTACTCGGCCGGCTGGTAGCCTCTCCAGAACGATACCAATGCGACTTATGGGACCCTTGACGCTCGCGCCCGCTAGCTGAGTGGTGTGAACTGTTCTTGCAAATGACGGGTTTCGCATTAGTGTCGACGTTCCCGTCGCCTGGACTATGACTCCTTTTAACCGCGAAGTGAAGATTTTCTCCGGCTCGGCTCATCCCGAGCTCGCCCAGAAGATCGCAAAATCTATGGGTGCCTCCCTGGGGGACGCTACCGTCAGCTCGTTTCCGGACGGTGAAAGCCGAGTCAAAATCAACGAGAATATTCGCGGCCGCGACGTCTTTATTGTCCAGCCTACCTGCCCCCCCACGAATCAAAATTTGATGGAGCTGCTCATCATGATTGACGCGGCTCGCCGGGCCAGCGCGTATCGTATTACCGCGGTTATTCCGTATTTCGGTTACGCTCGTCAGGACCGAAAGGATCAACCCCGGGTTCCGATCACGGCTAAACTGGTAGCCAACCTGCTGGTCGCTGCCGGCGCGCACCGGGTTCTGACGCTCGATCTGCACGCACAGCAGATCCAAGGCTTCTTCGATATCCCAGTCGACCATCTGTATGCAGCGCCGGTCCTTATCCGGTATATCCGGCAGAAGAAGCTAGATAACCTGGTAATCGTTTCCCCTGACGTAGGTGGCCTAAAGCTGGCCTCGGCTTACGCAGAAGCGTTGGGAGCGACCCTCGCCATTGTCGGCAAAAGACGCACTAGCCCGACCGAGACCGAAGCGCTTCACGTGATCGGGGATGTGGACGGCAAGAATGTTCTAATGGTAGACGACCTGACGGAAACAGCGGGAACGTTGACCAGCGCAGCAGCCCTCCTAAAGAAACAGGGCGCTCAAGAGATTTATGCCGGGGTTTCGCATGCGGTTTTTACCGATATCGCCCATGAGCGATTGCGGAAATCCACCATTTTGGAATTGATCACGACTGACAGCACACCTGTCCGATTACACCCGGAATGCCGGATCACGGTGTTATCGATCGCAGAGCTTTTAGGACAAGGTATCCAACGAATTTATTCTAATGAGTCGGTGAGTTCACTCTTCGACGTCCATGCGGAACAGTGAGGTTACATCTATGGCGCAACAAGCTAAATTGACGGTGCAGAAGCGGGCAGAAGTAGGCCGCAACGCAATAAAGAAGGTTCGTAAACAAGGATTGATTCCTGGCGTTATCTACGGAGTGGGACAAGAGCCGATCAATCTCGAGGTCAACGGTCGTCAGCTCTCCACGGTACTGGCGCATGCCTCCAGTGAGAACATCTTGCTCGAGCTGGAGATCGTCGACGGTGACGATAAGCGTAACTCGTTGGCAATGATTCAGGAGGTGCAACACCATCCGATACAGCGCCAGATCTTACACGTCGATTTCCACGCCGTTTCCGCTACGGAGAAAATCACCGCTGAAGTACCGATCGAAACGGTCGGTGAGCCGGTTGGCGTTAAAACCGGCGGCGGATTGCTGGAGCATATCTTGCGCGACCTGGAGGTCGAATGTTTACCTGGAGATTTGCCAGAACGAATCCAAGTAGATGTAAGCGGCCTGAATCTCAACCAGTCGATCCACGTAAAAGACCTTCAGCTCCCAGCCGGAGTCGAAGCAGTCACCGACGGTGATTTGACGGTGGTAGCGGTCAGCGAAGCCCGAGTTGAGGAAGAACCGACAGATACTCTAGCCGCACCAGTGGCGCCAGAAGTCATCTCGGCCAAGAAGCCCGAGGAAGGCGCCGCGCCAGCGGAGTCTTAATTTGTTTCCGCAATGGCGCATTTGCGGCTGCTAGCCGGTCTCGGTAATCCCGGGCCAGAGTACAACACGACGCGCCACAACGTTGGTTTCATGGTCCTTGATCGGCTAGCCCAACAGGAAGGGCTGGCCTTCGCAGCCGCATCCAAGTGGGATTGTCTCTGGGCGCGCTGGAATGAGATAATCCTGGTCAAGCCGATGACTTACATGAATCGCAGTGGCGATTCTGTAGCCAGCGTACTCCGGTATTTCCGAATCGAACCCACCGAACTGCTTGTGGTCGTTGATGATGTGGCTTTGCCGCTGGGCAGGTTGCGGCTACGTTCGTCAGGGAGCGACGGCGGTCATAATGGTCTCGGATCAATCATCGCTCATTTGGGAGTGGAAGTACCGCGCTTGCGCGTGGGTGTCGGCGCTGCGGCGGATAGCGCCGATTTAGTTAATCATGTTCTAGGCCCTTTCTCGAAAGCAGAATTGGCGGTAATAAGCCGGTCTATAGAAAGAGCAACAGAAGCGATCCACAAGGTAGTGGACGCTGGACTGGAAACAGCGATGAATATATTCAATCGTGCAGAATAATATTGCCTACATTATGAAAAACCGTTATGAGTGTTTAATGGCCTTGGATACCAGGGGCCAGGAAGATAGTGTGAAAGAGATTGTTGAGCGTCTCGAGACCGAGTTTACCAAAGAAGGGGCCACCATCGAGCAGGTCCAAAAGATGGATAAACGGCAACTCGCGTATGCGCCACGTAACGTGGAGTCTGCCTACTATGTTAATTTCGTTTTTGAAGCTGATCCTGGCCTGATCGCGAAACTCCGGGGCAAATTCAAGCTCGATCCCTTGGTCTTTTTGCAGCACTATCAGCAATTGCCGGTGAACAACTCGAAACCGGCACGCAAAGAATAGGATTACTCAATAGGATTACTCTTATGGCGAACCTCAACCGCGTTCTATTAATCGGTAATCTGACCCGGGACCCAGAGATCCGGTATACACCGAAAGGGACAGCGGTTGCCGAGATCGGCATAGCGGTAAACCGGATATTCAGCGGGGAAGACGGCGAAAAACGAGAAGAGGTTACTTTCGTCGATGTCACGCTCTGGAGCCGCCTAGCTGAGATCGCCGAACAATATTTGAAAAAAGGGCGTTCAGTGTTCATCGAGGGACGTCTGCAACTCGATTCTTGGGATGATAAGCAGACCGGTCAGAAACGGTCACGATTGCGAGTGGTAGGCGAAAACCTGCAGATGCTTGGGGCTCGAGGTGAAGGTGAATCCGGCGGGACAGGCGGTGCGCCAGCGGCTCGCCGTTCAGGTCCTGCGCCAGCGCCAAGGCCGAATCCTCCGCGCGACCCGGACCTCGACACCGAGCCGGACGATATCCCTTTTTGAGCCTGCATCGGCCAGAAATGCGTGAGGCATTTTTGAGCGATGCCGGCTTGGGCGGCAAGAGGTTCGGCTACACCGCACTCCCCTTTCCTGCAGCTGGTCAGGCGGCCCCATTGATCGTGTAGACATTTGGGTCGTGACGCTGCATAAAGCGATCAGGTTGGGACAACTCCGCGAAACCAAACCTGCGGTAAAGCTCGTGCGCGTCCGCAGTGGCAAGCATCCAGCGACGTAAACCTTGCAGATCCGGATGGGCTAGTACCGCTTCCATCAAGCGTTTCGACAGTCCTTGGCCGCGGTGTTCTGGGAGGATAAAAACGTCCGCCAGGTAAGCAAAGGTGGCGCGGTCCGTTGACACCCTGGCAAAGCCGACTTGACGCCAATCTGAATCCGGATTGGCATTTCCTAAGGCGTATACACCGAAACAGAGCGAATTCGCAATTGAACGCGCTACGACCTCTCGCGGGATGCCGCGCGCCCAATAGCTGTCCTCCGAAAGAAATTTGTGTATGAGGTCGAGGTCAAGTTTAGTGGCGTCCTCACTGATCAGGTATTCCATGTTCGGCATCGGGGCTCACGGCATCCGTAAAATAAGCCTTTATGTAAGGCGACAGGATCGTCGGTTACAAGTGTCAGACCGCTGTTTTAGCGACCAGCACAGAAGCCGCTTCGCGGTCTTTAAATCACCGCGGTAATGAGTGCCTCCGTAACCTCGGCTAGTTCACGCCTGACTTCTGAGTCGTATGCTTGAGCATTCGCTTTCGCTTCTCGTAGTCCATCAAAGTATTTGCCGGTGACACCATCTAAGGCGGGGTCCACGACGAGCCGAATCGTTGCCTCCAGTCCCTCTTCCACGGTGCTCATTACACTCCAGCCGGCTTCTAAAACCAGCTTCGTAGGCATCAGGGATGCCGGGTGAAGAGTATTAACGGTCACACCGGTATTCGCCAATTGGGCAGCAAGATCAAATGTCCACGCCACCAACGCCAACTTGCTCTGCCGATAGGCGGTGACTCCCGAGTAACCGCGTTCCGACATAATATCGTCGAAGTTCAAGGGCGCTTGCCCCACGGAAGCAACGTTCACAATCCGCGCGGGTGCAGAAGCTTTGAGCTTAGGAAGCAGTCCTTGAGCTAAGAGATGCGAGGCCAAATAATTGACTGCAAAACGGAGTTCATAGCCATCCTCACTCACCTCTCTTTTGGAAGAGTCTTTGCCAAAGCCGACGGCAGCATTGTTGACGAGCACATCAAGACGTTGTTGTTCGGCAGCTACCCGTCGACCGAGCTCAGCGGTCTGTTTTAGCGAGGCAAGATCCGCACAATAGAACTGCAACTTTCCGTTCCCGGTTTCCTGGCTGATTTCATCGAGGATCGCCCTTCCGCGTTGGTTATCTCGTCCGTGAAGGAGCACCGTCGCTCCTCTTTCCGCCAAAGCCTGGGCCAGAGCTAATCCCAATCCACTGGTAGCGCCTGTAATAAGAATCGTCTGTTCCGCCAATGGTCTCATGAAGCGAAGATACAACGCAGGGGCGAGGGCACCAAACCGCGCTGAGACAGCTTGTAAGGGGATTGCTAAAATATGGCAACTTATGGCGGCAAGACCCGTTCTCGTCGATAGCAGCTATTATATTGACCGGCTCCGGCAACGGAAACCTCTCATGCGATGTCTTTCATCCGGCGGCTGCAGGAGCGATCGCCCATTTTGATCGCAACGAAGACCCTAGTATTCGTGGGATAGGACGCTAAGGTACGCTTGGCCGTTTCCACGGGATAGCACAAGCGGCGGTGATCAACGGGCCATTCCAAGTCTTGATCACCGGAAGTTCGTTCTCGTACCCCAAGATTGAAAGAGTGCTAGTGCCGAGCAGAAAACGACTGCCATGATCTGGAGAAAGACCAATCCAGCGGGATACCAATACCCTAAGAAAGTGGCCGTGGGAGAAAATCGCCGCATTACCTGCAATCGACCGAAGCGTGACCACAACCCGGTCGGCCCGCTGAGATATCTGGTCGATCGTTTCTCCGTTAGGACAAGGGTGTGTCCAAATGCTCCAACCGGGCACCCGATCTCGAATTTGTTGTGTGGTCAGGCCTTCGTAATCGCCGTAGTCCCATTCCAGCAGTTCTTTATCCGGTTCCACCCTCGAGCTAAGCCCAGCGAGCTTTGCCGTTTCCAGCGCGCGTTGGAGCGGACTGCTAAGGATACGCGTAAATTTGACCTCATCGAAAATCGGTAAAAGGAATCCAGCCTGCTCGCGTCCGGTGTCTGTCAGAGGAATATCCGTGCGCCCAGTATGGCGGCCATTCTTTGCCCACTCGGTCTCGCCGTGCCGAATCAGATAGATGGTCGAGTTCACGGCTAGCGGTTTGCGGTCGAGACGATCCAGGGGCTGCTACGAATGGGACCCACAGGACTCATGGACTTATACGTAGCAGCGGTGAGCTGCTGAATGCCAACTGTAAAATTGCTAACCGTGAACACCCTGAGGTTCCACCTCATGTCTGGGGCGAATTTTTGCATAGAGCTTGGCAGTCCAGTCCTGGATCTCTTCGAGATACAGGTACAACGCTGGGGTAACATAGAGGGTGATTAGTTGCGAGACGATCAGGCCGCCAACCAAAATGAGGCCAAGCGGCCGCCGACTTTCAGCATCGGCGCCGAAGCCGACCGCGATTGGAATGGCCCCCATTAGGGCAGCCAGAGTGGTCATAATGATGGGACGAAATCGCTCGACGCTGGCCTCATGAACCGCCTCGACTGCGGTTTTACCAGCTCTGCGTTGCTCAACCGCAAAGTCGACCATCATGATACCATTCTTTTTCACAATACCGATCAACATGAACATGCCGATATAGGAATACAGCGAGAGGTCGGAGTGAAAGACAAGCAATGTGAAGAGACCACCGACTGCGGCCACCGGCAAAGAGGACAACACGGTAATCGGATGAAACCAGCTCTCATAAAGGATTCCCAGGATGACATACATGATAAACACGGCCACAAACAATAAGACCCCTAGCTGGGAAAAGGTCTCGCTGAAGGTCTGCGCCTCGCCTTGAAGCTGGCCGCGAATCGTTGGGGGCAGCACTTCCACGGCGGTCTTTTGGATAAACGCAGTAGCGTCGCCCGTCGCTGCGCCCGGCTTTAAATTGAAATACAAGGTCACCGAAGGGAACTGATTGATATGGTTCACGGCCAACCGACCGACTGACGCTTGCGGGCTGGTTACGGTCTGATTCGGAATGATCCCGCCGGTGCCGGAGGGCTTGAAATAAAGACGATTGATGTCACTGGGATCGCTCCGCTGGGTGTCCTCGGCCTCAACGATAACTTTGTACTGATCGACCGGCGTCTTGATCAGATAGGTATAGTTCTGCGAATAAGCATTCTTAAACAGCTGCTCGACATTCACGTTGTTCAATCCATACGATTGCAACTGGAGATCATTCAGCCCGACGCCCAGCACCGGCGTATTCGCAAAGTAATCCGAAGAAACGGTAGCGAACCCAGGATATTGGCGGCACTTCGCCATCATTTGAAGGGCTGCCTGATAGACTTGCTCGGCGTCAACTCCAGAGATAGCGAAAGCATATTGACCTTGGCTATTCTTGGTGGCGCCGGTGCTAATCTGTAAAACCGGATCGGGCCGCAGCAACGGAATAATCCCTGGAATCTGGGCTATCTCTTGAGCCAGTTCGCCTACAACTTTGGTGATCGGCGGGCGCCGGCTTGGCTCTTTCAGAAAGGCTAAAGCCAACATTTGATTGGAAGGGAGCCCTTGGGAAAAGCCGGCTAAGGTAAAGGACTCATCAACCGCCGGATTCTGCCGAAGCACGAGATCGACCTGCTTTTGCAGCTGTTTAATTCTATCGGGAGAGATACCTTCCTGGCAGATCAGAATTCCCCGGACAAATGAACTGTCGCCGGCTGGAATAAACGTTTTCGGAAGCAACCCGAAGACCCAAATCGTAAGCGCGAAAGACGCACCCCAGGTTAAGGCAGAGATCCAACGATGGCGCAAAAAGAAGTAGAGACTGCGCCCGTAGACCGCAGTTATCCGCTTGAACAGATGCCCAACCGTCCGTTCCATCCAGGTTCTTTCATCGTGGCTGCGTGGGCCAAGCACCCGCGAGCACATCATGGGGGTCAAGGTGATCGACACGAGCCCAGAAGCAAAAATAGCCACGATGATAGTGACTGAAAACTCACGGAAAATTCGACCGATGATCCCCGTCACCATCACCAAGGGCAGAAAGACAACCGCCAGCGAAACCGTCATAGCCACGATCGTAAAAGTGATCTGCCGTGCACTATTCAGAGCCGCCTGCATCGGGTTCTGACCGGCTTCCATGAGACGCACGGTATTCTCCAGAAACACGATGGCGTCATCGACCAGGAAACCGATGGCTAAAGTCAGCGCCATCAATGTTAAGTTATTGATGCTGAAATTCAGTGCTCCCATAACTAGGAACGTGACCAGCATGGAAAGCGGCAAAGCAACGACGGGAATAAATGTGTCAGTGGCCCGGCCGAGAAAAGCAAAGATGACGACGACTACTAAGAAGAATGCAATTAGGAGGGTATGTTCGACTTCGTCCGCATTCGCAATAATGGTCTTTGAACGATCATAGAGCGGGATCATCTGAACCGATCCGGGTAACTGGGCTCGGAAGGTGGGCAGTAAATCTTTTATTCGGTTAGCGACTTCAACCGCATTCGCACCGGCCTGCCGGCTAATCGCCAAAACTACTTCTGCCGGCGCCTCGCCGTAGTTTCGGGCCCAGAAATTTCGATTGATCCGCTCGTCTTCTACGGTTTTAACGACCTTGGCGACATCCCTCAGATAAACGGGCTGACCGTTTGGTTGAGCGATGATTACGTTCTCGTATTGCTGAGGAGTCGTGCGTTGCCCGTTCGGAAATAAAAGATAAGTGCGATCTTTTCCATCGAACTGTCCGGCGCCGAGATAAGCCGTGCTTTGGAAGACCGCGTTGGTCACGTCGGTCATAGTGAGGCCGAGGGAAGAAAGTTTATTTACCTGGACCTTAACTCGGATCGCCGTCCTGGCGCCATAAACCTGGACCTGGCTAACTCCGTTGATGATCGCGATCTGTTGACCAAGATTGGTATTACCATAGTCAAACAGGTCGCCTTCCCGCATAGTATCGCTGACCAAGGCGATGTAGAAAATTGGCTGATCGTTCGGGTTGGTCTTGGTGAACGACGGAGGCTGCGGCAGGTCTGTCGGCAAGAAGCCTTGAGCACGAGATATAGCGGCTTGGACATCGGTGGCGGCGTCCCCTAGACTCTTGTCCAGCGAGAACTGTAACACCAACGTCGATGTGCCAGTCTGATTGGTAGACGTCACTAGATCTAATCCCGGAATTTGCAGAAACTGTTTCTCGAGTGGGGTTGCACACGTATTCGCCATTGTATCCGGGCTCGCACCTGGATAGGTGACGGTGACCTGAATCACCGGGTAATCGACGGCCGGCAGATCGTTCACCGGCAACTGTCGAAAAACCTGAATCCCAAAAGCGATGATGCTGATCGTCAGTAACAGCGTCATTATCGGACGCCGAATGAAAGGCTCCGAAAAATTCATAGTGCTGGCGTCGGTTGAGCAATCGAACTTTCCTTCTGACCCTCAGCCGGTCGGTTGGCTTCACTTCCCTTTTGGGTCAAACCTCCGGCAGTCGGTGTGGGAGTAGCGGACGGATACTCTTTAGGATTTACCTTAGTGCCATTTGCCAGTGTGATCTGGCCTTCGACGACCACGGTCTCACCTGTTTGTACTCCTTCAGGGACTACCACTAGATCCTGGTACCTCACCCCTTGAGGAACCAATCGCTGTTCGACCGTATTATCTGGCTTTACTACAAACAAATAGGGTCCTTTACCCCCCAGTTGAACGGTTTGAGCTGGGACAACCAGCGCATCCTTCAGGACCTGTAACGTCAGCGTCACATTGACATACTGGCCCGGCCACAGATAACGATCCTCATTGGGAACGGTGGCCCGGAGCAGCACTGTGCCTGCTTGTGACGAAACGCTATTATCGAAGAAGCTCAGCTTACCCGCCTTCGCGATCTCTGGCCGAGAGGGTGCTATGACTTCCACCTTGAGCGGATTTCCCTGGCTAACGTTGTCACGAAGATGCGCTAAATCATTCTCCGAGATGTTAAAATCGACGTAAACTGGATCTTGAAGCTGGATGTTGACTAAGGTGGCTCCGCCCGTGGAGACGTAGTTACCGGGATCAACCAATCGGCGCCCGGTGCGGCCATTGCCGGGGGAACGCACGTAAGAGTACTCAAGATTGAGTTTCGCCAGATCAATTGCAGCCTTGTCTCGGTCGACCGCGCCGTTGTAGTTCTCGACGTTCGCTTTGTCCGTGTCGATCTGTTGTTCCGAAACAAAACGCTGTCGCCCTATTTTCTCGTCGCGTTCCAGGTTTCGCTCGTTCAACTCAAGCTCAGCCGTATCAGACAAGAGTTGAGCCTGCGATTGCGCCAGCTGTGCTTGAAAGGGGCGAGGATCAATCACAAAAAGCAGATCGCCTTTCTTTACCTCCTGACCTTCAACAAAATGAACCTCGGTGACTCGACCGCTAACTTGAGGCTGGATATTGACTGATTCGGGCGAAACCACCCGACCAAATTCATGAATTTGGACTGGCACATCGGCGGCACGGACCTTCGTCACCAGAACGTTCTTGGGCGCGGCTTTGCTTTGCCCGGTGGCCGACTGCTGGTCGCAACCGCTAAGGACGATGCCAATAGCCGAGAAAAGTAATGAGACAAAAACGGACGCACCGTTTGCCCGGCGGTGGTTCATAGGGGGATTAGAATCGTGCTAAAAATGTTTTAATGACAGCTAATAGGTGATTGCAGACTGCGGAAACGGGAGCCGAGATCTTGCGTTTTGCGAGGAACATCGTGCAAGTTGAGGGGAAAGATCGACCCTCCATGGTCGCTCTCTTCTCCGTTTCGAGTTTCGCTCTTCCAGAAGCACTCCTTTTCGCGACGAAACCGAAGCCGGTGCAGCCGGCACTTTGATCGCACTTCAAGG
>JAFAZK010000030.1 GCA_019239825.1 Verrucomicrobiota bacterium | reverse complement strand
AACCGGAAGCCATCGGACCTAGACTACCCCGGATCAGATTCCCTTGAATGACGATATCGTGGGCCGGCGGAACCGGATACGCATTAGTATACGTATCCTCAAACACCACGATGCCGCCGTTGCTTGTATGACCGATGGAATTGCCTTCAATCTTTACGCCCTCCGTTCCCCCGATCCAGATCCCGCGACCGAATGGGGTTTCGCCGACCACATTATTCTCGATACTGGATCCGTTTCCGCGAGTATCCGGACCCGCGTCCACCATTTCATAGCCCTGGGTAAGAGCGGGCAAATCTTGATCAAAAGTGATCGTGACGGTTCCGTTGTAAATTGGGGGAGCCGAATCGGGTGGGTTCTGGGACACAATCGTTGCGCCAGGCAATTCTTCGTCCGTCGACGGATCGACAAAGTGGACAGCGATTCCATTCGGGAACAGCGTATAGGCTTGGCGCTCTACCGTAAGCTGGCGAGTTCCCTCTTGGCTTAATACCGTGGCAAGGTGAAGTGCATCGATGGCGAGCGCATCGTCGAGCGTCCCGGTAACGAAGCAGTTCCGGATATGATTATTTTGCCCTGAGTTGCCTAGATGAATCCCGTCCGCATTGGTAGAGGTGAGGTTTCCTGGACGCGGCATTACGCAAACATGATCGACCGTCGAATCGCTCACCGCGCTCAAAAAGACAGCAAAGGCGCTGGATCCATGAATAGTCAGGTCAGCAATCGTGATCGAATTGCTACTCGTTCCGATTACAGGGGGTGGTCCGCCCCGCTCCGTAACGACGATCTTATCGCCCGGACGCAAGGTGGAAAGCGTGGGGGATTGCGTCCAGGGAGTATTATCTTGGACTAGTTGTAGAACTTGGTTCGCGATGGGTTCAGCCACCTGCATCCGTGAGGTCGCGTTTACGATGTGACCATCCCGGAACACGACCGCCCATAACACTAGGGGAACCGCAAGCGAAGTTGCGCCGTTGAACGAGGCGGGGTCCGGCCAGTTCGGCAGCAGCGTGTAGGCCAGCGTTCTTTCCGCGGGGTTGACCGATGCGAGCCGGACGTAAGTGTAAGGCGGACTCAGGAAATCGATCTTAAAGTTTTTCAGCGTAAAACGCTGGCAATCAGTAAGGTTGAACCCCTGGTGCAACGCGTCCGAGAAATAGATAGCAGATCCACCAAGATCGACGGTGAGATCGGAAAGCCCAAGAAAAGACAGGTAGGACGTCTCGTTCTGAAGCGTGAGAAAATAGTACGCGCCATGATCGACTGTGATCAAATGGGTCGCATGGGCTTCCGCGTATTCTACGGCCGCTTGAAATAACGGACGCGCATCGAGCGAAGGGTCATTGGGAGTCAGGTTTTGTGAAGCGATACCGAGACGAACTAAGTCGCGTGACAAATTGATGGTGTCTGGACCTGCTGTCGCCGCCAAGGTCGCAAACAACGAAAGTGCCGCTAACCAAGATCCATGTTTTAGGCAGAACATTCTAAGGAAATGCGGTGATAGAAAGCGAAGGTGTGTAACTTGACGATAAAATCCAGACTATGTCGAGCTTGGGATGGATTTACTCGGACTTAGTAACCAACTGCGACAGGTCGTAGACGCTTATACCCTGTTGTTCTACGCCGATTTCATGAGTGAACTGGGACAGCGCTTTAATAAAGAGGACCAGCCGAAGATTGATGTTGAGAGGTTTACCCGGTTAGAGTCGATCTTTGAAACGTTGATCCATAAACAAGGCTGATCCGAAAGAAACATGCAAGGGACTTCAACCAAGGATAAAACGACGCTCGTCTTGTTCGATGTCGGCGGCGTGATAATCGATCTCGATTTCCACGATGCGCGAAGCACGCTCGAGTCGGAATTCTTGATGGACCCAGGTACTTTCTCGGAGCTGACTCGATCCGGCTACACTGGCGAGGTTCTTTCCGTTACGGAAAAAGCAATGATTGGCGCAATCAGCGCGGACGAATATCTGCTCGCTTTTCAGAATGGCTGTAAACGCCCAGTGCCCTTGGAAACGGTTCAGCGACTTCGTGAGAGCATGCTTGGGCCCGAGAGACCCGAGATGTTGGCGCTCCTGGATCAACTGAGAAAGCAGGTTGCGATCGCGGCGTTCACTAACACGATGGCCCTGCATTGGGATCTGCTAACTGATCCCAAGCACTACCGTTTTCCTCAGCTGTTCCCGACAATTTTCGCTTCTCATTTGCTGGGAGACGCCAAGCCTAGTGTAGAGGCGTTTAAGAAGGTATTGAATGCCCTCAGCGTTAATCCGGAACAGGTTGTTTTCGTCGATGATTCCCTGGTAAACGTTTCAGGAGCGTCTCAACTCGGTATCGAGGGTATCGTCTTTAAGAGTCCCGAGTCGCTGCGCACAGAATTGCGGAACTACGTGGATTTCTGAATGCAATCCGAGGTTACGTTGCGCCCGGCTAACCAAGGGGACATGCCGTTCTTGCTGGATCTGCGCCAGCAAACAATGAACCCTTATGTAATTGCCTCGGGTCTAACGCCCTCTACAGAAGAGCTTTTGCAACGGATTCTTTTCCGATTTGATTGTGCCCGGATCGTCCAGCTCGCCGGCGAGGCAGTTGGCCTGTTGAAAGTCGCCCGTGACGGGAAGGATTGGTATCTGATCCAGATTCAGTTAAGGCCGGCGTTTCAAGGTCAAGGCCTCGGCTCTCAGCTGATACGATCGGTGATTGACGAAGCCTTAACCGAAGGGGCGTCTTTAAGTTTACACGTACGGAAGGTTAATCCAGCTCGACGCCTTTATGAACGGCTTGGCTTCATTGTCGTGGAAGAGTCCACGCACGCATACAAAATGCGCTTGCTAAGTTGAGTCGCGTCCGTTCCCGGCGTTCACGCGCGTTCCCGGCGCTCGCGCTCGTTCGTGCGTTCCCCTTCCTCGATCAACTTCCAAAAGCCGGTGCTTTGTTCCAACTGTTCATCCTCGGCCAATGGCAGCTTCGATCGGAAGAGAAAATCGCCGATGGTATTCTTGTGCAGGACCCGGTGGACCAAGATGCCTTCTGCTGTCCGAGCGAAGTAGATTCGATAATCGCTGGCTCGATACCGGTAGAGTTTTTTACCTTCTCGTTCAATGACGCCAAAGGCTTTCGAATCCAGATGGTCGAGATTTTCTGGCAAAAACTGAAATTCAGCCAGCAACTCCAGCTGCAGCTTTTTCGGAATCTTAGCCATCTCCGCCGCGCTGATCTCGTTGAAAACAATCTGGTACATACCGCCAGGGAAAGGTAGCACAGATGAGGTTATAAGTTTTAGGTTTTAAGTTCTGCGTTTTAGGTGGTTCCGCATGAGCGAGCCTTCCGCGGCGGCCGTGAGTGAGGGTTATCGTCTTTTCATCTGACGGAGGTCTGGGCTGCTGCGGCTAAACGTTCCCCGAGTTTTCTCCGTTGGTTGCCGTACCAAATCGACCAACCCAACAGGCCGAAGTAAATGCTGTAACTGATTATCGGCGAAACCACGAGGAACAACCCGGTTTGCATGGTAAACGCCAAAACGATCTTCAGCGTCGCTTCGCACAGGAGACCGGCTCCCCAGACGACCGTCATCAAATAGAAGGTGGAACGGAAACCTGGAATCGACCAGTTGGACTCGAACACCTCTTCTTTCATCCCCTGTTTGGCGACGGTCGTTTTCGCGAGGTAGAACAGCAAAGGCTTAGGGAAGAGCAGTGATCCTAGAAAAACCAGACCGAAGATTCCGGTGATAAACGATTCGCGAATCAAGAGCAAACGTGGACTACCGCCTAAGAGAGTAGCGACCAACGACAACGCGATTCCGGCGATCACCAATAGGCTGAGGGCGTCGAGTTTCCGGCTCCAAATCAGTTGTCCGATACTCCAAAGAATGGGCGGCGCTGACGAAAGCATGAGCGCCGCGGTTTCTGACATGTATCCTGCGGCTAACTGATAGACCAGGAATGGACCACCCAGGTTAACTAAAAAATCTAGCGCGACGAAGAATTTGCCCATGGGTGGAAGGAAAACGGGTGCGAAGAATAAACCGATTCGGCCTCTTAGGATCGTATAGTTTTAACTGCTATCACTTTTCTGCGAAGGACGTTTACCCGGCTTTCGACAGCATACACCGGACCATCGCCTTCTCTTTGCGGCTTGCTTGACAATTTGTCATTTGCCATTTGTTATCTGTCATTTCTCTTTTCCTCATGCGTCTCTCCTTGCTGCTAAGCCTATTCCTGGCGATACCTGCTTTTGCTCAATTGAAATGGGATACCGTGGAGCAAAGCCTGAAATCGAAACCGGGCGACCGCGAGGTTGTGGCCACTTACAGGTTCACAAATACCGGAACGACCCCGATTTCGATCGACAATGTCCATACTTCTTGCGGATGTACGACGGCGGCTTTGACTAAGAATGAATATGCGCCCGGGGAGTCCGGACAAATCGTGGCTCGGATGGACATCGGCAGCAGAACCGGGCATCAGGAAAAGTCGATCTTGGTGACCACGAAGCAGAATCCGAAAACGCCGACGATATTGCGTCTGATAGCAGACATCCCAGAGCCGCTGGTGATGAAACCGACCTTCGTGATGTGGGGAGTAGGCGAAAGTCCTAAGCCAAAGACTATCTATATCAAGGTCACTGATGGATTCCCGATTAAGCTGTTAAAAGTCGATTCCGACAATCCGGATATCAAAGTAGACGTAAGCGAAGTTCATCCGGGCGTAGAGCTCGAGGTACACGTCACCCCAAAAGACACCTCACGTCCGGAGATGGCCACTTTGTTAATTAGGACCGATTATCCTTCAGACAACCCGCAAACCTATTACGCTTATGCCAAGGTCAAATGACGGCCTTGCGGCAGGCTGGAATGATCTTGTTGATCGCGGTCGGGTTAGCAGGCGCGACGGCCGCGGTTCATCCAAAGCGGCCCCCGTTCTTAGCGCCCCCTCGAGATCCAAATGAGGTCACGCTGGCTCAGACGGAACCATGGGCAGGGAACATTTTATGGGTGGACGCGCGTTCTGAATCGGAGTTTGCCTCGGAGCATATCCCAGATGCCGTTTGTTTAAACTTTGAGAATTGGAACGAAGAATTCCCCAAGTTTCTCGACCGTTATAATCCGGGTCAACGAGTCGTGGTCTACTGCAGCGCAATGTCCTGTCAATTGAGTCGCGAGATCGCAGCTAAACTAAAGGGTAGCGGCGTCGATGAGACTTATTTTCTAGAGGGAGGTTGGGAAGCTTGGAAGCAGCAGAACCGCCCATGAGCACGGTAAGCCAATCGATCGCCAGCCGGCCGATGTTACGCATCGGCCGCTTGTTACTGCGGGTGGCGATTGCAGCTCTCTTCTTATTCGCCGCTATTACCAAGCTGATAGATCCGAGCTCGTTTGCCCAGCAAATCGCGAATTATCAGCTAACGCCGTGGCCGGCGACCGCTGTATTATCTGTTTTCCTTCCTGCGTTGGAGTTGTGCGTGGGAATGAGTCTCCTACTCGGTCGATGGGAGAGCGGAGCGCTAGTGTGGGTGGCGATTCTGCTGACGATATTTTCCGGCGCTTTGCTTAGCGCTATCGTCCGAGGTTTGAGCATCGATTGCGGTTGTTTCGGGCGATCTATCGAAAACACCGGGACGCTCTGGCCCTTGATTCGGAACTTGGCGTTGTTGGCGGTTACCGGGTTCCTTTGGTTATCGCGGCGTAAGAAATAACGATCGCCAGATTGGCACGGAAGGGCTTAACCTTTTCCAACCGGATCAGCCGGTATTTATTTGTGATCGGTCGTTTGTCATTTGTCATTCTCCTGCATGAATCCTCCCTGTCGCTGTTGGGCTGAAATCGACCTTGGCGGTTTTGCGTCGAATCTGGCACAATTAAAGGATAAGGTTTCTGCCGGGGTGCAGTTCGCGGCAGTAATTAAGGCAGATGCTTACGGTCACGGTTTGCCGGCAGTAGCCGTTGCTCTAAGGGATCAAGTCGACTTCTTGGCGGTGGCCAACGCTACCGAAGCCGAAGGTATCAGGTGCGCGGGCGTTAAGACCCCGGTCATGATCCTCGGTCCCGCTATTTCCGAGGAACTACCCATCATTGTTCGGGAGCGATTTATCCCAACTCTTTCGACCGCTGAGGAGGGACGTCGCTTGGCGGAGTTGGTGACCGGTCCACCGCTGGATGTTCATTTTGTGTTCGATACCGGCATGGGCCGGATCGGCCTCTGGAACGGAGAGGCCGCTGAAGAATTTCGCCAGCTAGCTCAGCTCCCTGAGATACGGGTTACCACTCTTTCTACGCACCTTCCGGTTGCCGACGAGGACCGCCAATACACGGCGGATCAAATCGACCGGTTTCGTCGAGAGGCCCTAGAGCTTTCCGGGACTTTGCCCCGGACTGTCCTCAATAGCGCTGGTGTCTTGCGTTTTGGTGATACGGCACGACCGAAAGATGTCGTGAGGGCTGGGTTGGCTCTGTATGGGATTTGCCCGCTTCCGGAATTTCAGCCGCTCTTTCGGCCGGTGCTATCTTTGAAGACCAGGGTGGTGCTAGTGCGAACTTTGCAGGCCGGCAGAACCGTGAGTTATGGGCGGACCTTTACGACGAGTCGTGAAACCAAGGTAGCGACTCTTGGAGCAGGTTACGGCGACGGTTTTCCGCGGCATTTATCGAATGTTGGCGCTGAAGTGTTAATCCGGGGGCGTCGTTGTCCGCTGCTAGGCAGAGTTACTATGGATCAAACCCTGGTCGATGTGTCCGGGTTGCCGGAGGTAAACGTCGGCGACGAAGTGGTGCTCATCGGCCGGCAAGGGGATGAAGAGATCCTGGCCTCCGAGCTTGCCCAGAAGTCCGGGACCATCGCTTGGGAGATTTTTACCGGAATCACCAAGCGCGCGGTGAGAGTGTACCGTTAGACGTTCGGCGTTCGGCGTTCGATATAAGTCTTATCGGCCCCATAGGTCCTATCTGTTGCGCTTCCTTCATGTCACTACGGCGGAAGGTGCCGTAACTCAGTACTTGCCCATCTTTCCCCGAAAATCTGGTTGACGCGTGTCGCTAATGAGATTGATTCTCAACTACAGACCATGAATGGCGAACTTACTGTCCCTTATGTCCGTAATGAACGCCACGAAAAATCAGCGGTCCGTTTGCCGGTCTGGTTCCTTATCGCGGCAGCGCTGGTCGTTGCTTCCGTATTAGTATGGCAGGGGATCGCCGCCCATGGCGCCCCGGACCCGACCGTTTCGAACACCAATCGTATCTCTGGGATCTTTGACATTGCTGTCCTGGTCTTTCGGGAAGGGTTGGAATGTATCCTGGTCCTCTCCGCGATCATGGCGAATATGGTTGGCGAACGCGAGTCGCACCGGAAGCCCGTTGCTACTGGGGCGGGTGTCGGTTTTCTCGTCACCATCGTTACTTGGTTCGTCGCGGTTGGGATCATTAGCGACCTGAACCAAAGCATCCCTGCGCTTGATTTGCAGGCGGCTACCGGGTTGCTGGCGGTGATCGTGCTCCTGGTGGTGATGAATTGGTTCTTTCACAAGGTCTATTGGGGAGGATGGATTTGTTTCCACAACAAGCGGAAACGCGATCTGCAGGCCGGGGCGAAGAACGCTCAGATTACCAAGCGCAGCTTGCTCTGGGGCCTCGGGCTTCTTGGCTTTTCCTCGTTGTATCGCGAAGGATTTGAGGTCGTTCTCTTCTTGCAGAGTTATTACCTGAAGATGGGGTGGAAGCCCGTCCTCTTCGGATCGGTCCTTGGCCTGATCTTTTCAGGCTTGGTTGGTGTACTGACTTTTGTTGCCCATCGCCGGCTTCCCTATCGGAAGATGCTCGTATTGACCGGGACTCTCCTCGGCGTCGTGCTGCTGGTGATGGTCGGAGAACAAGCGCAGGAAATGCAGCTCGCGCATTGGATCCCAACCACGAAGATTGACTGGCTCAGCGGTATTCCGGACTGGGCCGGTGTCTGGTTCTCGGTGTACCCGACAGTTGAGACCCTGGTAGCACAATTTTTAGCGGCCCTGGTAGTGGTCGGTTCTTATTTCTTAGCCCGGCGGGGCGGGGGAGAAGTGGCCGCCGTTGGAGCTAAAGCCTAGGAGCCAGGCGGCGCTCATAATCGTCCTCGTACTCGTGCTTGGCAGGGTGTGGCGCGTCAGTCAGAGGTGCCTGGAGGGGAGCCGCTTTAGCTCGTATCCCGCTATCCTAGCGAATTTCGTCTCAACGCTAATCCCGCCGGAAACGTGCAGAAAACAGGCGGCTCCCGGGAATTACCGCACGCGATGTTTTGTTCTATCGCTGCGTTCGGGGGATTCTTGATCCGTTCAACGCTCCGGTAGACCCATCAAGCATTGAAACGTTCCGGGAGCCGCTTGTTTAACACCGTATTCGGTCTGCCTCGCACCAAAAGAATCTCACGGGATCTTCTGGCGCGATCCAAAGCGGCTCCCCTCCACGCGTTAGGGAACAAATATGCCCCGTCAACGTGCTATGCTTTCGAGGGGCGCTTGAGTATTCGGCTCTAGCGATCGGTCAGCGTGAACTTCCTGTCTTGTCCGAGAGAACCTTCTATACCGGTCTTGATCCATTGTTCTCCATTCTCGAATTGGGCGACGCGCGACGCGTCGATCTCGCCATTGAGATCGAGCGGCCTGGGCAGAAAATCGCCTGCGATAAGCAGTTCGCCGGAGCGCGTTTTGACAGAGGTATCCTCAATCGTTTCAACGTGTTCGTTTGATTCGAAGGATCGAGGCTCAATCCTGATTTTGACGTCGGCGAAGAATTCACCGACCCAACGCGCAGTGCCCACGCTCTGATACTCGTTCAAGGAGCAGGCAGCCAACGGGACGTCCTGCCCGAAGACGAGCTCTACATTTGCAAATTGCTGGCAACGCACAAAGAATTCAAGGCTCTCGGGAGGCAGTGGAGCATCGATAACAAAGATCTTGTGCAGCGGCGATGAACGCTTGCGCAAGTAATGCAGAAGAAAGGCCGCCGGAGCGGTTACTCGCGCCGGTTGAAATTTCTCGAGCTGCTGGCTGTGAGAACGCTGGGAAAGCAGTCCAGGCCTAACTGGGACAACGCTGGTGACACCGGCGGTTGCGTTGGCCAGTAACAGCAACGGCCAATCGCAAAGATCGATCTCACCCGCCTTCATCTTAAGATAACTGACCAGACGTTGCACCGTGCGAGCCAGCTGCGTCTGAGTCCAGCCCCGAGCCTCGAGTCCTCCGAAGCCGCCTCTTCTTAATTCGATCAACGCCAGTTCCGATTTACCAAGTTCGACCGGGGTACCGAACTTTCCGATACGCAAGATCCGGTTCTCGAATCGAAAGGCATGCGGGAAAAGTTTCTTCGGTATTGAGCGCAACTGACGATGAAAACGCTGCGACAACCAATTTGATTGGGGTAAGACGCAGGCTGCCGGTCGGCATTGTTCCACCCATTGACCAAAAGGCTTCAGACCGGTTAAGGCATCGGCCAGGGTCGGCACTGCACCTATTTGTAAAAGCGCCAGCAAGAACAGATAAAAGTCTTGGGAGGGATCCAGCAGCATTAGTACTTGATCGCCCTTTTTGATCCCTTCTTCGTCGAGCCGGAGCGCCAAGAAATCGACAGACCGATTGAGGCCAGCGTAGCTCAGGACACGGTCCCCAAAGAAGGTCCGGTCCAGGATCGCCGGCACTCCAGGTTGAAGTTCAGCTCGATGCCGGAGAGTTTGAATGATGTTCATGGTGGAGCCGGGGAAGCACGCCCGCAGAACCGGGTGAGTGATTCTGAGCGGACTGCCCTTACAGGAATCGGAAATTACACTGACGACTCAGTGTGCCTTGAGGTTCAATCACCTGGATGCCGACCTTCTTTTCGAAAGGTTCTTGGTCTTTATGGTCCGGCAGGCCCCAGCATGGCTCAATACAGATGAAAGGATTGAGATCGCTCCAAATAGTAAAGAAAGGCGCTTCAGAAAAGTCAATTTGGACCTCCCGGCGTTCTTTCAAGTCCTGAAGTTTGACGACGTATTCATCAACATCGACAGGCTGTATCAGGAACGAGTCAGGTAGCTCAAATGGCTTGCAGGGGAATGAACCTCCTGCAGAACTGAAATCGACGGTCTCGCCGCTCAAAAAATTACCTGGAGCCAGATAACGTCGGTAGTTCCCTCGGGGGAGAATAATTCGAGCATCATCGATGGAACTGACTCTGAACCCAGGATGGAGACCGAAGCTGACATGCGCAGGCCGGTTTTGCTCTTGATTAGCAAAGGAAAAGACCACGCTCAAATCCTGGCCGGACAGGACATAATCGAGCTGGAATGCAACGTGTCGCGGGTATTCTTTCGGCTCGATGGCTTCAGCCGGGAGCCGATAACGCAGGGTAGCATTGTCTTCGGAAATCAGAACTTCGGGAGCGGCAAACACCTTTGTCCGAATAAAGCTATGGTTTCCTCCCCGGATTTCCTCGCCTTCGTACAACGAGCGTTCTCCGACTAAACGATGAATAAAATAGCCCATCACCGTGGCGTGGCTTTTCCATCCGCTCGCCGGGACGGTCGTGTCGCCGTCTCGATATAAATAACCGACCCAGTCTCCTCCTGGGGCGCGTTTTGCCACGCCGACTAATTCAGCCCCATGATCGCTAACGACGATCCGTGTCTCGTTCTTGAGATCGACTACTTCGTCGAGGTGCTGTCCGTTCTGTTCAAAGCTTCGATGCTCAAATCGCATATCCTTAAAAAACGAACGTGAACGCCGGGATCGCCGTGAACGCCGGGAACAGCGGCGGATACCGGACGCGAAAAACTTGGAGTAGTTTCCTGCCGGCTACAAGTAGGTCTTCAGGGAAAGCGAAAAACTCTCCGCTGGTGGATGCACCGGACTCGCAGTCCGGTGCATATTCAGAATAGTCTGGCGATGAAAAGGCGTTCGCAGTTTAAACGATGACGCCGCCACTCGCCTCTTTCCCGTTTGTTCCCGGCGCTCTCGCTCGCTCCTGGCGATCCTAGGAGCCTACGTATTCTGCCGAGTAACTGTCGTACTTCTGGACTGCTCCCTCTTTTGGAGCGGTCTTAACGTCATAGACGCTGTTTCCGACCACTTGCTTGGACTCGGTGTCGTAGATCATTACGCTTTTGGCCCCTTTATCATCCTTCTCTTGAACCGTCGATACGGCAATGTACCGGCGTTTTTTTACCTGGGCTTTACGCTCAGCGGACATTCGTTCGTAAGCCAATCTAGCTCGCTCTTCCGCTATCCGGCGCTGTCTTTCTGTGGCCTCGTGTTTCGCAACGATATAAGCGATTGTGCCAACGGCGGCGCCGGTTCCCAGACCGATTGCCGCGGCCTGGGCATTGCTTGCTCCCGTAGCCTTGGCCACTCCCGCTGCCAGGGCGCCGGAAGTTACTCCGGCAATTACGCCGGTCGCTTCTGGCGACATGTTTTCACAGCTCGTAAAACCGATGGTAGCAAACAGAGTGATACAGGCAGATGTCGTTAAACTTGGTTTCATACTAGGATCGAGCCACGTAGCCTACCTACGCTGGGCCTGACGGCTCAAGCTTGTTTTGGAGCCAGGAGCTAGGGGTCAGGAGACGCGTATTAGCGTTTGGCGTTTCTGCGCGCTACTATGAAGGGGACTCATGAGACCTATGGCGAAGAGGCCCCATTGGTCGGAGTCCTATAGGTCCCATCGGTTCGCCCGTTGCACGCGCCCTTCTATTCAGCGCCGGCACAACTCCTTATCGGCCCGCTCCCTCCTAGCTACTGATCCTTGGGCTGGTCGGTATTATTAGACTGAGGTGCGCTCGGTTCTTGATTGGGGCCGAAAGGGATTTTATTTTTGCGGCACCATTCTATGGCTAACGGGTGTCCCATCTCTGCTGCCTTTCGGATGTATGGGGTGCCGGCATTGCGGTTCTTGACGCCATTAATTCCCTCGGTTAGCGCGGTTCCGTAGAGATACAATCCAACCTCATCGTTGCGATCGGCAGCCAGTTTAAAAAGGTTCATCGCACGCGGCCCATCTTTGGCAACCCCTTCGCCTAGGAGATACATCACCCCAAGATTAGCCATCGATCGAGAGTACTGCATGGCGATCGCTTGCTGGTAGTACGCGATAGCCGATTCGTAGTTGTGGATCTTACGATAGTAAGATCCGAGCAGATCGATAGCAGGTGGGTTCCGCAACGCCGCTGCCTCTTGCAAATACGTTAGAGCCTTATTCTCGTCGGCTGGCACTAGCTTGCCGTAGTAATAACATTCGGCCACGCAGTACTTCGCGTAGGCGTCGCCAGCGTCGGCTGCCTGTTTCAAATACTGGAAGGCTTTGGCGTCATCCGTCGCGTTGTGGTGTCGAGCGAGTAGCAGACCGGCCTCACGTTCGGCCGTGACATTGCCCTTTTCCGCGGCCTGTTCGAACCAATCAAGTGCATAAGCGGCTTGCTTGGTAACCGTGTTCTCGGCTAGGAGCAGCATCGCCTGAACAACTCCGGCCTTAGCCGCTGCCTCTATATCGGGCTGAACAATGGGAAAATTTTCGGGCGTGATCTTCGTTTTGCTCGAGCGAACCTCCGCTAGCAGATTCTCGATGCGTTTCCGTGTCTCTGTGGCACCGGACGGATAATCGGTAAGAATACTGTTAAACTGCTTCAGGGCACCGGCCCAATCGCCCGCATGCTCCAGATCATCCGCGGATTTCAATGCGATAGCCAACTTGTCGGTTGGTGGTTGTACCGAAGGGGTTAAAACCGGGGTCGGAGGCGGCGTTAGAACCGGCGTCGCGGTTGGAGTGGGCGTTAATTGTCTCGGAGTTATCGGGGCCGGAGTCGGCGTAACGCGCCGAGGGGTTGCGATTGGAGTCGGTTTCGGAGTCGGCGTCACTTCGGCAACGTTTTGCCCTTGGAAGCGGTTAATCGTTTGCCAGACAAAAAATCCACCGAAGGATAGCAACAGCAGCAGGAAAACGACGAGGCCGACGATAAAAGCCAACCCGAACATCGAGATTCGTGACCGTTTCGGAGGTGGCGTCGCGGGAGGCTGGGTGGGTAGTGGCGGTGGAGCTACGGTCGCTCCGCCGGGCGACATTGGGCCAGCACTCGTGGCTTGAGTTGGGATTGAAACACCTTGGGTGCTCGGCGACTTTGTTGAATAACCTGACGGCGTTTTAGCTGCAGGAACCGGGACAACCTCGTGGGTCGTGGGAGGGGTTAGCGTTAGCGATTGCTTTGTGGTCGTCGAACCAGGACCTGCCGGCAGTCCTGTTGCCATTGATTCCTCTCCCCGCACGACTCGGAGGAGCGCGTCAGCAAATTCAACCGAGGAACTAAAATCGTCAGCGATGCCTCGCCTCAATATTGCGTTCCCCGTTTCAGAGAGGCTTGGTACCGGGCTGACTCGTCCGGAAGACTCAACGGTTGACCGGGGTCCGCCCAACAATTCGTAGGCAAGCAAACTCAACATCCGGATGTAAGAGCTTCTACCCCCGCCGCCGGTATCGACGTTCTGAACCACGGTCGCGGCTCCGGCCCAAGTTGCCGCCGAATCGCCGGAGGCCGGCGCCGAAAAGTCTATGGGTGTGACCTTAACGTCAAAGCTTGGCCAGGTGGACAGCGGCTTTTGCAGGAGAGCTGGAGTAATCGCTGCTTGGATTAGGCCGGGATACGTCAGCTGGACCCCATTCAGGCTTAGATCGACTGAGTTGAGGTGGTGGGTGGTTGCGTGGTCCGCTAACACCGCAAGTTTACTAAGTACCGGAGCCAGTTCCGGGGCCGTTAACTCGCCACGGGTCCGGAGAATACCGAGCAAAGTGGGCCCGACCACGAACTCCTCAATCAGATAGGACTGCTGATTCGTGCTCTCCAACGAAAATACTTGTCTGAGCGATTCATGCGGAGCCTGCTGGAGCTTTTCAACCTCTTGCTCGACCCAAGTGAACTTTGGCTTATCCGCGAGGAATCGTTCGTTGAAAAGTAAAAGCGAGACACCTCGAGCCTGGCGCAGATCGTGAGCGTAAAATTTTTGACCTTGAGAAACTTCCTGAACCTCGCGGACCAGTTGATATCGCTCTCCAATGATAGTTTGGGCGGCGAGCGGCTGAACGCTCCCCGCCACCGTAGCCTCCGCGGTAGCTTCCGTGTCGGTTTGCTCTGTTGCCACCGGTGTCCCATTTTTTGACGGCTCTGCCGCAGCACCGATCTGCAATTGTTCCAGACAAGCAACGATCTCTTGTCGCAGGTCCGTGGGTGTCTGCGGCCGCTTTTCGCGGTCTTTGTCCATCATCTTCAACACGAGGTCGGTCACGCATTGAGGCTGGTTTTGCAGCGGCTCCAATGGCACCGGCTTGTAGAGGTGCTGACTCATGATCTGCGGAACTGAGCCCGAGAAAGGCGGGCGTCCGGTCAACATGTAGTAGAGCGTTACCCCCAACGAATAGATATCGGACCGGATGTCGATATCCCGTTCCTCCAGTTGTTCAGGACTGGCAAAATGCGGCGTCCCAACAAACCCGCCGGCTTGAGTGAGGGTGCCCGAGTCGTCGCCCTCGGTTTTTGCGCTCTTGGCCAGCCCAAAATCGATGACCTTAACAATGCGCTCGCCATCTTCGTCGACCAACATCAGATTTGCCGGCTTTAGGTCGCGGTGAACGAGGTGTTGACGGGCTGCGGCCGCGAGAGCGCGAGTGACTTGCAAACAAATATTGAGCGCCTCGACGGGATCCAGTGGGCCCTTCTTATCCTTCTCTATGTAAGAAGCGAGGGTCTGACCATCGATAAACTCCATCGCATAGAAGTAACAATCGTGGTCGGTGCCAAGATGAAATACCGAAGCGACGTTCTGATGGCGGAGTGCGGCGGCTGCGCGCGCTTCCCTTAGAAATCGTTGCCGGGCGACCTCGCTATTTAGGTAAGTGTTATTGATCACCTTCAGGGCCACCGTGCACCGTAGATTGGTGTCGAATGCCTTATAGGTGATGCCCATCGCCCCCTTCCCTAACTCCCAGAGGCTCCCGTCTTCACGCCGGAGTACTTGATAGTGCTGATAATGCTCGGCTTCGGCCATGGTGGTCGTCGCGGTTACTAATATAAGGCTGCCATAGAAGCAACCTTAATGGAAGACGCGGAAGGGGACCCCCCAATTGCAGGTTTTTTTCGGGAGGGTGGGCATCAGGGACGTGCCACGGATGGTAGTAGTTGGGCTGGTGACACTTACGGACACACAACGCCGCAACGCCTAATATATGTCCGATTGGTCCTAGAGATCCTATCCGTGGCAAGTCCTTGTAGTGATGCTCTGTCTAACCGCTACCGGACCGGCCACAGCACGGAGATCGAGGACGAGGACGAAAATCCGCTTCTCACCTCTCACCATTCACTTCTCACGTCTCACCTTCAGTCAGTCTCCTAGCTCAAACCGGATGATTGGCGTAAAGGTACCACCGCCGGGGGGAGGAGGCAGTTTCGCGATCTGCTTGCCCGCTTCTCTCACGGAATCGTCAACCACGGCGTTGCCGGAACCATCTACGATTTCGAACTCTGTCACGGTTCCATCCGGTTGGATCTTAAGGCGCACATTGACCACGAGGGTTGTACCAGCTGGGATTTCACCATGAGGCTGGTTCCAGGCGTTTTGAAACCGATTTTTGATGATTTCAGCGTAAAGACCGATGTCGGATTCGCCATTGCCCGATGCGGTCCCATGCTCATGTCCTTCACCGTTCCCGGATCCTTGCTCATTTTTTTCGGACTTAGCGCTAGCACTCCCTTCTCCGTGCTTCTTCTCTGCGCTAGAACCGTTTTTCGCTTCTTCGGTTCCTTCGCCTGA
Source organism: Verrucomicrobiota bacterium (assembly GCA_019239825.1). Classification (GTDB taxonomy): domain Bacteria; phylum Verrucomicrobiota; class Verrucomicrobiia; order Chthoniobacterales; family JAFAMB01; genus JAFAVN01. The sequence continues at coordinate 74,366 of JAFAZK010000030.1, read as the reverse complement.
GCCTTTTGATTTAGGGGAGCCGCTGGGTTTGGGCGAGGGTGAGCCGGATTCCTTTGGCTTACCCGAAACGGTCGGTTTCGCACTGGGTTTCGGGCTGGCCTTGGGTTTTGGCGTTGGCTTAGCAGTTGGCTTCGGTGACGGTTTTGGGGTCGCGGTCGGTTTTGGCGTCGGCTTTGGAGTGGGCTTTGGGGTCGGTTTGGGAGTTGGCTTTGGGGTTGGTCTAGGAGTTGGTGTTGGGGTCGGTTTTGGTTTTGGAGTCGGTTTTGGAGTCGGCTTCGGAGTTGGTGTTGGGGTCGGTGTCTGATTGAGCGGCAATTCGCTCTTCTGTTCGGCGGGAGGTGGCGTTGGCGGTGGCGTTGGAGGCGGAGTCTCCGAAGGTGGCGTTGGAGTTTCTGGCTCCGGAGTAGGAGGGGGCGGTGTCGGAGTCGAGGATTCCGGACTGGTTTCTGGGGATTCTTCCGCTTCCGGGGTGCTGCTAGAGGCTGGGCCGCCGCTACTGTCGTTGCTCCCGAATGATCCGGGGTTCATCCATACCAGCTGTTCTTGCTTCTTCTCGAAGGGGTGAAGTGTAAATAGAATCAGCGCCCCTAGCCCGAGCAGATGAAGGGCTGCAATGATGATGATGTTCCGGGTGAACCCTCCCTTTCCGTGAAACTCGCCCTCCTCGTCAGGCAGCATTGAGTTTCCGCCTCCGCGAGCTATGGCGTGACAGGTTCATCCGGTCGAGTCGCCACGCCGACCTTTGAGATCTGCGCTCGCTGAAGAATGTCCATGACGGAAACGAACTGTTGGACGCTAAGCGACTTGTCGGGGCGGACGATCACAGGCGCATCCGGTTTCTCTGTGTGCAAAGCCATCAAGCGCTGTTCCAACGTCGCCGGGTCCATTGGCTCGTTGTTCAGCGACAGGTTGTTATCTTTGTCGATGGAGATGGTCTGCGTTTCGGCAGCATTCACCGATTGATTAGCTTGGGCGCTAGTCGGTACCACCAGGTTAACGCTGTTCTCCATTAAAGGCGTCGTGATGATGAAGATGATCAATAGCACGAAGGCCAAGTCCAATAACGGAGTGACATTGATCTCGGTTAACGTGTGCATGGCTGGACGATCAGAATACCGGCGCATAACTAAAACTTGGCAGGGATACCAAACCTCACCATAGAGACACGGAGATCACGGAAGAAAAACTCTTAAGAAAGGTTTTACAAGATCTCTAGGCCCTCTGTGTCTCTGTGGTGAAATCTGTTCGCCTGCGACCATGTCCATTTTCACCTACTTTGCGAACACGGATCGGTTCCCGTGGTTTACATACTTGTGCTCAAACTCTGAAGCGAGCTCCGCCGCAAAGTTGTCAGTCTGTACAATCAGAGAACGAATGCTGGTTACTAGAAAGTTATAGCCGAACATGGCCGGAATCGCTACCAATAAGCCGGTAACAGTTGTTATCAGAGCTCCAGAAACACCTGGCGCCATTGCTGGTAGACTGGCCGAGCCCGCCAGGGCAACTCCGGAAAATGTATCCATTACGCCCCACACCGTTCCGAGCAAGCCCAGAAACGGAGCTCCGCTGACTGCTGTTGCCAACAAGATCATTTGCGCTTCCAAACGGAGAGCGGATTCGCCCACAGCTCGCTCCATCGCACTGGTCACCACATTCATTTGGGAAGGTGTGATCCGCTCAGCCACGTCGAGGCGCGCGCGAAATGTTTCGTCCACGTCAGTCGCACCGAGCAAATGCAGCGTGAGCTCGCGGCAACCGGCTCTATAGATCGAGAAAAGAGGGGAGCCGTCGAAACGTCCTTGAGATTCGTAAATCCGAAGCGGCTGCCGCTCAGCGCGAAATCGCTGCAGAAACCGCTCATTCTGTTTTCGGGCGAGCCGGACGACTCTCATTTTGGTGATCATCACGGACCAGCTGAAAATCGAGGCGATAAAAAGCACCGCGAGAACTAATTTCCCTTCAAGGGTGGCCTCGGTAAACGCGTAAAGGATCCCGCCGGATTGGGCAGCTAGTAGCAAGTTGGGTGCTAACACAGCTCCTGGTGCATCGTTGGTTGGCAGTCTAGCGAGAAAATCCCGGAGCCGCAAGAAGGGTTCGCCTTTAAACGTTCGGCGTTTGGCGCGCGGCGTTCCCCGTTTGGCGTTAGGGCGTGCGGGACCGACAAGTCCGGTAGCGGCTGTCCCTTGCTAGGGACGAGCTCCTCCCCGCCGGTTAGGGTTAAAGGGTAAAAGGACGGAAATATCCGAACGAGCAGAAGCTCGTCCCTACCGAGTTGCTTGCCACGCGCCATTCGCCTCATATCATAAAACGTGCTGAGCGATGCAGGGTACTAATTTCTCCATATGCTTTTCGGTTCACGTCGGCTGATCCTAGCGATATACTTGCTGTTTCCTGCCGCGACCTTCGCTGCACCGAACCGGTACGACATCCTCGCCCGCGTCCTGCAACCCTACCTGACGTTGTTCTTCTCGAAGTCGGGCGGCAAAGCGGTCGAGATGGAAGTGGTAGTGCGCTCGATCGAAGGAGGAAACCCTGCGGCCTACGCGGCGATTGTCAATCAACCGGTTAAACTCAGTTTCCAAGGTCCGGACAAACTTCGGGTCGAGATAGCCAATCCGGATCAGCGAAAAATCGTTTGCCGGAGCGGGCAGCGAGTGTGGGTTTATCCTAGAGATCTTGCCGCGCAGGTAGTGGCAACGGCATCGAACGCGGAGAAAAACAGTCGAGCCATGGATTTCCGGTTGCCGCTGAATGATCAAGAGATCGTGTTACTGCCGGCGATGTTCAGGATCATGCACTTCAATAGCGTGACCGATTCGTCGGGTTCACCCGCTTGGGATCTTGAATTCCGGACAGATCCTACGCTCGAAAAGGAGCTAAAAGCACCGCCCGTAATTATCGCAGCAAGGGTCCGCCAGAGCGATTTCAGTGCTGAGCATGTAAAAATGCGGAGTGGGGTTTGGTCCGGAGAGATAGAAGTCAATGCCGTCCGGTTCAGTGGGCAGTTGCCGCAAGAAACCTGGGAACCAACCGCCGATTTGGGTGCAGAGGTTGTGGAGTTACCCCCTGGATTATTGAGCTCAGCCCTAAAAAAAATATCGAACCTCAATCTGCAGTAAACCCGAACTGCAGATGGGAACAACCGCGAATGGACACGAATGAAACCAGAATGCGGGGCGCATCCAGAGCCGCAGAATCAGAACTCGGCCCTTTTGTATCTGCTCTGCTCCAACCCGAAAACCGCGTAATCTGTATAGTCTGCGGATATTTTACTTCTTGGCACTCTTTAGCGGCTATCAAACCGTTGTGCCTGCGCTCAATCCGTCCCAATTCATAACCTGCGGATGATCCTGATTTTTTTTCGCGTTCATTCGTGGTTTATTTGGATTGTCTTTATCTGCGTCCATCTGCGGTTTGGATTTTATTTTCTTAAATGAAGGCCGGTTTTCTCGATAAATTAATTGAGCGGATCCGCCGGATTCAGCCGGAGGAAGTACAGAACTATCTTGCGCGGCTGGCCCGAGAAAAAGGGTTTCTCGAGCGGATCTTTGATGCGCTGCAAGAGGGCGTCATTGTAACCGACACTCAAGGTAAGATCGAATTTTTGAATACCGCCGCCGCGCAACTTTTTGGCGTGCCCGATCCGGATAACGCAGCCGGCAAACCGATCGACGACATCTTGCGTGGATTAAGCTGGAACTCGCTCCGTTCCGCGGAAAATACCGTGAGCCGGGATATCGAAGTCTTTTATCCTCAACACCGTTTTCTCAACTTCTATGTGGCGCCGCTTTATTTGGATAAACCGGTGCCGGGTTCGACTACCGTAATTCAGGATCTGATCGCGTTTGCGGTGATCTTGCGTGATATCACTGAAGACCGGCGCAGCGCCGAGCGTACTATCGAAAGTGAGAAGCTTTCTGCGTTAACGATGTTAGCTGCGGGGGTGGCTCACGAGATCGGCAATCCACTAAACTCCCTCAACATTCATCTGCAGTTGATAGAACGTAAATTAGGCAGGCTGCCATCTACTACGCGAGAGGCCATTGAGGAATCGCTGACGGTTGCTCGAACGGAGATCCAGCGCCTCGATTCGATAATCCATCAGTTTCTGCGCGCAATTCGGCCCACCACCCCAGCTTTTGAGCCGTATCAGTTGAACGATTTGGTCGAAGAGTCGGTAACGTTTCTGCGGCCCGAGATTGAAGATCGCGATATTCTGGTCGAGATGGATTTGGATCCCGGTCTGCCCAGCGTCGAAGTCGATCGCGATCAAATCAAGCAGGCCTTTTACAACGTCATCAAGAATGCGTTTCAGGCGATGAAGACCGGCGGCATTCTCTATATCAGATCGTGGCAGGACGAAACCTATGTCTCGATTTCTTTTAGTGATACCGGGGGGGGGATCTCACCTCAGGACATGAGTAAGGTTTTCAAGCCCTACTTCACCACGAAGTCCGCCGGCTCAGGTCTAGGTCTACTCATCGTCAGACGAATCGTTCGCGAACACGGAGGGGAAATCGAAATTGAAAGTACCGAAGGCAAAGGAGTCCGGGTCAGCATCCACCTGCCCCATGGAGATAAGCGAACACGGCTGTTAGCGGACCGCGGGAAGCATGAAGAGGTGATCAGTGAGAAGTGAGAGGTGAGACGCGGGTCGCAACCACCTCTCACTTGTCACCTTTCACCGTCACTTCTCACGTCCAGATAGCTCGTCTTTTCTTTCACTGATTAGTGGCTACTGTTTACTGATTACTATCTCCGATGTTGGGCACGATTCTTATCGTTGACGATGAAAAGCACACGCGGGAAGGCCTGCGCCAATCGTTAGAAGAAGAGTTCGACGTTTATACGGCTGGTAATATCGATGAGGCTCTCAATGTGCTTGATGCGGATCGCGTCGATCTGGTTCTCACCGATCTGCGGCTCGGCGGTGAAGACGGTATGGCGCTGATTGAAAAGGTATTGCAGCGGGCGCGCCCGCCGATCTGTATTCTCATGACGGCTTACGGCTCTATTGCTACCGCGGTCGAAGCGATGCGCAAAGGAGCCTACGATTTTGTTACTAAGCCAATCAATCTTGACGAGCTTGGGATGAAGATCCGGCGAGCAATCAACGGACAGCGACTCGAGCAAGAGAATCAGCAACTAAAACAACAGGTTGACCAGCGTTTCGGACTAGAAAATTTGATCGGCGAATCGCCGGCCATGCATCGTATTCTGGACACGATTCGCCAAGTCGCTCCTACCCGTGCCACCGTGTTGGTTCTGGGCGAAAGCGGGACGGGCAAAGAACTGATTGCTCGAGCCATTCACAATCTGAGCAATCGCAATAAAACCCGGTTTATCGCCTTCAATTGTTCCGCATTCTCGCCTCAACTGGTGGAGAGCGAATTGTTCGGTCACGAAAAAGGTGCTTTTACTGGCGCCAGTGAACGGCGAATTGGGCGGATCGAGCAAGCCGCCGGCGGTACGCTGTTCCTGGACGAGATTGGTGAGATCGATGGGAACGTGCAAGTGAAGCTTTTGCGCGCCCTGGATCCCGGAGTGTTCGAACGGGTCGGTGGAAACCAAACTATAAAGACGGATATCCGGTTGATAGCAGCTACTAACCGCGATCTCGCGCGCCTGGTGAGCGAAAAGAAATTCAGAGAAGATCTCTATTATCGGCTGAATGTAGTCCAGATCCGGGTTCCTCCGCTCAAAGAAAGAAGAGAAGACATCCCGCTTTTGGCCAATGCTTTTCTGAAAGAGATCAGCCAACGTGATAATAAAACCTTCCGGCCGCTTTCTCCTGAAGCGATGGAGGCGTTGCTACGTTATGATTGGCCCGGCAACATTCGAGAGCTCAAAGGCGCCATTGATTCGGGAGTAACGTTGGCCATTGGCCCTCAAATTACTCTGCAAGATTTACCACTAACGATCTCTGAAGCTCGGTTCTCCGGCTCAGCCGGCATTGATGAGAATGCCGGACAAATGAACATACATAACAACGAAATGCGCCTCATCCTGCGGGCCTTGGAAGAAACTCACGGAAATCGCACCGAGGCAGCCAAGAAGCTAGGAATTAGTCGTCGCACCCTTCATCGGCGTCTAAAGGAGTTGAACCTAACCACAAGCGAGGACGAGCAGCTAGGATCAGAATAGCCGTAAAAGAGCGCACAGAACGCAAAGATAATTCCTCACTAAACAGCCTTTTGGCGTTCTTTGCGATCTTTCGCGGCTATTTTATCGCTTTTCGACTGATTTAGGCCGCACCTAGTCGCGTCCCAACCGGCAACGAAAATCCGCGCAATAATTCGCTAGCGCTCATGCGCCGTTTCCCTTCGAGTTGGACCTCGAGTAGCAACAGGCTGCCTTCACCTGTGCCGACCACTATCCCGCGTCCGACATGCCGGGTCACGACTCCTGGGTTACCCGCTAACCGATGCATCGGTAAAACTCGATGTAATTTTAGTCGGAGTGAATGGCCTGGCGAATCGAGCATGGTATACGCACCGGGCCAGGGGTTCATCGCTCGAACCAATCGATCCAGGTAGAACGCCGGTTGTGTCCAATCTATGCGCCCTGAATCACGATCCAGTTTTGGAGCATAGGTAGCTTGAGATTCATCCTGGCGGATGCGCAGCGCTGTTCCGGCCGCTAACCGGGTGATTGTCTTCTCAAGTATCACCGGGCCGATCTCAGCCAGTCGATCATGTAGGGAACCGCCGGTCTCGCGACGATGGATTGGAATTAAATGCTCAAATATAATATCGCCCGTATCGAGGCCTTCGGCCATGTGCATCGTAGTGATCCCGGTCTCACGATCGCCGGCTAGAATGGAAGCTTGAATCGGGGCCGCACCCCGGTGCCGCGGTAGAAGGGACGCGTGAAGATTGATACAAGCAATTCTCGGCATTTCCAAAAGAGATTTAGGTAAGATTTGCCCGTAAGCCATCACCACAACAAGGTCTGGAGACAACGCTCTGATCTCTGCCAGCGATTCTGGCTTACGAACTTTTGCCGGTTGCAGTACTGGTACTCCAAAGCGACTTGCCAGCGCTTTAGTGGGAGGCGCCGTTAACTTCTGGGACCGACCCACCGGTTTATCCGGCTGGGTGACAATCCCAACCAGCTGAATATTCGGAGCAGATCCCAACCACTGCAGAGACGGAAGTCCAATGTCCCCGCTCCCCATAAAAACGACTCGAAGAGAAGCAGCCACTGGATAAAGGAGTTCAGGAGTTCAAGAAGTTCAAGAAGTCTGACTCCCCTCCAGGTGAACACCCGCCCGGACCGCTACGCGTTAAAGCTCAGCGAACCGTTTCTTGTCTCCCAAATCCTGGCGAGAATATCTAGGGAAACTTTAACCGGAGGTTGACTGGCGTCGATCTTCGTGACGACACTGGCAAAGTATTCCAGAATCGGTTTCGTCTCATCTTCGTACAGCTTTAGCCGGTGTTGGATTACCGCTTCACTGGCATCATCTAGCCGACTTTCTTTCAATGCCCGTTTCCGAATCCGACGCACCAGCTCCTGACGGTTCGCACAAGAAAGATGGAAGACCTGTTTCACATCGATCATGCTGAGCATTAGTTCCGCTTGCGCGACGCTTCTGGGTATACCGTCAAGAATTAGGACATCGATATCGGGCTTGAACCTGGCTGCTACAACCTGAGCCTCAATGCTCTGATGCCACAGCTCGACCGTGAGATCGTCCGGAACCAGTTGGCCTTTACTAGAGTACTCAATAAATTTCTGACCAATTGGCGTGCGTGTATCCAGCTGCCGAAAAACTTCGCCGCAAGCGAAATGAAAAAATCTGGGCACGCTGCCGAGAATTTTACCTTGGGTGCCCTTGCCGCCGCCGGGCGGACCGATTAGGAGATAAGAAACGTAACGGTTCATTGGTTCTAGGGGGGCCCTTTTTTACCCTTTGGTTAAGTCATGTAAAATCCCCTCGTTTAGGGCCCCGGGCAACCATTAAAAAGTAATCAGTAATCAGTAGGAGCCAGGAGGCAGAATCCGGGAGTCAGGAGGCGCGACGGCGTGTGGGCGTGACGGCGACTGGAGGGGAGCCGCTTTGGATCGTGCCTAAGAACCCCGTGATCTTTGTCTCGCCGCGTGGAAGACCGGAAATCGCGTTAAACAAGCGGCTCCCGCGAACGTTTCAACGCATAGCAGGTCAACGGCGCCTCAAGCGGGTGAAGATTTCTGAACGGCACCTGGGCAAAACATCGCGTGCGGTAGTTTCCGGGAGCCGCCTGTTTAATACCTTATTCGGCCTTCCTCGCCCTGGAAAGAATAGCAGGAGGTCCTTTGGCACGACCCAAAGCGGCTCCTCTCCAGTTTCGCGTTCACGCGCCCACACGCCTCCTGCCTCCTGGATTCTGACTCCTGGCTCCTACTGTTTACTGACTCACTGATTACTGATTACTTTTTAGCGTTGTTCCCTTCGTATCGACCATAACGAGCGGTTGCTTTACGGGAAAGCTTGGCGAACGTTACAAGGTGAATCGGCGGTTCCGAACTTTTCGTCTGTTGCAAATCCAAGGAAAACTGAGGGACGTGGCCTATGAGATGACACGCGTCAATTTCCTGCGCTTCCAGCCGGTTGAGAGCCGGTGGCAACCCGCAGTGAACATATTCCTTTGCCCACGTTGCTTCCGCATTAGTGCCGATCTTGCGGGCGTCGATCCTGAGGAAGTCGAGCTTTCGGTCACTAACGGGAAGCTTTTGATCAGCGGTTCCCGCCCCGCACCTGAACCGCCTTGTGAACAGGAAATAGAAGTGGCTCGCGCAAAATCCGTGCGGGTTTTAGCGATGGAGATCGACTATGGCCCTTTCGCTCGCGAGATTACATTGCCAGACGACGTCGACCTCGATCGGGTAAAAACCGAATGGAATAATGGGATACTGTGGATCGAGATCCCTCGCTGGTCGCAGGCGTAAGCCGGCCTGGTAAGACCCGAAAGCTTTCCGGGTTCCAGGCTGTGGCCCCGACATCCTTTCGGGGCTGATCCAACTCAAAATCTTTTCTAGAAAATGATACCACTGGACCAGAATCCTTCGAATGGAGGTTTCAAACATTCAATGTCTGCTGCTCCCGATGACCGCGCAGATTTACGCGAGCCCAACCCGACGGGAGACCGGAGTGAACAAACGGACGCCGCTCTAGAGGAAAGCACGGGTGAGAAATCTGGAACGACCACCTCCGGACTCGACGTGGCTATTCTTCCTCTCCGCAATGTCGTCCTATTTCCGGGAATGGTGGTTCCTCTCACCATTGGGCGTCCGGCGGCTTTGAAGCTCATCGATGACGAGCTCCCGGAGAATAAACAGCTCGGGTTGGTGACCCAACGAAGTGAGAACCAGGAAAAGCCGACGACGGACGATCTCTATCCGGTCGGCGTTTTAGCTCAGGTGCTGAAACTGGTCCGCCACGACGACGGAACGGCCGTCCTGTTTGTACAAGCGCAGCAACGCATAAAGATCGTCGAGTTCCATCAAGTTGAGCCCTATTTCCGGGCTAGAGTTGCCGACTTGCTTACCGTTAAGCCCGACACGGAGAATAAAGAACTCGAGGCGTCCTTTAACAACCTGAAGCAGGCCGCCGGAAAGTTGCTTGATCTTTCGCCCGATATTCCCGAACAAGCGCGGGCGGTTCTAGCCAATGTAGCCAACCCGGAACAGCTCGCGGACTTGCTCTCGGGCAATCTGGCCATTGAGACCTCAGTAAAACAGGGAATCCTGGAAGAACCGGATTTGTTGCGCCGGATGCGACTGGTGCAGGAAGCGTTACAACGGCAAATCGAGATCGCCGAGCTCCAACAAAAATTGCGACAGGATGTTGAAGGCCATTTTTCCGATAGCCAACGGCGAGCTTATCTGCGGGAACAGCTTCACGCGATCCAACGTGAATTGGGCGAAGAAGAGCCGGGTGACGAAGAGCAGGTAGCTCAACTACGAAAGAAATTAACTGACGCTGGGGCGCCACCGCCGGTAATGGAGGTGGCCGAGAAAGAACTGAAACGGTTGGCGCATATTCCCAGCGCCAGCCCGGAAAGCTCCGTCATCCTTTCCTATGTCGAAATGCTGGCCGATCTTCCTTGGTCGAAGCAGACTGATGACCATAAGGACCTCGGCAAAGCTCAGGAAATTCTCGATCGGGACCATTTCGGCCTCGAAAAAGTCAAGCGCCGGATCGTCGAATTCCTGGCCGTCCGACAATTGAATCCCGAAGGCCGAAGCCCGATCCTTTGTTTTATCGGGCCGCCCGGCGTCGGTAAAACCAGCCTTGGTCAATCGATCGCGGATGCGCTCGGCCGCAAGTTTTCCCGAATATCATTAGGCGGGATTCGAGATGAAGCGGAAATCCGTGGACATCGCCGTACTTACATCGGGGCTATGCCGGGACGCATCATTCAAGAGCTACGCCGTTTGGGTACCAGGAATCCGGTCTTGGTGCTGGATGAGCTGGACAAGGTCGGGGCCGATATGCGCGGCGATCCCGCCAGCGCTCTTTTGGAAGTGCTCGATCCGAGGCAAAACAACGCCTTTGTCGATCGCTACCTGGATGTTCCATTCGATCTCAGCCAGGTGATCTTCATCGGGACCGCGAATTATATCGAAGGGATCCCGGCTCCGCTGCGCGACCGAATGGAAATGATCGCGATTCCCGGGTATACCGAGACCGAAAAACTGCGGATCGCTCAGCAATATTTGGTGCCGCGTCAACTCCAGGAGAATGGCTTAAAACCCGACCAGTTCCGGTTCTCGGATGAAGCCATCCTAGCCATTATTCAGGAATACACTTACGAAGCGGGCGTTCGAGACCTGGAACGGAGAATTGCGGCGGTCTGTCGCAGTGTAGCCGCAGAGATTGCCAAAGGAGTCCATGCCGACGGTCTGGAGGCGTCAGCTTCATACGTGCGCGGAATTCTTGGGAATGCGGCTCGCAGTGTTCGCGAACAAAGGTTAACTGATAACTTGGTCGGCGTCGTGACTGGTCTGGCTTACACGCCCACCGGTGGCGACATTCTGTTTATCGAAGCAACTCGTTACCCGGGCAAAGGTGGTCTGATGCTTACGGGGCAAGTTGGCGACGTCATGCGTGAATCGATGCAAGCTGCCTACAGCCTGGTCCGGAGCCGTGCCAAACAACTCGATATCGATCCTAAAGCCTTTGCTGAGAGCGACGTCCACATTCATGTCCCCAGCGGCGCAGTACCTAAAGACGGTCCTAGCGCCGGAGTCGCTATCAGTACGGCCATTGCCAGCCTTTTCAGCGGGTTCCCCGTCCGGAGCGATGTCGCTATGACCGGCGAAATCACGCTGCGCGGCGCCGTGTTACCCATCGGCGGACTAAAAGAAAAAAGTCTCGCTGCCTTACGGGCCGGTGTCGACCTCGTGCTCTTCCCCAAAGCCAACGAAAAAGACCTCGAAGAAGTGACCCCGGAAGCGAAACAGCGTCTTCAATTCCGTCCCGTCAGCACCATCGACGAAGTGTTCAACGAAGCCCTGCTCAAGCCACAACCGCAGACGAGCGCGGATTGACACGGATTACAGAAGTAAAAGATCCGCAGATTACACAGATTTCTGGTGATCGTGTGGCGTAGCCCAGTTCGGGGGGGGTCGCATTCCGTGTTCGCAGCCGAAAGCTGGTGTCGACGCTATAAACCGGTTCCAGGTATGGCGCGTGGAGAGACGCGACGCCCCTCCGATCTATTCGCGTTCATTCGCGTCCATTCGCGGTTGAGGTTCCTTTCTTCGTGTCCATTCGCGGTCCGGATTGAAAATTTCGATGTTACCAACCGTTGCGTTGCGTCCCTCATCGCGTTTATTCGCGGTTCCTCTTTTGGGTGACGCATGGCCCGCTTTTTCGATCTTAATCCCGAGCAACAAGCTGCCGTGAAATGCACGGAAGGACCGTTGCTGGTATTGGCTGGCGCCGGTACCGGGAAGACTCGGGTGATCACCATGCGGATCGCCTACTTACTCCACAATGGAGCTAAGCCGGAGAATATCTTAGCCGTTACCTTCACTAACAAAGCTGCTAATGAGATGCGAGCTCGAGTCGCTCAGTTAGTAGAAAAGGCCGAGGCGAAGAAAATAACTATTTGTACGTTCCATTCGTTGTGCGTCCGGATCCTCCGCCAAGATATCGACCGCCTCGGCTACAAATCTAATTTCGCGATCTACGATGAAGGCGACCAACTCGGGTTGATCAGAAAGATCATCGCCCGGATTTCGGCTAAGAACGAGAAGTTAGATCCGAATCAGGCCAAGAATCTAATCAGCCGGGCTAAGAACGCACAGTGGAAGATCAAGGAACCGGAGGGTGAATCCAGTTTGCCGGCAGCGGTGTTCCATCGCTATCAGGAAGAATTAAAAACGGCCAATGCCGTTGATTTCGATGATCTCTTAATCTTAACCGTCAACCTGTTTGAAAATCATCCGGATGTCGCCGAAAAATGGCAAACCCGTTTCCGTTACATCATGGTGGATGAATTCCAGGACACGAACGGGCTACAACTGGAACTGGTTCGTTACCTAGGTGGCAACCATCACAACGTCTGTGTGGTCGGCGATGATGACCAAAGTATCTATGGTTGGCGTGGCGCCGAGGTAGCCAACATTCTCGAGTTTGAACATCATTTCCCCAACCCGGAGATCGTTAAGCTAGAGCAGAACTATCGGAGTACGGCTTCTATTCTAGGCGCAGCCAATAGCGTTATCCGGCACAACCCGCGGCGCCGTCCCAAGTCGCTGTGGAGCCAGAACGGAGGCGGTGAAAAAGTAACCGTGATGCAAGTTCCTGACGATCATGAAGAAACCGGTTACGTCGTCTCGGAGATTCAGAAACGGCAACTGATCAGCGGCCTCAACTGGAGCCGGTTTGCCATCATCTTCCGGATGAATTCTCAGTCTCGTTTACTCGAAGAAAGCCTGCGCCGGTTACGCATCCCTTATCGGATCATCGGCGGACGCAGTTTTTTCGAGCGGCGCGAGATAAAAGATATCCTGGCTTATCTTGCTTGTCTAACTAACCCCAGCGACGATCTCAACCTGTTACGTATCATAAATACGCCGGCTCGCGGAATCGGTAGCTCGACGATCGAGCTAGCTGTGGCCGAGAGTAATCAGCATAAAACCAGCGTTTTCGAGACCTTGCGATCACCGGCTTTTCGAGAACTGCTTAGCTCCCGGACCCGAGCAGCAGTAGAAAAATTCAGCGAACTATTGGACCGCTATGAAACCGAGCTACTACAGCCATTGGCTAACCTCAGCGGTATCGTAGAAAAACTATTAGTCGAAATCGACTACACTGGCGAACTGCGACGGAGCTGCAAAACGCAGGAAGAAGCCCTCAACCGGGAAGAAAACGTCCGCGAGTTAGTTCGGACCCTCGGCGATTTCCAACTCCGATCCACCGAAGGCTTAACTGGTTTCTTAGCCGAAGTAACCTTAGACCAAGATCGCGAAGAAAAATCTGAGAACGATTCGGATGGGGTAACCTTAATCACCTTCCATGCCGCCAAAGGTTTGGAGTTCCCGCATGTGTTTCTGGTCGGAATCGAAGAAGGAATCCTACCGCATGATCGATCGAAGCTAGATGGGCAACTCGATGAAGAACGGCGTCTATTCTACGTCGGCATTACTCGAGCGATGGAATCCCTGACCATTACTCATTGCGCCAGCCGAATGAAATACGGAAGCGCAAGTCCTTGTCATCCAAGCATTTTTCTAAAAGATCTGGATCCGGAGTGCGTGGACGTTGTGAGTTATCACGTCATTGCGAACCAGCCGGCCAGCGAAGGTACCGCGCGGACGCATTTCGCCAAGATGCGCGAACTGTTAGGGTGATAATGAATCGTCTCGCGAGCCCCTGGTCGAAGGCACGATGTAAATCGACAGACGTTTGCCTGCCGTTAACGTATAGGTTGTATCACTCGCGGTGTTGTGCCTGCGGACGTCCGGCAGCACCACGCGAATAGCGTGGCGCCTCCTGGCTCCTGGATTCCGACTCCTGGCTCCTGCCTTAGGCCATCGCTTTCTTGTAGCGTTCGCCGACGTAATCCCAATTCACCACGCTCCAGAATGCTTCGATGTATTGAGGACGCCGGTTTTGATGTTTCAGGTAGTAGGAATGCTCCCAAACGTCGATCCCGAGTAACGGTACCTGATGCTTTGATATCGGGCTGTCCTGGTTTGGGGTAGAAGTGATCTCTAGCTCTTTTCCGTTCAAGACCAGCCAACCCCAACCGCTGCCGAAAACCTTGGTAGCTGCTTCCGAGAGCTTCTTTTGGAATTCGTCGTAGCTGGTGAACTTCTTATCGATGGCAGTCGCTAACTCGCCGTTGGGCTTGCCTCCTTCGTTCTTTTTCAACATCAACCAAAAGAGCGAATGGTTGTAATGACCGCCGGCATTGTTCCGAACTGGGGTGCGAATTTTCTCCGGAAGTTGATCCAGTTCGGTAAGTAACTCTTCCAGAGTCATTTTTTGGAATTTAGGATCGGCTTCCACCAAGGCTTTGTTGAGGTTTTCGACATACGCGTTGTGGTGTTTGTCGTGGTGAATCTGCATCGTGAGCGTATCGATGTGCGGTTCGAGGGCGTCGTACGAATACCCGAGGTCCGGAAGTTTATAAGGGTAGGTCAGTTTCTCCTCATTTTCTCCTCGGAGTAACGAGGGAGCCAGCGTGAGTGCGCCCGCAGTGAGGGCGACAGTCTTAATTGCATCGCGACGGGTCATCATATGGTAGTAGCATAGCTAAGGGGCGAATGAGGCGAAAGGGGGAAGGGGAGAGGAGGCGAGTGGTCTTTGGTGGGGCGAGCTCCCGAACGGCCCTATGATTGAACCGGAGTGACCGATGATCCTGTTGATAAGACACTGCTACGCTTGAAAACGCGCCGAGCCGTGACTTAGCGCTCTGCCGCGGCTCGGCGCGTGTTTAGGCCTATGGACGTCACTGGGCAAGATGGCATCGGGTGCTCCGGCCTTACCTCAAGGTCGTTTGGGAGCCTCGCCCCACCAAAAGCCTGTGCGCCGATACGTGCTTGTCACGGCCCCGCGTCGCCCCTATAGTCTCGGGCTATTTTTTTATGAAAACCACTGCTACATCCAAGACGGCCAAATTGCATCCTGGCCCCGAGCGGGGCGAAACGATGAACGGCGCCGAGATCCTCGTCGCCAGCCTGGAGCGTGAGGGTGTAGATGTAATTTTCGCTTATCCGGGCGGAGCCAGTATGCCGATTCATCAGGCATTGACCCGGTCGAAAAGCATTCGCACGATTCTTCCCCGGCATGAACAAGGCGGGGTTTTTGCTGCCGGCGGTTATGGCAGGGCAACCGGAAAACCCGGAGTCTGCATGGCAACATCTGGTCCGGGAGCGACCAATCTCGTGACCGGTATCGCGGATGCCTATATGGATTCGATCCCGTTGGTCGCGATCACCGGGCAAGTTCCCCAGGAAATGATCGGCCGCGGTGCCTTTCAGGAGACGGACTTTTTCGGAATGACGTTGCCGGTGGTGAAACACAGCTACCTGGTGATGGATATCCATGAGATCCCCAGAGTGGTAAAAGAAGCTTTCTACATCGCGCAAACCGGCCGCCCTGGGCCGGTGGTGATCGATATTCCGAAGAATATTCAGAACCAGACTGCCCAACCCATTTTTCCGGCTGATTTGACGCTACGCGGGTATGACCTGCCTCCGCACGCGGATCCGGTGGCTTTAAATGAAGTGATTGGCCTGATTAAGTCGGCGCATCGCCCCATGATTTATGCCGGGGGCGGCATTATCTCTTCGAACGCCGCTGCCGAGCTCCTGGAATTCTCCGAACGTACACAGATTCCGGTGGCGACCACGTTAATGGGGATTGGTGGGTTTCCTGAGGATCATCCGTTATCGCTGAAATGGTTGGGGATGCACGGGACTGTGTATGCCAACTGCGCCGTCAACGAATCGGATCTCTTGTTGGCTTTGGGAGTGCGGTTCGATGACCGCGTCACCGGGAAGGTCGAGAAATTCGCTGAGCACGGAACGATCGTGCATATCGATATCGACTTTTCGGAGCTCAACAAAAACAAAGTCGTTCGGTTGCCGATCCACAGCGATATCAAATATGCATTAACCGAGCTCAACCGGTTGTTGGCCGATGGCGGTTATGAGCGGCACTCGAGCAAGTTCACGTTGCATGAGAAATGGTATAACCAAGTCCAACAGTGGAAAGAACGTTACCCGCTCGATTTCCAGGACACAGAAGACCTGATCCAGCCTCAGTACGTGGTGCGACTGCTGAATGACATGACCAAGGGTGATGCCATCATTACCACTGGCGTGGGCCAGCATCAGATGTGGGCCGGTCAATACTATGACTTCAAAGAGGCGCGACAGTTTCTGACTTCGGCAGGGTTGGGAGCGATGGGTTTCGGGTTCCCGGCCGCGTTAGGTGCCAAGGTGGCCCATCCGGACCGGCAAGTGATCGATATCGATGGTGACGGCTCGTTCCTGATGAATGTGCAGGAGTTAGCGTGCGCTCACATCGAAGGGATCGCTGCGAAAGTCATCATTCTAAATAACCAGCACCTAGGGATGGTGGTGCAATGGGAGGACCGGTTCTACAATAGTAACCGTGGACATACTTTCTTGGGTGACCCTCGTGATCGGGACCGGATTTATCCGGATTATGTCCAGCTATGCACTGGCTTCGGAGTGACCTGCGAGCGTGTTCTACATAAGAAAGACCTGGGGGCGGCGTTGCAACGGATGCTGGATTCGAAGGAGTGTTACGTACTCGATATCATGGTGCCTTACACTGAGCACGTGCTCCCAATGATTCCCGCCGGTAAGACCTATCGCGACATCATCATCGACGAGCGCCACGGGAAATTCGAAGGATAGCCTTCGAATTTCCGAGGTGATTGGTGGGGTTGGGCGGTAGGACGTCCCGCATGGTGCTGTCAGGCTTTGTCCCTTCGGGACAATGACCCCAGGCGCCTAGGGCACCGTCCACCAATCACCAATCCGAGTTGTCCGGTTCGCAATTGCGGTTTAAGTCAAGCGCGATGGAAGAGAACGAGCTTTTGGCGGTACGTCGCCAAAAACTGCAACAGTTGATCGAAAAGAATTGGTCACCGTTTGGGGGACGGTTTGATGTCTCCGGAACCGTCGAAGAGATCCGGCAAGGATTCGTCGAGGGGAGAAAAGTGGCACTGGCCGGCCGGATCACGGCTCATCGGAACATGGGTAAGAGCCAGTTCGTAGACCTGAGCGATCTGACCGGCCGCATGCAGGTGTATTTGAACCTCAAAGAGCTACCCCCTGAACAGGCCGAGCTGTTCGGGCTGGTGGATATCGGGGATTTTTTAGGTGTTACCGGAGAAACATTTGTGACGAAAACCGGTGAACCGACTGTTCGCGCCGAGTCGTTTCGACTCTTATCTAAGACGCTCCGGCCGTTGCCCGACAAATGGCATGGAGTTACCGATGTCGAGATCCGGTATCGCCAACGTTATCTCGACCTGATCGCAAATCCGGAATCGCGGCGGACATTCTTGATCCGGAGCCGGGTGCTTCGTGAGATCCGGCAATTCTTTTATGACCGTGGCTTTATCGAGGTGGAAACGCCGATGATGCAGACGGTAGCCGGCGGCGCCGCGGCTCAGCCGTTTCAGACTCATCATAAAGCGCTGGGAGTTGATCTCTTCTTGCGGATCGCGCCGGAGCTCTATCTGAAACGACTTTTGGTCGGCGGATTTCCCAAGGTATTTGAGTTGAACCGAAACTTCCGGAATGAGGGGATCTCGCGCCGGCACAACCCGGAGTTCACCATGCTGGAAGCTTACTGGGCGTATGCGGACTTCGAGCTGATAGCGGAGCTTGTAGAAGATCTGATCTGTCGTCTGGCCGAGGTGACAACCGGCGGGTTGACCATCGATCACACGGATTCGGAAGGAAATATTCGGCGAACTATCCGGCTGCAACGTCCTTGGCGTCGGGCGCGTTACCATGATTTGATCCGAGAAATTGAACCGCAGTGGTTCGAACTAACCGTTGACCAAAAACGAAGCCGTTGTCAGGAGCTAGGCGTTGAAATCTCGCCCGCGATGGTTGAATTCGAAATCACTCAGCAGGTCTTCGAGAAATTGGTCGAAGAAAAGACGATTGATCCGTTGTTCGTTACCCATCTGCCGGCCGAATTGGTACCGTTGGCGAAACAAAACCCCGCAGATCCCAGTCTGGTGGACGTCTATGAGCTGATCATCAACGGGGTAGAATTCTCACCTGGCTATTCCGAATTGAATGATCCGATCACACAACGACAGAGATTGGTTGAACAGGCCGGCGAAGAGACTCAAAAGATTGACGAGGACTTTTTGCTGGCGCTGGAGCACGGGATGCCGCCGGCTGGCGGGTTTGGCTTGGGGATCGACCGTCTTATAATGCTCTTGGCGGGCGCTGAGTCGATTCGGGATGTCATTCTTTTTCCGCATTTGAAACCGAAAACTCGAGAATGAGTGTAGTGCACCGTCTCGCATATAGTGGTGACATCGTTGCGATCAAAATGGGCCGCCGGCAAGGCGCGAGGAGGGCGCATATCTGGATCGATACGCAACCGACGAGCAACGCGGCCGCCGGCCCATTTTCATCGCAACCCTCCGGGCCGCGGCCAGTTGGCTGTTTTTCGGCGTCGCTCGCTCCTTACGTATCGGATTTAGATATGCTCGTCGCTCGCGCCTTGAAAAACAGCCAACTGACTCGCGGCGATGTCATCATTATATGCGAGAAGGTGCACTAACGGTTTCCTCAGAGGTCAAAAGGGACTCTGCCTACGCGCATCAATTCAGCCTGTATAACCAGCTGAATTTTCAGATCACGTTAGGCACCCCGATGGTCTTGTACGCCAAGTCGCTCGGGGCGAGTTCGACGACGATCGGCATAGTGGCCGCCTTGGCGCCTTTGTTGACCGTCCTACAATTACCTACGGCTTACTTCATCCCGAAGATCGGTTATAAGCAGTTCGTTCTGCTGGGCTGGTTTTCGCGAACACTGACCGTCTTTAGTTTTGCCCTGTTGCCATTGGTAACCGCGTTCGACAACTCTACGAAAATTAGCCTGATGTTAATGGGCCTGTTCATCTTCAATGTCTTACGCGGAATATCGACTGGGGCGTGGTTGCCCTGGCTCACCTCCTTAATTCCGGAGGAACGAAGAGGGCATTTCCTTCGAAAAGATCAAACTTATGTCCAAATAGGTGGACTGTTGGCGCTGGCGCTTTCGTCTGTCGTGTTATGGAGCAGTGGGAAACCGGGGCATTTCTCCTTTCTGTTTTTTCTTAGCGCCTGCGCGGCGACGTTGAGCTTGTTTTTTATTCGCTTGGTTCCCGACGTCGAAGTTGGTGATCAGGTCAGGACCTCGAGCCAACCAGTACCCTGGGGCGCGATGCTGAAATATCCTCCTTTCACGAAACTGCTGATTTTTACGGTCGTCTACAACTGGGTGATCGGCGGCTTAGGGGCGTTCATCGTCGGCTTTTTGCAAAACGCCGGCGGGTTCAGCGACGGTATGATTCTGGGCTGCAATATGTTCGCTTTCGTCGGAGCGGCGATTACCGTGCCGTTGGTGGCTGGTCTCATGGACCGGACCGGGACGAAGCCGATGCTGCGGATAGCCTTGGTTTGTTATTTTTGGACCGTGATCTGTTGGCTCCTGATCTCGAGCGGCCTGTTAAACACGACGGCGGTGATGGTAGTGCTCATTTACCTGATCCTAGGCGTCGCTGGTGGCTTGTTTGGGATTGCTAACACGCGGATTGCCATGGACACGATGCCTCTGATGGGTAGAAACCATTTCTTTGCTCTATTTACCGTGTTTACCTCTGTGAGCTTAGGGTTAGCGCCGATTTGCTGGGGGATTTTTCTGGATTCCGTCGGGCACGCCCAGTTTCAGTTGGGGCCATTTCATGTGAACCGGTACAGTCTTTACTTTTTGATGTTGACCGTGCTGGTTGCGGTAACTTTTGTTCTGGCCAATCCGCTCGTAGAAAAGAAGGGCGAACCGTTGTCTCTCGCCGTGCGCGATGCCGTTATCTACGCTCGGCTCCGTTTATTTGCCAGGTTGCTGAACCGATGATGGCTGGATCTCTTGCTCTCACGAGGTGCTTCGTTCTCCCGACTTCGCTCGCCGATCTTTGGAGCGCGCTTTGTAAGCGAGGCCGCTCCACGTTGTTCCAACTATTGTGAAAAAGCCGCTCCTTCCATTCAGTTATTTTATCGCGCTGCGATATCTTAGACCGAAGCGGACCTTTCTTTCGGTCATCACTCTGATATCGATCATCGGCGTTGTGCTTGGCATCAGCGTTCTGATCATCGTGATTTCCGTCATGACCGGGTTTGAGCGCGAGCTGGAACGCAAGGTGATCGGCTTTGAAGCCCATATCACCATCAGTCCCGGGCCGAATTCGTTTCTTATTAATTGGCGAGATGCCATGAAAGTGGCCGAGAAAGTGCCGGGGGTTATCGGCGTAACCCCGACCACTCAGGAACCGGTAATCGTTGAGTTCAAACCACCCGGAGCACCTGCCACCCGTATGACCGTGGTCGTCCGCGGGCTTGATCCGTCACTGGGCAGCGATCAAGTGATCGGCCTGAAATCTGCCATTATTGCAGGGAAGTTCGATTTAAACGGCGACAAGTGTGTACTCGGATCTGAGTTGGCCGGCAGTCTCGGGCTTGAAGTCGGAGACAAGCTAACGCTCTACTCGGGCGGTAACCCGAACCACATCATCGACCTCCTCAAGCAGGCCCAAGATCATCCGGACAACAAGGAATCAATTCAAAAAGCGATCGATCTGATCGTGCCGACCGAATTAGAGGTAACCGGGATCTATAGCACCGGACGTTACGTGTATGACTCGAGCTACGTCATCGCCCCGCTTAATGTTGGTCAGGAGTTATATGGTCTGGAAGACGCCGTTCATAATGTCCTGGTAAAGACCTCTGACCCTTACAACGTCGACGGAATCACCGCTCAATTAAATCGCGAGCTCGAACCGCTTAATCCACCGTTGCATGCGGTTTCCTGGATAGAACAAAACCGCGAATATCTGGATGCCCTGCGCGTCGAACGGACCACGATGTTCTTCATTCTCACGTTTGTCGTCATCGTCGCCGCGTTCGGCATCATGAGTACGCTCATCACGACCACGGTTCAAAAGACCCGGGAGATCGGTGTGATGAAAGCGCTCGGAGCCACCATGGGTCAAATGCTATGGGCGTTCCTCGCCCAAGGCACCCTAGTCGGATTCTTTGGCACCTTAATTGGGCTCGGCACCGGAATATTTCTGGTGCAATACCGCAACCAGGTGCGCGATTTTCTGGCGTCCGCTTTCCACATCCAGCTGTTCCCCGCTTCCGTCTACCAATTCTCGGAAATCCCGGCAGAGATTGTTCCTCATGATGTCGCCGTCATCTGCATTAGCGGCTTCGTCATTTGTACGGTGGCTGCTCTGATCCCGGCGTTTTTTGCAGCCCGGCTCGATCCGGTCAAGGCGCTTCGTTTCGAATAAAATCCTGGTGTCGGCCTGTATCCCTATCTAAAATGTGGGATTTAGTAGTTTATAGATTCACCAAAGAACCATAAAAGTGTGAAGTGACGGTGAAGGTTTACGGCTTCCTCCTTGTTGCAATTCGTTGGTGGAATATATAATCGGGCCTCCGAAGCATGATTGCAGATTGGGAAACGTTCGTAGCGCGGCACAGCGGACGAGCCGAGTTTGACCTCGGTTTGGTTCGGCCCGGGGATACACTCCGGGTGGTGACCGACCATACCGATTATGTGTTCGAGATTGTGGAGGGAGCAGAGGCCCAACTCCGATGCTCTCGTCCGGATCGTCCCACTGGGCGGGTCCGGATCTCAGGGTGTGGTTTCGCCTTTTCCACAACCTTTAAGCCTGGGAGACTTTTCTGCGGCGGCCGTCTCGAGTTTACGTTCCTGCGGAACGATATACCGGCCCGTTACCGGACGACTTCGATTAACGCGATAGTCCACAGTCATCGCGGGGACCGGGAAGTCGTCGTGGAGAGATTTTAGGGACGGGATGCGTGTTCCGAAGTAGTTCGAATGGAATCCGCCTTCGCCAAGGTTTCTGTTTGGTCTAATTCCGGGCTCAGATCCGGGCCACTGCTCGGATAGCTCTTGCGGCAGTTCAGACAAGAACCGACGAGCTGAATACGGCTGGCGGATGCTAGGACCTGCCTGATCGTATGTCTGAAACGGATGCCATTATAGTTGGGAGCGGGCCCATAGGGGCGGTTCTTGCGCGAGCACTGGCGACGCGCCAAAAAAGTGTCCTGATCTTGGAGAGTGGCGGCGCTATATCGGCGCCCCCGGGGACGCATCTGCGGAACCAGCTCTTGTATCAACAACATCCGGACCGATTCTTTGAAGAAATCGGGCGCTGGTGTCAGTTTTTCAATGACAAGGTACCTCCCTCTGGATTACCCGGCGCCAACCAGAGCGAAGCAGTAGGCGGTCAGAGTCTGATTTGGACGAATAATTGTCCCCGGCCAACAGCTTATCTGGAGCAACTCGATTTCCTCGACCAGCGGGACTGGGAGCTGCGCCTGCTTGAAGCGGAGAAGCTTCTGCGCGTTCATTCCAGCCTATTCGATCATTCAATCAGACAGGCGCGCGTTGAGTCCTGGCTCAAGAAGCACATACCTCAGCGCCAGGTGACAAAGCTACCGCTGGCGGCAGAGCGCCTTCAGGATGGCACCCTGAGTTTTACTGCGACCAGAGACATCCTCGATTCGAAAGCGTGCGCATCGAAAGTGACGGTACAAGAGAGGACCAGGGTTGTCCGGTTCGAACATTCAGGGTCCCGCATTCAGGGGCTGGTTGCGGAAGACGCCAATGGCACTCAGCGGAAGTATCACGCTAACAACTATGTGATCGCTGGAGGGGTATTTGCTACACCTAAGTTGCTCTACAACTCAGGTATTCGACCTCCCGCACTCGGGCAGTACCTCCATTTCCACCCGCTTTCGATGTCGCAGATTGTGCTCGACCAAGAGCTTAGCGCCCCAGAGCAGATTGCCGATCCACCTCCTAGACTCTATTTGCCCCCATCCGCCTCACATCCTTGGCATGCAATGATTTTACGCGATTTCTTTCCGATCCGGTCTCCGGAAGGGGTCCATGAAAACCGAATGATCGAGCTTCAGTTCTTTGCGCCGGTCGAAGTGCGGCGAGAAAACCGCATGATCCTCGATTCATCAGAACCACGATTCGAGGTAACGCTGACGAAGAACGATGAGGATCTGCTGAGAAGAATGGTTGAGGACCAGCATGAACTGGTAAAACTACTCGGTCACTTCCGCGACCAATGTGCTCCCTTCTTCGTACCGCCGGGCATGTCACACCCGATGGGCACATGTCGTATGGGAGAGGATCCTTCATCGTCGGTAGCCGATACCAAAGGCAGGGTGCACGGCTTTCACAATCTCTTTCTCGCCGGAGCCTCTTTGATTCCTTTTCCGATCGCGGTCAATCCTACACTCACGTGCGCAGCGATCGCTCTCGAAACCGCCGCCAATGTCGAATAGCGACATCATCCCAATACTCCATTGTTTCCCCCATCACTCCTTTGAGCTTCGCTATGTTAGGTCTCGCGAGATGCGCCTCCATCGCTCCGCGGCTGCGAAGAGAACCGTCGTCATCATCACCAGAGTGAGGAGGAGCGCCGGCATATAGCCGGTGCGATATCGGTCCAGGTCGAGGGTGTGGACAACCCCAACGGTCAACATGTTTCCATAGACTGCCGTGCTGACCATGATTGCCGCTAGTGCCGGCAAACGGAGATCAGAGAGCCTTCCGGTGAAGAAAATCGGAATGAGAGAGACAAAAAATGCGACCTGGATGATCGAGGCGAGTTTGGCCAGGACAATCGCGACGTAACGCAACCAATTAACACAATCGATCTTCCAACCTTCTTGATACACTTTCGCCAGGTTGGCGAGGTAGGCCAGATAGATGGGTTGATTGCGTAGATAGTCTTTTGCTTCAGCCGCCGTCAGCAACTCCTGGGGCGCAGGACTGAAGCGGGCGGAAATATCCAACGCTCGCTTTCTGCTCACGGAATGCGCCGCGAAGTCGCGGCTCGGTGCAGATAGAAAGACGCCCATTTCTTTGCCGAGCTTGGCCAGCATCGCTCCAGGTGAACCCAGCCAAGTCTTGAAATAGGTTGTGTAACAAAGGCTGATCAACTCGGAGTCGGTCAGCTTTTGCTCGGCGGCGAATCCTCTGAAAAAATCCTTCGTATACATGATGTAGTCAGGAGCAAAACCGAGCGTCGGACAGCCAAGCGGGACTTTCCGAGCCTCGATCCAGGCTTGCTTCAATTCTTGATAGAACCGGTCTTCCTGGTCAGGCGAAGGCGTATCGGCCTCAGTGATCAAATGTTGCTTTTCAGCGTTTTGGAGAATCTGGGCGGCGTGTATCGAGACCAGGGTGAAAGGCAGGAAGGTCCGTGAACCCGCGTCCGGCCGAAAGCCGAGCAGATGTGGACAAGTGAAGAGAGCACCCGTCATCACGACCGCGGCGAAGGCGGGTATCCAGCGCAACAACC
This sequence comes from Verrucomicrobiota bacterium, assembly GCA_019239825.1. Taxonomy (GTDB): domain Bacteria; phylum Verrucomicrobiota; class Verrucomicrobiia; order Chthoniobacterales; family JAFAMB01; genus JAFAVN01. The sequence goes on along the minus strand of JAFAZK010000030.1, from coordinate 49,753 downwards.
GCGAGCCAGCGCCAAAAATCCCCGCGACAAGCAAAAGGAAACTAGGGACCAGCGCGAATCCCCAACTTGGTTTCAAAAGCAGAACGCAATAGGAACTGAGCACGGTGGCGGCGCCGAAAACGATCGCGGGCCAGTCCTTGTGGGAAACCCAACGCATCCTGATGTAAGCAAGCGCAAGAAAGAGATAGGTCAGAACGAAGAACGCCAACGCACCTTCCGGTTGGATAGTCATTTCGAAGCGGACCTGTGTGGTGTTCAATAAATAAATCGCGGCGGTTAGTGCTCCCAGGAAAACAGCGACGCCGTGGCATAGCGGCGTTCTCTTTGGGAAGAGCGATAACCAGATCCGTAGACCGAACCAGAGAAGCGGCGCGCTGGCCAAACCCAGGATTTGTTGGACCCGAACAATCCACGAGAAATCGCCGCCGCCCTTCAATATTAGGGCGACAATAGCCGGATAAAACCAAGCCCGTCCGTCGGTTTGCTGAAACCCAGCGCCGCCTAGCCAAGAGAGCGCCGGATGCAGGTAACCCCAAGAATCCGGTGTGAGGAGCGGGACAGCCGGCAAACCGCCGCGTTGTTTGATCCCCCAGAGGACCGCTGCTAGCACCAGAAGCAGGGCGGCAAAGTCGAGCTTATGAAAAGAAGGGCGTGGACTGGTAATGCGGCAACATGGAGAGGGGCGTGATGCCGTCAACCTTGGTAGGGCGAGGCTCCCGAATGGCGCTTTAATTTTGACGAAGCCGCCGGCAAGCTTAAAACCCGGAATTTTGCTACGCCAATGCGCTCGCCGAGCCGCGGCATATCGTGTACATGGTGAGGCGCGGTGATTGGCAATGCAGCATCACTTTTAAGAAACCAAGATCATTGCGACACGGCAGACCCGCGGCTCGGCACGCCTTTTTGGCCTAGCGCGATTTCGGATTCATCAACGCCAGCAGCTTCGCTAAAAGCCTTGGGCCATTCGGGAGCCTCGCCCTACCAAAGTCTCTTAGATTCTAGCTCCTAGCTCCTCACTTGAGCCCAGCTCGTACCACCTCGACCGTCCTCTCCAGATCTGAACTGGTGTGAGCCAGACAAAGGAATCCGGCCTCGAACTGAGACGGGGCAAAATAGACGCCGGAACTTAGACAGTGATGAAAGAAGGACCTAAACGCCGCCAGGTCGGAACGCCGCGCATCGGCCAGATTGTGAATCGGGGGCTCGCAGAAGTAGAGACAGAACATGGAACCAATGCGATGAAATGCGTAATTTCTTCCAGTCTCAGTTAAGGTTTGTTTGACGGCAGCTTCCATTTCACTCCCCAATTTCTCTAGCTGGTCGAAACCGTTGGTGCGTTCGAGCTCCCGAAGTTGGGCTAGACCCGCGGCCATGGCCAACGGGTTACCCGACAATGTGCCGGCCTGATATACGGGTCCATCCGGGGACAACTTGTCCATGATCTCGGCGCGCCCGCCAAAGGCACCGACCGGAAGTCCACCTCCGATTACCTTGCCGAGTGCAGTCAAGTCGGGGCGAATTCCAGCCAGTTCCTGGTAACCGCCTTTTGCCAACCGAAACCCCGTCATGACTTCGTCAAAGATCAAGAGCGTACCGTGGGAGCAACAGAGTTGGCGTAGCTGTTCCAGAAAACCGGGAAGCGGTAAATAAATGCCAGCGTTAGCAGGTATTGGTTCGACGATGACTGCAGCAATTCTATCGCCTTGGGCCGCAAAGACGGCAGCGAGTTTTTCCGGGTCATTGAATGGCAGCGTGATAGTCAGCGCCGCTAATTCCGCAGGGACGCCGGCGCTGTCCGGTGAGCCGTGCGTCAAAGCTCCGCTGCCGGCTTTTACCAAAAGCGAATCGACATGGCCGTGATAGCATCCCTCAAATTTTACGATCAAATCTCGGCTGGTGTGTCCACGAGCCAGGCGGATACACGACATGGTTGCTTCGGTGCCACTATTAACCAAGCGCACTTTCTCAACCGATGGCACCCAGCTACAGATGAGCTTGGCCATCTCGACTTCGAATGGATTCGGAATGCCAAAACTGAGCCCGTTAGCTGCAGCCTTCTGGACCGCTTCCACCACAATCTCCGGCGCGTGCCCGAGAATCGCGGGTCCCCAGGTCCCAACAAAGTCAATGTATTCGCGACCATCCACATCCCACAGGTGTGAACCTTTGGCCTTGGTGACAAAGAACGGTTCACCGCCAACGTTCCGAAATGCTCGGACCGGAGAATTAACGCCGCCCGGGATATACCGGCGCGCTTCCGAGAACAAAGATTCGCTAGTCTCTTGAGTCATAGGATAGATCAATTATTGGGCAAGACGAATCAAAGGTGAGAGCCTGGCTAGCGCATGGATACTATCATCGCGGCTAATCGTTGCTTGATCGCTGGCCGATTTCGAGGCTGAAGGGCGTTGCACAAATACGTACATCCTGACCCCGCCTTGCGGATCAACTAGAATACGGTGGACCATATTGAGCTGTCCTCCCAGTGCCGACGCAGTCGAGTAAGCGACATAACAGTCTGCTCCAACTTTCGTTACCGAGGCGCCGGTTCCGGGTCTCTGATTATTGATCGTAAGACAAAGATTATTCGCGAAAACGTTAACGTCATTCGCGCTCGGAAACCGACTTATGACCACTTTTTGCGTCCAGTTCGTTTCCGTTTGCCCGGGCAGGACGAAATCGTTTTCTATTTTTTGAGCGTCGGCATCTTTAGAGGAAAGAGAGAAGCTCTCCTCACCGAATTTCAACGTCTGGGCTTTGAGCGCCGCAGCCGAGAGTAAGGCCAAAACAGCACCCAAGATGAGAGCGGAAAGCTTTCGCATGCTGACCAACCTTAGCAGCAAACGGCGAATGGGCGAGACGGCGCGGTGGAAGGGCGAAAAACTCGGCGCGTGTGATGCGGCTTGTCGGATCACCGAGTTTTTCGCCCTACCGACACACCCGTTCGTCGTTTCGCCTACGACGCCTTGAGGTTCTCCGTTTTCCCAAACACAAACGTACCTTGCCGGCCGGGACTGGTCATCGCTTGGAGACGCCAGGTTAGTAGGAGCGCCGCTACGAACAAGCCAAGAGCAAGCCCGACCCAGATCCCGGTTGGTCCAGTGTGCAATTTGAATGCGAAAATAAATCCTGTGGGAATCGCTGCCGCCCAATAACAGAAGATGCCGATGAGCATCGGGAGCCGGATATCAGCCAAACCTCTTAAGCAGCCGGCTGACGTCACTTGTATACCATCGGCGATTTGGAAGATGCCGGTGATGATCATCAAACGGCCGGCGAGTTCCACTACCTCTGTCTGACTCGTGAACAAGAGAGCAACCTGGTGGCCGAGTGTTAAATAAATCGCGGCAAACCCCAGTTGGATCAGTACCGAAACCATGATCGCCCCGAGAGAAATCCTGCGTAAGGCCGAATACGCTTGTGAGCCGACTGCATGACCAAGACGGACGCCGGCGGCAATAGAGATACCTAGGGGAAACATGAATGTCGTCGCGGCGCAGGTCACCACGATCTGATGCGCGGCCAAGGGAATGGTCCCCATCCATCCCATCATGATGGCACTGAAATTGAAAGCGCCGGCTTCCGCGACGTATTGGCAACAGATGGGTACGCCAACTTTCAATAAGCTGCCCATCTTCTCCCAGCTCACACCTGAAATCGTTAACGCCTGCCACGGTAGTCGAGTCAACGACAGCGCATATGCGGTAATACCGATCAGCACGAAAATGCGGGCGCAGAGCGTGGCGATTGCCGATCCAACCAGTCCGAGCGCCGGCAGTCCAAACCAGCCGAATACCAATGGCAAATTCAAGGCGACATTTAAGATCACTCCCGCGTAGAGGATCACTGTTGGGATCACCGGTTTTCCCAGTGCCTCGCAGTAGGTCTTAACGCTCATTGATCCAAGTGCGGGAATCAACGATAGACCGACAATCGCCAGATAGGGTCGCGCGGCGATTTCGACTGGAATCGGTTCATCGAAAATGCTCAGCACGGGTATGAGAGCCATCACGATGGTGGCCGTCGCGGTTCCAACGAAGAGTGACAGCCAGAAAGCCGATCGAAACACTTCGATTTTAGCACTTTCCAGCTTTGCTCCATGTGCTTGAGCCGCGAAGATTCCGACCGCTGCCAAAATACCGATACCGCCTACGTATAACGTTCCCAGCAGCGTATTAGAAAAACCAATAGCGGCCAGCGGGACCACACCCACCCGTCCGAGGACCAGAGTGTCTGTGATACCCATCAACATCTGGCCGAGTTGCCCGACCATCATTGGGATCGCCAACGAGAGTGTAGCTCCCAATTCTGTTTGGAAGAGCTTCCGTGACCCGGGCATAAGAACCACCACCAAACAAGCAAACTGCGGTTGGCGCAAGCAACGAGGGGGCGCGACACGGCGAATGGGCGAATGACGCGAAGTGGCTACACAGAACGGCCCATGGCTTCAGCCCTGGGTTAGCTCCCCAAAAAAGATCGCCCTGAAAGGGCGACCGAGTGATTCGGGCCGGACGCGCTAGGTCGACCTTTAAATTCTGGATTGCCAGAACCAATTGGCAAAGGCGATTCTCGCTCGGACGCCCTTTCAGGGCGCACCCACACCATCACCAAACCCAGGGCTGAAGCCCTGGGCTGTTCTGTTTCGCCACTTCGTGGCATTCGCAAACGCCGATTACCCCAGCAGCCCTCGTTCCTCAATAAACCGCACCACCTCGCCCAGCCCGGTCTCGGTCTTGAGGTCTGTCATCACGAAAGGCCGATCGCCTCGCATCTTCCGAGTATCGGCGGCCATGAGTTCCAATGATGCTCCCACATGCGGAGCTAGATCGGTTTTATTGATCACGAGTAGGTCCGAACGCGTGATCCCCGGCCCACCTTTTCGGGGAATCTTTTCGCCGCCGGCCACATCGATCACGTAGAGAGTCAGATCGGATAATTCAGGGCTAAAGGTTGCCGCCAGATTGTCGCCCCCGGACTCGATAAAGACGATATCGGCGTCGGGGAACCGTTTCAGCATCTGATCGATCGCTTCCAGATTGATCGATGCATCTTCGCGGATCGCAGTGTGCGGGCAACCACCGGTTTCAACCCCCATGATCCTTTCTGCCGGTAAAGCACCGGCGACCGTCAAGAGACGCTGATCCTCCTTTGTGTAGATATCATTCGTAATAACCACGAGATCGTACCGGTCACGCATCCGCTTGCACAACATCTCGACCAGAGTGGTTTTGCCGGTCCCAACCGGACCACCCACACCGACTCTCAATGGAGGAATGCTTTTGGTACGGGCCATAGGTTACGAACGAAACAGACGGGAGTATTGGCTTTCATGCCGGGCGGAAAAAATACCGAGCAGAGGTGCCCAAGAAGAGATCTCTTCTGGCGTTGTGTTAGCAGCCGCGCGAACGATCATGGGAACATTTGTCCGGCACCGATTTAATATTCGATGACCTGCCGTTTGACCGAGCGGAACCAGCTTCATAGCGGCGGCGACCTGGGCTTCCAGCCAACTAAAACAAAATGCCGTTAAGGTTGTCGTCTCCGAAAGAGCAAGACCGCTTGCCGACAGTCCGAATGCAGTGGGAAACGCGACCGGCTCGAGGTCGCTCGTTCCAGCCGCAGGCGTAATCCAGTTCAAAGCGTGCGCGAGCTGTAACAACGACCAACCCATTTGCTCGGTCTCCCGTCGCAATTCCATGGATTCGCGGCTCGCAAGAAACCAGGAGTTCCAATGAGTAATCTCCGACAGCGAATCGGCGGACGGCTGCGAGCGACAGGCTCGATGGATAAAGGCGACTATCGGCGCATCACAGCGGCTGACGATCTCGGTGAGGCCGTCCACGATCCAGCTAAAGGCGTCCTCTTCATCCCGAATCAGGCCGAGATCGATCGCCGTTTCCAGTCCCTGTGAGTAACTGAACGAACCGATGGGCAGCGCCGGTGAGGCGAGCTGCATAGCTCGACAGAGTTCGTCAGGATTCATGGGTTGCAAAGTCGTCCTCGTCCTCGAAGCGGTGAAGTGATCGGTGTGTGTCAGTATTCAGTTCACGATCAATCTATGTCAGCACTGATTCACTGACTTACTGCTTACTTCTTACCGTGACTCTCCCCGTGGTGTTCACGAAAAACGCGTTGCGCTGCGGCATAGTCTTCGGCGAACGTCTCATCATGCCCGTGCTTGTGGCCGCCTCCGTAAGCGCCTGTTTCTGGTGTAAATTGCTCAGAAACGATGGTGACGGTCAGGCCAAGGCCAAGCAGCATCTCTTTCAACACGGAGTCGAACTGCAAAAGGATCCGATCCGGCTGAAGCTGGATGGCGACATGCCGGTTACCGAGATGGTAAGCGGCGCGCAACAGCTGGAAAGCATCCGTTGCCGTTACCGACATGAGTTCTTCTTTGGCAGCTTGGATTTTAAAAAGAGAACCATCCTCGCTTTCGATGACATCTCCATCGCGTAAGATCGTGCCCGGTGGCAGCAATATGCCGATTTCTTCGCCGCTATCTAATCTCACCAATTGCCGGCTCTTCTTGCGCGCATCAAAAGCAAGGACCAGAGGCGGGACCTTTTCTGCCGATGACTTAGAAAGCTTAGTGAACCTGCGCATCAGAAAAGGAAATAGCGTTGAGCCATCGGCAATACCTTAGCTGGCTCGCAAGTAAGCAGTTCGCCATCCGCCGTTACTTCGTAAGTTTCAGGGTCCACCGTGATCTTGGGTTGCCACGAGTTATGTATGAGATCTTGCTTCTTGAGATTCCGTATACTGTGAACCGGGACTAATTGGCGCCTGAGTTCGTAACGTTCGCCGATTCCGGATTCATGTGCTTTGCCAGATACAAACGTGAGACAGGTCTTCGCCAGAGCCATCCCTCGAGTCGCGAACATTTCCCGATAATGGACGGGTTGTGGAGTTGGGATCGACGCGTTTGGATCGCCCATCTGCGCCACCGCGATCATCCCTCCTTTTAAGATTAGAGCGGGTTTGACTCCAAAAAAGGCGGGTGACCACAGAACCAGGTCTGCCCATTTTCCTACTTCCACAGAGCCAACCTCATGAGCGATCCCGTGAGTAATAGCGGGATTGATCGTGTACTTAGCCACATAACGTTTTACCCGAAAATTGTCGTGACGCGCTGTATCGCCGGGCAAAGCGCCGCGCTGGACCTTCATTTTATGAGCGGTTTGCCAGGTGCGGATAATGACTTCTCCGATTCGCCCCATGGCTTGTGAGTCGCTGGACATCATCGAGATCGCACCCAAGTCATGCAGGATATCTTCTGCGGCGATGGTTTCGCGACGGATGCGCGACTCGGCGAACGCCAGATCTTCTGCGATGGCCGGATCCAGATGATGGCAGACCATCAACATATCCAGGTGTTCATCCAATGTGTTGACCGTAAACGGCCGGGTCGGATTCGTTGACGAAGGCAGCACGTTCGCTTCGCCGCAGACTTTGATAATGTCGGGAGCATGCCCGCCGCCGGCACCTTCGGTGTGAAATGAATGGATGGTCCTGCCTTTAAACGCAGCAATAGTCGCCTCGACAAAGCCGGACTCATTTAAGGTGTCGGTGTGAATAGCTACCTGAGTGTCAGTCTCGTCTGCTACTGATAGGCAAGTATCGATGGCAGCGGGTGTGGTTCCCCAGTCTTCGTGCAATTTTAGACCAACTGCTCCAGCCGCGATCTGCTCGCGCAAAGGCTCCGGTTGGCTGGCGTTTCCTTTGCCCAGGAAACCGAGATTGATGGGGTAACCTTCGGCGGCCTGTAACATCCGTTCGATATGCCATGGGCCCGGCGTACAAGTCGTGGCGTAGGTGCCGGTTGCCGGTCCCGTTCCGCCGCCGATCATGGTGGTTAACCCGGCAGTAATCGCTTCATCAATCTGTTGAGGACAAATGAAATGAATATGGGTATCAATCCCGCCGGCAGTCACAATCATGTGTTCGCCGGCAACGATTTCAGTGCCAGGCCCGATCATAATCGTTACGCCGGGCTGAATATCCGGGTTACCGGCCTTCCCGATTCCAGCGATCCGACCATCTTTTATTCCGATATCTGCTTTAACGATCCCGGTGTGATCTACGATAACGGCATTGGTAATAACGGTGTCAGCCGCATCTTTTGCCGAGCGCTGCGATTGACCCATCCCATCCCGGATTACCTTGCCGCCACCGAACTTGACCTCTTCCCCATAAATGGTGAAGTCCTTCTCGATCTCAATCACGAGGTCCGTATCGGCTAACCTGATCCGGTCTCCAACGGTTGGGCCGAACATTTCTGCATATGCTTGGCGGGGAATCTTCATAGGAGTTCAGGGGTTCAAGGAGTTGCAGCAGTTCAGGAGTGCGACAGCGCCAACTGCGGTTCGGGGCACGTTCATTTGATTACCAAGATAAATCCGCACCGGCGGAGTGTGGGACTTCAATAAGGGGGGATCGATTCATATTGCTTCTCCAAGACTCCTTGAATTCCCGACTTCGCTACCCACAGAACTCTCACCTGACCTATGCAAAGCTACGTCGGACAAACCTGAACTCCTTCTCATAACGGTCCCATGATCTTAGCGTTGAAACCGTAGATCACCCGATCGCCGCTCATCTCGACCAGTTCTACGGATCTTTCCTGGCCGGGCTCGAACCGAACGGCGGTACCGGCGGCGATATTCAAGCGATAACCGCGAGTCTGTTCACGATCGAATTTGAGTGCTTCGTTTACTTCAAAAAAGTGAAAATGGGAACCGACCTGAATCGGTCGATCGCCCGTGTTTGCTACGTCGATCTTTGTGACGGCGCGACCGGCATTCAGCTCAATGTCGCCAGGTTCTACAAAAGTCTCTCCGGGTATCATAGGTGCTGTGACTTAAAACCAACCGCGAATGAACGCGAATGAACGTGAACGGACGCGAAGAAAAACGAGAATAACAGATAGACGCTAATGCGCGCAGAGTGTGGGACAAGATCGCCTACAGCGGTCCTAAAAAAACTATCTACGCACATCGGTGTCAATCTGTGGTTAGATCAAGTCCTCTCCGCCTTCCTTCGCGTCCATTCGCGGTTTCGTTTTGGTTTTCAAGGGATGGGATTGTGAACAGTAACTAATTTCGTGCCATCGGGAAAAGTGGCTTCGACCTGAATCTCTGGAATCATTTCAGGCACACCTTCCAGAACTTGATTTCGTTTGAGCACCGTGGTGCCAAACTGCATCAGCTCGGCAACCGTCTTGCCATCACGAGCTGCTTCAAGCAGGGCTGCAGTGATTAATGCGGTCGCCTCCGGATGATTTAATTTTAGTCCGCGTTGTAGCCGGCGTTCAGCTAGTAGAGCGGCGGTAAAGATAAGAAGTTTGTCTTTTTCGCGGGGGGTTAGGTTCATGGATTATTGGTGGGGCGAGGCTCCCATAAGGCCGGAAACCTCTACCGGAGTCAATTCGCGGTGTCCGTCGCTTGATTTTGTTGGGCCGAAAGATCGCCGAGCCGGGGGATGGGGATGTGCCTTGGTAATCGTAGGACTTGGAACGGATGGCGGCTACTGGGACTTCACGCATTGTGTCCTCTGATGGTGCGCCGGGTCGCGGCTCGGCGAGTCTTGCGGCCTAGCATGACGCGTCCTTAGTTCGACGCCAAGCGCTTCGCTAACACTTTGGGTTGTTCGGGAGCCTCGCCCCACCAAGTTACTCACACGGTCCATAGCCGCAAAGGATTAGGATCTCTTCCGTGGATAGCCGGCCGCAGAAAGCTCCAGCAACGGACCATGAGCTCGCGCAATGGTTCTATCTTCTGCGCTACGCCTCGTACGATTAGTAGCCGGTGGTTCAGGCAGGTTACGCCTGCGCGTAAAGCGTCGCCAAAGGGAAGAGAGGGTGACAGGCATTCGGCGAGTAATTGATCACAGTTTGGACCAACCGCCCATACCATCCCGGCGATAGGAAACGCCCCTAATCCTTGAGCAGCATTCCGTATCCCTGATGCCGCGTTCAAGTTGGCTCTCTCACTCCACAGCAGGCCATTAGTATCGGTGAACTGGGAATTGAACCGGAGAGCGCCAGCAGCCCAAGTTTCGCCCATCGCCCGTCTGCCGAAAACAAAGGTTTCCCAACCGATGGCGCTGGCGTCTTGCCCTAGTTCGAGTTGAAAACGAAAATTGGCGCGAGCGTGCTCGAAGAGAATATTTTCCGGCGGCAACCAATCAAGCTGTGCACGTTCGCCGAGTCGAATCCGTACTTCCTGAGACGAAAACTTGTCTCTCGATTTATACCATTTCGTTGCTGCCGGAGCGGTTAGAACCGTCTTCGAGTCAGGCCCTTGGGTGACATCAATCTTGACAGTATCCCCTTCTGCCATGCCGCCAGGAGGGTGAAGAATGACCGTGTGACAAACTGAACGACCTTCTGGATAAAGCGGCTTTTGTACCTGTAACGGACCAGTGTGGCGCCGTTCCGTCATGACCGTACGATCCTCTTCATACTGAAATCGTAACTGCAAATCTGCGGTCCAATTCTGAAGGGGGTGTTGCAAGGTCAAACCAAAATCTCACGCAAAGACGCAAAGGCGCAAAGGTTAAGACGCATGCAAATGTCGCGCAAAGCACGAGGACATCAGGGAGGTAACCATTCTTAACGAGTGCCTTTATTGGGGGTTCGTTTTATCTGCAATCCTGCAATCACCGACCTCCGAACTACCGCTTCGAAAATTTTTGGAACGCTCTTACCTGAATGGTTTTAACCTTTGCGCCTTTGCGTCTTTGCGTGAGATTTTTCTTCTTTATTGGTTCACGCAGCGATCAGTTCAAGGTCACAGGGTCCGCGCCAATCCAGAATCGACCGGATTGGCGCGGGATAGATTACGGGGCTTCGCCGCTATTTTTGTGCAGTCTTTTTCTCGAGCTCTTCGTCAAGACCCTTTAACAGGAAAGGTTCGGCCTTAACCTGTGGAAAGGTACTCAAAATCTTGAATTGCCCGTTTGCAGTGGTTTCCCCCATGTAAACGTTTTTCGTTGCGTGGTGGTTGCTCTGCATCGTGATCTTGCCGCCGGGACCATCAAAACTGATGGCATCGCTTTCCAATACCCCGCGTACCTTATCCACATCGAAGGAACCGGCTTTTTCCACCGCCTTTTTCCATAGATAAACGCCGTCGTAGGAAAGCACCATCGGGCTGTCCACCGCGCGTTTTTCTTTCACTACACCTGCATAGCTCTCGCCCTTTAACCAGGCGTTCCAGCGCGCCAGGAAATCTTTGTTTTCCGGCGTTTTCAGCGACATGAAATAAGTCCAGCATCCTAGCTCACCCACCAGGTCCTTGGTCGGCAAACTGCGCAGCTCGTCTTCGGCTAAACTGAAGGAGACGATAGGACAATCGGCCGGACTCAGCCCGGCGGACGCGATTTCTTTGAAGAACGGCACGTTAGAGTCACCGTTGATTGTGTTGATCACGCAGGCATCGCCACCTGCCGCGAACTGTTTGATTTCCGATACGATCTGCTGAAAATCCGTATGGCCGAACGGGACGTATTTGCCAGCCGAAATAACCTTTCCTGAGCTATCTTTGCGCAGGCCGCCTCCGATATTCTCGACCGGAACGCCTTTGGTCTGGAGATATTTGAAGAGGATGAGATTGGTGGTTTGCGGATAAACGTAATCGCTGCCGACGAGGTAAAACTTCTTCTTACCCTGAGCCAGTAGATAGTCGACGGCGGGCGTCGCTTGCTGGTTCACGGCTTCCGCAGTGTAGAAGATGTTTTTCGACAGTTCTTCGCCTTCGTACTGGACCGGATAAAACAACATACCGTCATCTTGTTCGAAGACAGGAAGTACCGACTTACGGCTAACGGAGGTCCAACAGCCGAAAACTACGGCGACCTTATCCTGCTGCAGCAGCTGTTTGGCTTTTTCCGCGAACAATGGCCAGTTGGAAGCGCCATCTACCACGACGGGTTCAATCTGTTTTCCGAGAACCCCGCCGTTTTTGTTGATTTCATCGAAGGCGAACAACAACGTATCGCGCAAGGAGGTTTCGCTGATCGCCATCGTGCCCGACAGCGAATGTAAGACGCCCACTTTAACCTTGCCGCTGGTGACATCGACTTCGTTGGCTTTTAGGGGTGCTGCGCAGGCTAGGGATAGGGTAAACGCGCCCGCCAGAGCAGCTCTGGTGTTACGAGGGAATTTCATTCTTTTAGTGCTCTTGTTATTTGCGTCTTGATCTTCGCGCCGTTTGGGGTGGTTCGAGACGAGCCTGGAAACCGGACAGCGTTGTGTTCGAGACCGTTGGCCGTGCAAGCAGGAGCTGTGCCTTGCCGCGAAGCGGTTACACATTAGAGCCCAGGGCTTTACCTCTGATTTCGAGACACGCGAAATCCGCCCTGAAAATGGGGCGAGGCGCTTCTTTTGCGTTTTTCGCGTGTCATTTTATCGGCGCGGCCAGAATCGGAGCCTCTATGGATTAGCCGCGACGGGCTTCGGATCCAAACGCGATTTTCGACGAGGAGGACGAGTACGATGAGGCCGCGCACGAACCGAGCTGTCTTATTTTTGGCAAGGATGCTGCTTATAGACACTTGCAATGCCCCGACTGAAGTTTTTTTGCCTTGCGGTCATGCTAGCGCCGCTCCTCCTCCAGGCCCAGACCAGCCCGGATTCGTCGATCCGGCAGTCCATCGCGCGGGCCGTTACCAGCTCGGCGGCCGATCAAGATTCGTTCCTCGATCAGATCGCCGCCTCGAGCGGAGTCTCCAAGACTGGGCACGATCTGCTGGCGTCTTGGAGCAATGGTGAAATCTACCTCTACACCGACGCTGGCGGCCAGGTTGTTCCCATCATTCTTGAGCAATCCGATAGCACCGATAAGACACGGGCGTTTCGGGTGGATACCGGCGAATTGCTGAAGGATTCGAACGGTACGGAGATCATGATCGATCCGACTGAAGCGACTTCATCAGACGTAAACGCCAGCCTGCGTAAAAAAATACAGCGGACGTTGGACCTTTTAAGCCTGTCCGATCCGAATCCGGAAGCCCGGCGCGCGATGGTGTTCAAACTCGGGTTTTCGCAGAAGGCGGAGAATCTACCGCTTTTGGAGACGCGACTGAAATTAGAAACAGATCCAGGGGTAAGAAAGACGCTGTACGAAGCTGAGGCTCTTATACAGCTCGCGGATGCCGCGCACCCGGAACGACAAGTGGCGGCGGCTGACTCGCTAGCCAAATTGAACTGTATCGGTGCGCTGGATGACCTTCGGGGCCTAAGCGAAAGCAAGAGTGCATCTGCCGAGACCAAGCTGGCAGCCGCCAAGGCTAGTCAAGCCATCCAGAGTTACCTCGCCGTTGTGAATTTCTTTGGCACGATTTTTCACGGCGTCAGTCTGGGATCGATTCTATTGGTTTCCGCGCTGGGGTTGGCCATCACCTTCGGGCTGATGGGTGTGATCAACATGGCTCATGGTGAGATGATTGCCGTGGGCGCCTACACGACTTACGTCGTGGAAAATGTGTTCCGTGATGGTCTGCCGCTCTCACCTCTCGGTATCCGGATTTTCCTTCCGGGCATGCATCTTACCGGCTGGTCTTTTCAGACCTACTTCCTTTTCGCTATCCCTTTGTCATTTCTGGTGGCCGCGCTCGCGGGACTCGCCCTCGAACGATTGGTGATCCGGTTTCTTTACCGTCGGGTGCTGGAGTCGTTGCTGGCGACCTGGGGTATCTCGCTCATCATGCAGCAGCTATTTCGTCTGGTGTTCGGGGCGAACAACGTGCAAGTAAACTCTCCTTCGTGGCTGCTCGGCAATTTCACGATTAGCGACGTGGTTCTGGGCTACAACCGGATCTTCGTCATTGTGTTCGCGGTCCTGATTGTGGTTGGGACCTGGTTGCTTTTAACCAAGACGCCGCTCGGTCTCTTTATTCGAGCCGTGATTCAGGATCGAGACATGGCCGCTTGTATGGGGGTGCCTACCCAGCGGGTCAACATGCTCACCTTCGCTTTCGGATCCGGTCTCGCCGGGTTAGCGGGAGCGTTTCTCTCCCAGATCGGGAACGTCGGTCCCAGCTTAGGGCAGAGCTATATCATCGACAGCTTTATGACAGTCGTGGTCGGCGGAGTGGGGAGCATCGCCGGCACCGTGGTTTCAGCCCTCGGCATCGGCTGTTCAGATCAGGTTCTTCAACAGGTCCTGGGATCACCGGTGCTTGGCAAGATTATGGTCCTGACTGCGATCATCCTCTTTTTGCAATGGAAACCAGGAGGGTTTTTCCCAACTCGAAGCCGCACCTTGGACAGCTGAAAATGACAAATCCCAAATGACAGATGACCAATAGCCGCTTCATTTCACATCCCGATCGAGGCAGTTGCCAAACCTGTCATTTGTCATCTGTCATTCAGACTCGGACATCATTCCCTCGCTAACGTATGCAGAATAAGTTCCGTAAAGCCGAATTGTGGGGCGTCGGAATAGGGGCAATTATTATCCTGGGCGTTCTGCCGGCGTTCAACGCTTTGGTTCCCGAGACCAGCGTTTTCCATCTCAGCGATTTCACCATTAATCTGTACGGCAAATACCTCTGTTATGCCGTGCTGGCTATGAGCGTCGATTTGCTCTGGGGTTACACCGGGCTGCTAAGTCTGGGTCAATGTCTGTTTTTCGCTCTGGGCGGCTACGCTTTCGGCATGCATCTGATGTTGTTGATTGGAAAGCTCGGCCAATACCATAGCGATCTTCCTGACTTCATGGTCTTCCTCGGTTACCCCGCGCTGCCGCTCCATTGGATCCCCTTCCGGAGTTTCTGGTTCTCTGTGGCTGCTGTGGTTCTAGTGCCCGGACTGTTAGCCTTGGTTTTCGGATTTCTGGCCTTTCGTTCCAGGATCCGCGGCGTTTACTTTTCCATTCTGACCCAGGCGCTCACCTATGGCGCTTGCCTCATGTTTTTCCGGAATGATTTCACCTTCGGCGGCAATAACGGCCTGACCGACTTTAAGTTCATTCTGGGTCAGGATATCCGGAGCGCCGCCACGCAACGCAGCTTGTTCATCGCTACCGGTATTCTTGTCATTTTGACCTACGTCTTTTGCCGGTGGCTAACGATGACGAAGTTCGGCAAAATCCAGAGAGCGGTCCGGGACAGTGAGAATCGGGTTTTGTTTTCTGGCTATGCGGCAGCCAATTTCAAATTGTTTGTGTTCGTGGTGAGCGCCATCATCGCCAGCTTGGCGGGTGCGCTTTATGTCCCTCAGGTTGGGATCATCAATCCTAGCGAGATGGCGCCTGACAAATCTCTAGAAGCGGTGGTCTGGGTCGCGGTCGGCGGACGGGGCACGTTGATCGGGCCTATCGTTGGCGCGATTGTAGTAAACGCCTTGAAGAGCTGGGCCACGCGCGCCTTTCCGGATCTCTGGCTCATTATTCTGGGAGCCATGTTCGCGATCGTTGTGCTCTTTATGCCAAAGGGGCTGGTTGGTTTGCCGAAGCAGCTTTACTCGCTGTTCCAGCGTAGCGCCACATTTTTGAAAGGGATCTCGGCGCAGCGCGGCAATCAGGCGCCATTGCAGGCCAAGGAAACATCAAATTCGCCAGGCGACGTGATTCGCACCGGGCGCGCAGACTGAGTGAGCCGTATGAATACTCAGCAACTAGGGCAACAATCCCATACTCCAACACTCCATCGCTCCGAGACTTCAACGCTTCGATTTCGAGCACAGGCTGCCCGCCGTAACCCACTCTGGAGGGCGATTTCCACTGAAGGTCGCCCTCGCAAGCGAGGCGCGTCACATACAAAGACTTTGGCGAAGACGGAAGCACGATGAACAAGAAATTCATCCTCACCGCGGAGGGCGTGACGAAAAGTTTCGACGGTTTCAAGGCGATCAACGATTTGAATTTTTATCTGGATGAAGGCGAGCTTCGCACCATCATCGGACCGAATGGAGCCGGCAAAAGCACCTTTCTCGACTTGATTACCGGCAGGACCCGGCCCGACCAAGGACAGATTGAATTCAAGGACACGCCGGTTACCAAGAGGAGCGAATACCAAATTTATCGGATGGGAATTGGGCGCAAATTTCAGACTCCCAGCGTCTACTCCGATCACACCGTTTACGAGAACATCCTGCTAGGCCTCAGGGGCAGCCGGGGAGTGTGGAGCGCGATTTTTGGCAAGGTCACTCCGGCCCAGAATGAGCGGATCTTTGAGGTGCTCGAGATCATCAATCTAAAGGACAAGGCTCAGGTTAGGGCGGGCGCTTTGGCGCATGGCCAAAAGCAATGGCTCGAAATCGGGATGCTGATCGCTCAAGATCCGGAATTGATGCTGGTGGATGAACCCGCGGCCGGCATGACGGATGAAGAGACGGCACGGACCGGTGAGCTGCTCTTAAGCTTAGCCGGCAAGCACACGATCATCGTTATCGAACATGACATGGTCTTTGTACGGCAGCTCGCCAGTAAGGTGACTGTGCTTCACCAGGGGAGCGTTCTTTGCGAGGGATCCCTGGACGAAATCCAAAACGATGAACGGGTCATCGAGGTTTATCTGGGAAGAAAGAAAAAACATGACGTCATCCATGCTGAGCGTTGACAAAGTCAGCATCTCGTTGGGCGGCTCCCGGATTCTGCGCGACGTGAGTCTCGAGGTCGGCGCCAATCATGTGTTTTGCTTAATGGGGCGCAACGGGGTGGGGAAAACCACCACTTTGAAGAGTGTCGTTGGCCTTTACAAACCGAATAGTGGCCGCGTGGTTTTTGACGGGCACGATATTTCCCGGATGCCTCCCGAAGGGCGAGCTCGAGCCGGCATAGGATACGTTCCTCAGGGTCGAGGGATTTTCCCGCATCTCACGGTTGAGGAAAACCTTTCTATTGGCGCCGTGGCCAAACGGAAAAAATCGAAAGAGGCGTTGGAACGCGTTTATTCGTTGTTTCCCATCATCAAGGATTTTTTGGCGCGCAAAGGCGGGATGCTTTCCGGCGGCCAGCAACAACAGCTTGCGATTGGGCGTGCGCTTTTGACAGAGCCGAAGCTTCTGATCCTTGACGAACCGACTGAGGGAATCCAGCCCAACATCATCGACCAGATCGGCGAGGCAATTAAGCTCCTCAGAAAAGAGTCCATTACCATCCTGTTGGTGGAGCAATACCTGGAATTCTGTAAAGAGTTGGCGGATAACTTCGCAATCCTGGACCGGGGTAGTGTCGTGGCCCAAGGACCCGTTGCAGATCTGACCGACCAAGTCGTTAAGCAGCATCTAACGGTGTAAGGCGGAATGATCCAGGTCGATAGGGATGAGCTCTTGTTTCACGCCTTTCGCCGGCTTCCAATCTGTGTAATCTGAGCAATCTGCGGATCTTAACCTCTGCCCCCGAATCTAATTTAAATAGAAAAGGCCCAACGGCCCCCTGGCCGGCACTGATTTTCTTTGCAGTGCTTCTTTTGTCGATGGCTGCCCTCACAGGGCTGAACTTCTTCACCGGCTTTTTTAGGGTGTATCCGGCGGTCGCAGTGTTTGTAGCGATGTGGATCCCGGGAATCGCTGGAATACTTGCAGCCCGATACTCTAAGGTCAGGCTTCGAGGCGCGAAGCGGCCGAAGATTAGGTTCCTGGTTTTGGCGGTGATCACCCCGGTCGGTGTGTGTGGGATTATCCTGGGCGCGCTTTGGCTATCGGGATTAGAGACCCTGCAGATCGACCTTGTAGAAATCGGGGTCGGCTCAATCGCGTTGTTCGTACTTGGATTTCTCTTTTCTGTCTTTGGCGCCTTGGGAGAGGAAATAGGCTGGCGCGGCTTTTTAGCTCCTCTGCTCGCGGGCCGCCTGGGCTTTACCGGTCTGGTGTGGTGTAGCTGGTTACCGTGGTTCCTTTTCTATCTCTGGTTATTTTTCTTGGCTGGATCGTATTCCAAACCGGTCCTCGGGCTCCAGGTGCTGACTATCGGTACTCTGCTCTTCGGCCTCAACGTGTTGCTAGTGTGGTTGCGGATGAGAGCCGGCAGTTTGTGGCCACCGGTGCTGTTCCACGCCGTGCACAATTTTTTGGTGTTTAATCCTGTGGCACTTAGCCAATCGCATCGGCCCTGGCTGACTGGCGAATTGGGATTAGGCATCGCCTGCGGTTATCTCGCCATCTGCGTCGGATCGCTTTGGGATGGGAGCCGGGGGAGGATTGATGAGAGGTAAATTGTTTGTACCCGTCCTCGTTCTCGATCAGTGCGGTGCTGGTGGTTGGTGGCGAGCTGGGCTCAGGCAAGGGCCTCCACAACATCGCCTACACAGGTGCAGCGGACGACACTAAGTGCAGGCGATCCGTTTCATTTAGGGGCGCAGGACGACGCGTCCCAGAATGCTGTTCTGCTCGATATATGCATGGGCTTCGGCGGCATCGGACAAAGCGAACTGCCTGTCGATGATGACCTCGAGGTGACTGTTCTCCCGGTCACTTCGAAATCGTGATGGCGACTTTGCCAAAGTGGCCACCCGCCGCGACATGCCGAAAGGCATCGGAAGCACTGCCCCATTCAAAGACCTGATCCACAACCGGAACGATGTTGTGGTTCGCGATTGCAGCGGCGACATCGCGCAGGGCGGAGACAGGCCCTGTAGTGTTGCCTTGCAGCCGAATGCGCTTCTCCATGATCTGCAGCACATCGACTGGTGCCTCAGTGCCAGAGAGGAAGCCGATCACGAGGATCGAGCTGTCAAGAGCTGCTGCGCGAATCGACTGTGGCAACGTCTGCTTCCCTCCGGTCTCCAGGACGAAGTCAGCTCCGTTTCCGTCCGTGAGGCGAAGAACCTCGTCTGCCCAATTCGGATGTTGTTTGTAGTTAATGACCTTGTCTGCCCCAAGCGCCCGGCAGCGTTCCGCCTTCTCCTCAGAAGACGTGGTAATGATCAAGCGTGCCCCGTGCGCCTTTGCAAGTTGCTGCGCGAAGATGGAAACGCCGCCCGTTCCCAGTAGCAGCGCTGTCTTCTGTGGGCCCAGCTGCGCAACCCGCAGCGTATTCCAGGCAGTGGTGGCTGCAATCGGCAGCGTCGCTGCTTGAACGTCGGTGAGATGAGCCGGCGTCCGCACAAGTCCGGCTTGTGGAACAACGACGTACTCAGCAAGGCTGCCCTGAAGGTCAATCCCGCGGCGCGGCCCACCTCCGGCGACGGGCAATCGGCCATCCTGCCAGTACGGCAGGAAGTGTGGAACAACGCGGTCACCCACCTTCCATTCCTCTTGCCCAGCGACGGCGTGTCCCAGCGCCACGATTTCACCCGCTCCATCCGTCACAGGCACGATAGGAAACGACGAGAGCGGATACTTTCCTGTCGCCACCGCGATATCGAGGAAGTTCAGGGACGCAGCCTTCAGCGCGATGAGCGCTTCTCCAGGTCCGGGCTCGATGTCTGGACGTGAAGCGTGCCGGAAGGCATCCATGCTTGCTGCTGTCAGTTCGATTACCTTCATAAGTTCCTCTCGATTGACTGTCGATTCGTACTACTGCAAACGCAGATTACAAAGCCGTCACCATGTGACCGCCAATGAATTCCAAGTCGTTCGGCGGCCGCTGATCTTCTTTACCTGCTCGGGCCCGGCAGCCCCGTTAAGCCGGCGGGGCCGCGCTCGACCACCGGTGTCTGGGTGCGGGTTTGCAGTGCCCACCGTGCGATTTCATCCTTGCGGGCGAACCACACGTCTTTGTACCCCCGTGCGTAGGTGAGAAAGCGGTCAAGCGGGCGCACCCGCGCGGCGTGGCCGGAAACCCGATCGTGCATGGCGATGACCATCATCCGCCGCTGGGTCGCCGCCTCGGCGTAGAGCTGGTCGAACTCGTCGGTCAAAGTCTGCACGTAGGCCGCCGGATCGTACCCTTGGAATGGTGGCAGGACCAGATCGTTCAAGTGGAAGGTGTACGGCACCGTGACGAAGTCCTTGCCACGGATAGGCGTGATGAACGGCTCGTCGCGGCTCGGGTCGTCGATGTGGTAGAGGAAGCCCAGGTCCTGGAGGATCTCCAGCGTGTGGACGGAGTTGCGCAGGTAGAAGGCGTTCCAGCCGACCGGGCGCTGCCCGGTCACGCGTTCGATGGTGTCGGCGCAATCCTTGATGAACTGCCGCTCCTGTTCGGGCGGCAAGTGATAGCTGTTTTCCCAGGTGCGGCCGTGCGCTGCCGCCTCGTGGCCGCGGCGAACGATCTCTCGGGCGATCTCCGGGTTGGTCTCGACGGCGCGCCCGATCATAAAAGACGACAGCTTGATGCCGTGCTTGTCCATCAGGTCGAGCACGCGCGGGATACCCTCGGTGTAGCCATAGGCAAAAAGCGCATTGGTGGGCAGGTCGGGCAGGCCGGCCTGGATCGGCTCGGCCAGGAAACCGCCTGCGCCCGAAATTGGCTGGCCGCCAGCCTCGAACATCAGCGACAGGCTCACCGCCATGCGCGCTCCGTTGGGCCAGAAGGACCATGAGTTTGATGGTGCGGGCGAGGCGGAAGATGAAGGTGATTCGGCCCTCACCAACTCCGAGGTCAGCGTGGTGGCGGCGGCGGTCACGCTGGCGGCAAGAAAAGAGCGACGGTTCATGGTTTATTTGCTTTGAGTGGATAGTTGCCAGTGTCGATCACCGGCAGCTCGACGGGCAGGCCTCCGAACAACGCCTTCGGTAAACCAGGGACCGCTTTTTGCGGGATCGAAACGATGACCAGCTCCTGTCCATGCACCGCTTGTTCGATGGTGGCAGGCCTTGCCCCGGTCTGAGCCGCGACCGCACCCAGGGTGTGCGGCCCGCGTGAGTTGGCGATGGTAATGCGATGTCCAAGCAGTGCGAGAGGCCGGGCGAGAGCCCCGCCGATGAAGCCTGCACCGATTATGCCGATGTTCATTTTTTTCGAGGATGAAGGGGAAAAACCCTTAGAAGAGCCAGTCCACGAGCAGCTCACCGCCGGAAACCTCCAACACGGTGCCCGTAATGTAGGGGTTGGTCATAAGAAAGAGGGCGGCATGCCCAACGTCCGCCGGCGTGCCGAGATGCCGAGCAGGGAATTTGGCCCGCACTTTCGCCCGTAATTCGTCGCGTTGCGCCTCGGAGAGAAAGTTCCACCACTCGGTTTCCACGAATCCGGGCCGGATCGTGTTGACCCGCACCGGTGCCAGCTCCAGTGCCAGGGAGCGAGACAGGGCCTCGACGGCGGAGAAGACGGACGTGACAGCGGCTAAACCGAGCTTCGCGCGCGCCGCGGTGCCCCCCGTGACAAAGGTGATTGTTCCATCCTTCGCAAGATGCGGGGCGGCGTGGCGCGCACAGGCCCAGGAACCCAGGAACTTGCTCTCCATATAATTGCGGACCCCGCGCATGTCTTCATCCATAAAAGTGCCCCATGAGCCAGCCTCGCCGCCGGCGGTGACGTGGAGGTGGTCAAAGGAGCCGATGGCGTCAAAAGCCACGCGCACGGACGCTTCGTCGGACAGATCGAGGCTGACCTGCTCGAAGGAAGCCAAGTCCGGACGTTCCTTGGCGGAAAGGTTGCGCCGACTGGCGACCGCGACGGTCGCGCCAGCCGCTTGAGCCGCTCGGGCGACACCGAGGCCTATCCCGGTTTTACCGCCGACCACCACGACCCGCTGTCCGATGAGGTCGTGGGTGGGTGATCGTTCGGCTTTGTATTGATTCGAAGCATTGTTCATGGCCTTGTCTTTACAGGTTCTTTCAGGTCCGAGTCGTTGGTTTGCCACTCGGTTAAGCGGGCGGCTGCTGATCGCAACGTCCGCGTCTCGACGATCTTCGTGAAATGCTATGTTCCTTGACCCGTTATGCTTTTTTTTTAGACTCGCAGGATCATGGAACTGCGCCACCTGCGTTACTTTGTCGCCGTGGCGGAGGAGGAAAACGTCTCGCGCGCAGCGGCCAAGCTGCGGGTCTCCCAACCAGCCGTCGGTCGTCAGGTCCACGACCTGGAGGAGGAACTTGGCCTGCTCCTGCTCGCACGCACCGGCAAGTCCGTGCGCCTGACGGCGGCGGGCAAGATTTTCTTCGGCGAAGCCCGCGACGTTCTCGCGCATGTTGCCGCCTCGGTCGCGAAGGTCCGTCGCAGCCTCGCGTTGCCGACGGAGATCAACGTCGGCTACCTTCCCTCCGGCACTGCGGGAATGCTATCTCGCGCCCTGCGCATTTTCAAAGCACGATTTGCCGAGGTGCGCGTCACCCTGCACGACCTGTCCGCCGAAGACATGCAGCCGCTCCTGATTCAGGGCAAGTTGGATGTGGCTCTGACGGTGTTGCGGGAGAAGCTATCGCCCATTCTAGAGATGCAAGAATTGGCGCGCTCCGAGACGTGCGTCGTGGTCGGAGCATCGCATCCGCTAGCCAAAGCAAAATTCGTCAGCCTTGCGGAGGTGGCGGCCGAGCCCGTGGCGACCTTTGCCAGCAAGGATTTCCCAGGCTACAACCAACACCTCGAAAAGATGTTTGCCGCCGTTGGTCGCCAGCCGCATATCGGCAGCGAGCACGACAGCGGCTCCAGTCTGATCGCCGCCCTTGCGGCTGGACAGGAGTTTGCGCTCTTGCCACGCAGCGTGCACCGCGTAGCCGGAGCGCGTTTAAAGTTTCTGAAGCTGCGTCCCATTTTGCCGCCGTGGACTTTCGTCGCCCTCTGGCGCAAGGACGCCGCGACCGACTCTGTGCGCGCCTTCGTTGCTGCCGCCTCCGAGCCAACCGGAAAGCGGCGGCACGGTTAGCTAAGGTTCGACCAGCAAGCTCCGCACCGCCTTTTTAACAGAAGGCAGAGCTCATTCCATCACGCCGCTCTGCCAGATTCGAGGACGAAGACGAAGACGAGTACAACGTCCGCTTGGCGTTACACGCCTACCAACCAGTCGACGCTCGATTTTTGCGCGGGTTGAAGCTGCAGATGACGTTCGACGGCGGCTGCGACAAACGCCAAATCGTTTCGGGTTAACCACCAGCCGATAAAGGGGAGCAATAAGAGGATCACAACGGCGAGGTTAATCGCCGTGATGGTGGCCAACATGATCGAATTGGCGTGGAGTCCGTCGAAACTGATGTTTACCGGATAGTTTAAGATCAAGAAGATAGCGCCCGCTTGCACGATAATAACAAAGACAACGGCCCATAGGACTTTCATTATAACCGGAGTGCCGCCCTCAAAGATAACGGCGCTGCCTTCTTTCAGCGGAGTGACTGATCCGGTGAGAACCGGTTTGAACCAAAACCCAGGCGAAAACCAGGCTAATCCCCATCCGATTCTCTGCCGTTTTTCTGCCGTAAAACGGGTCCCTTTAACCTGAGCGATGATCTCTTTTTCGCCTTCGTAAAGAGAGCTCTTACTGGGGTCTATTTTCTTTGCGTCGGTGAATTCCGGCAGTTTGGAAATTAGTTGGGAAGGGGGGAGCGGTGAGCTGAAGAACTTGTACATGGGATTTCGTCTTGCGCCTCTTTTTCATGAGCCGAAGCGTGGGGACTGTCAAGGCCAAGCGGTGAGGCTCAGTGGGCGAGAGTGGACTTAGTGGGCCCGGCGGACGGAAGTGGAGACGCCTGGGGGTCCACACCCTCTACTCCGCCTACCAAGTCTCCACTCCGTCCACTTCCGTCCACCTACGGCTTTGCCGCGCTTGCGTACGGCCCGGTGTCGCCGCAGAGTCGTCAGGTAGCATATGCCCGCTCAAATTGCTCTCCCGCGTCTTTTGCGAATCGGAGGTGGAGCCTTTGCCGAGACCTCAACGGTACTGTCCGATCTCGGACTGAAACGTCCTCTTATCATCACCGACTCATTTTTATCCAAGCAAGGCTTGGCCGATCGCTTGGTTGATCTTCTAAAACTTGGGGATGCGGTCCGGATTTTTTCAGGTGCGGTTCCTGATCCGACCAGCGGTTCAATCGACGCCGGCCTGGCCTATATCAAAGAGCACGATCACGATTGTGTTATTGGATTGGGCGGTGGTAGTTCGATCGACACGGCAAAAGCGATCGCCGTATTGGCGGTGCATGGCGGCCCGATGCGAAAGTATAAGACACCATTCCTGCAAAATGCGCCCGGATTGCCCATCATTGCGATTCCGACCACGGCCGGGACCGGTTCAGAGACGACCCGTTTCACTGTGGTTACCGATGATCCTTCGGGCGAAAAAATGCTCTGCACTGGGGTCGGCTACGTGCCAACGGCGGCAATTGTGGACTACGAGTTGACCCTGGAAAAACCGAAACGGCTTACTGGCGATACCGGCGTTGATTCGTTGACTCACGCGATTGAGGCATACGTTAGTCGCCGGGCTAATCCATTTGCGGATGGTTTCGCGCTGACTGCAATGGAAGCCATCTGGAAATCTCTACCGGTGGCCTATGTTGAGCCCAGTAATCGGGCGGCGCGCGAGCGCATGATGTTAGCGGCAACGCAGGCCGGAATTGCTTTCTCAAATTCCAGCGTGGCTTTGGTGCACGGTATGAGCCGGCCTATCGGCGCGCATTTCCATATACCCCATGGGATGTCGAACGCGATGTTGCTGCCGGCAATAACGACTTTCTCGGTGCCTGGAAACGAGCGGCGTTATGCCGACTGCGCGCGAATCATGGGTATCGTCAAAAGCGATGCCACCGACGAGGCTGCAGCAGCAGCGCTGGTGGAGGCGCTAAGCCAGTTGAACTTGCAACTTGAGGTTCCGACCCCGCAAAAACTTGGGATCGATAGAAAGCAATGGTTTGACGCGGTCCCAACGATGGTCGAGCAAGCCATCGCTTCCGGTTCTCCGGCAAATAATCCCCGCGTCCCTACCGGGCCAGAGATCGCTGATCTCTACGGTAAGGTTTACGGGTGAGTAGCCGTAATCGTCGTCGTCCTCGTCCTCGAAGAAGGCGTTCAGGTGTGGCGGCGGTCACCAGACGCGAGCCGCACCGGGGCGTAGCCATGGATGGGACCTATAGGACTCATAGGACCTATATGACATTGGTTCGTGTCTCGACGACGAGTACCAGGACGAGTGAGCATCACTCACAAGTACCGCAGCCACCACGCTGAGTGACTCTGCTTATACTGGCCGTACCATCGGCAGACGGGCCACAAGAGCGCGACCACCAGCAACCAAATTGCCACAACCCAGCCAAGCCCCAGGCCATACCCTGGTGGGTGGCCCGGCAAGGTTTCCGACCAGAAAATCCCGGGCCCCTGATATAGCCACTCGGAATGTCCAAATCGCAGGACGGCGAGAAGTACCGCTAACAGATGAATCAGGACAATGTGAGCCAGGTAAAAGAACAGCGGTACTCGTCCCAGCACGATCAAAAGCTGCTGAATAAGTTTCGGAAGATTGCTGGCCAGCACCATGAAACAGACCATCGGTCCTAAGGTCATCAACAGATAGAGAAACGAAGGCGGATATTTCTCGGTGTTGATAAAGGACAGAATCGTAAAACCGGTACGAGGCTGTATCGACCAGGGGTCTGGATCGAGAAGGTTCGGAATCCTGAGCAGGATAAAAAGCAGAGTCATTCCAATTCCGCTCCAGAGAAGAGCTCGGCGCGTCGGCGGATTAAACCCGGCTTTTTGAATAAAACCGCCTGCACCGTAGCCGAATGCCATTACACCAAACCAGGGCAGAACTGGATACGAAACGTAGAAATGCCAACCGGGAGCAGGAAAAAGTTCGTCTGACCGGAGTAAGAGAGTCCCCCACCAGGTTGAGTCTACTGCGACCGCCAGGAAAGAATGAGTTGCCATCAACGCCAGACCTAGGATCCCGATCAGGTACGCAGGAAATCGCAAAGCCAAAACGCCCGCTAACAGAACCATCGCCCAGCCGGTTCCCCAAAGGATACCGGCGTTCATAAAGCGGTAGTCAAAATTAAAGTACCAACCAAAGCAGCGGAGAAAGGTCTGCTCTAAGACCACTAACCAAAGACCACGCAGGGCCAGTTGAGAAAGCCGAAGCCCGGGTTGCTTAGATCCGGCCAACGCAACGCTGGTTCCAGCTAAGAACACGAAGGTCGGCGCACATAAGTGGGTTAACCAACGCGCGAAAAAGAGCGGGACGCTGGTATGAACGACATCGAGTGCATCGATGGAATGGTCGCCGAGGAAATCACGCGTGTGGTCCAGAGCCATGAGAACCATCACGAAACCTCTAGTAATATCGATTTCCGAGAGACGATTAGAGGGCATCGTTTGGTCTGGAGCGAAGCGTTTCTTAAGAATGCGACGATCTATGCCTAGCATCAGCGTCGGTTGCAAATCAAACAACGAGCTAGTAGCGAGAATTTAGCGAATGGACGTATCGGCGCCTCGCCGAATAGGGCCACATTTCACGTTAGGTCTATAGGTCCCATAAGTCCTATCCGTGGCAGGCTCAATCACACTGACTGTCACAAGCGCCACGAGCAGAAGCTGTCGAGATCGTCAGCGGTAGGGACGAGCTCCTGTTCGTCCGCGTTTCTTATGGCTAGAACGCTAGCCTAAAAAAAGAAGCCCGGACGCTAACACGTCCGGGCTTTTCATTGAGCTCAGATACTACTAACTAATGCTTCATACTAACTAGGAAATTTGATCGACTATTTCGACATCAACGACGTTGCCATCCACCACGGTAACCTGCCTGTATTGGCCATTGTCCATTGCGTAGTAATACACGGTCGCATCGTCTCCGTCATAGCTCGAATAGTTCGAATAGTCCGGGTCTGGGTAATAGTAGTCGACTAGATCCAGCGGCATTCCCACAACGATGTTACCCCAGCAAATATCGTCATACCATGCCCAGCAAAGTCCTGGGGCAAAACCTAGCGCAATCAAATTATTGCAATACCAGTTTGCACCCCAGTAGTTACACCGCCACCAGTATCCGCCATGGTTGAACCAGCAGCCACGACCTCGACTATCCGCGAAGAAGGCGCCGTGGCCTGACCACTGACGGTTAGAGATTTGGTTGAGCCGTTGATTCATCAGGCCATGAGCCGAAGCAGAGGTCATCGAATGGTCAAACGAAGTTCTCGCCCGAAGGGCCTCAGCCTTTGGCGTACGTGCCGGGTCGTGTAGACGCGACGTATCTCTAGCGGCGTCGGCTCTATTCGGCTGGCCTGGGTTGTGATTTGTGTCGGCCGCTCGATTTCCGGTAGCGTCACGATGTTGGGTCGTCGCAGCGTCACGACGGATCGTCGCTGTCTCATTATGATTGGAGACATGAGACGCACTGTTGCTCCGCGCGTACAGATTTTCGTGATAGGTGTGCGTGGCGCTCCTTCCAAGAGCGGAATAGGCGGTTCTGGCGCTGGCGTGATAGTTAGGCGCGCTAGCGTGAAAGCTGTTTGCATTTGCGTGATAGGAAGGCGCAGCGTGAAAAGAGCCACCATGGTTCCCTCCGCCAGCCGGATGTCCGCCACCGCCAGGATGACCTCCGCCGCCTCCGTGTCCACCGCCACCACCGCTTGTGTGTTCAGCGAGCGCAGCAAGCGGTAAACAACTGAAACTCGCGGCTACGATAATGGCAGCCAGTCTATGTACTTTGCCCACAGAACTGATTCGCTCTAAAGGCAACAACTTTTTCATAAAGTAACCTCTCGACGTAACTTAAATTAGGGTAGTCCTAGTATCGGCTCTACGAGCCCAATTCACAGATACCCATAGCACTAGAGACGCATCGGTGTAGCGGAGGTTTGCAATTGGTCGATTACAATTCTGTAATTACAGTTCTTTAATTAACAATCTGTAATCTACGCGTCAGCATCGTAAGTTGCTGATTAAGCCCGAGTTTAGTCCTAGCACAAAAAGGAGAACGCCGGAACAGTGCCAATCGGACGGTTCCGGCGTTCAGCCATACCTAACGTTTTCGGATTTGCTGACTAAGAAATATGATCGACGATCTCGACGTCCACAACGTCACCATCGACAACCGTGACCTGTCTGTACTGGCCGTCGTCGGTTGCGTAGTAGTATATCGTGGCCGGCTCACCATCATAATCCGTATCTTCCGTAGATGCTGGTGTCGGATAGTAGTAGGCGACTAGGTCCAGCGGCATCCCCACCACGACGTTGCCCCAGCAAATGTTGTCGTACCACGCCCAGCAAAGGCCGGCTGGCCAGCCTTGAACGATGAGGCGATCACAATACGCGTGGGCGCCCCAGAAGTTGCCACGCCAGTAATAACCACCATGTGAAAACCAGTATCCTCGATGCGGGTCAGACTGGGCTGAAAATACTGCTCCGTGTGTCGACCACTGGCGGTTAGTAATCTCGGTAAGTCTGTGACTCATCAATCCCTGCGCAGCCGTTCTAGTCAGAGAATGATTGAATGCGGTGGCTCTCGCTGCACTGTTTATTCTAGTCTGCAGGTTCCGCTTGCCCGGCTCCCGAGTGTTATTTCGCTCTTGAGTCTTGGCCGTTTCATGATTGCGCGCCTCCCGGGAAGTGTTGTTCCGTTCATAGAGGCTAGCCCGTGAGTTAGGGGACACGCCTTTCCTTAGCTCAGAAGAGCCGTTTCGCTCTTCGGCGCTCCCTACGCGCGTATGCTCTGTCTTGGCGGCTACACTAGCTCGGGACTCCGCCCGGTGTGAAGTCGCAGTCTTGGTGGAAGTGTTGTGCGACTTGCTGGTTTGATGCGAAACCACGTCATGATGCGAAACAGCGTTCTCGTGAGAAACCGCGGTTTTGTTCACGTGGTACGCGTTTTGGTGAGAGCTCTCTCCGGCTTGATGGGAGCTAATGTTCTTGGGTGCGCTGGCAACGTGGTTCCCGCCTTGATGCACAGTCTGGGCTTTGCTAACAGCGCCTCCATGTGAACCGCCTTGGTGCGAACTAGGAGCTTTGTTGCCGCCGCCTTTACCTTTACCGTTATGATCAGGCTGTTCGGCCAATGCCGAGAACAGAGGTAAGCAACCGATGCTCGCAACTGCCATGAGGACGGTCCACCGTCGAACATTGCCGGCAGAGCGGATGCGCTCTGTAGGCGATAACGTTTTCATAAGGACCTTTCGGAATTTGTGCTAAATGGTTCGGTTCGCTCATTGGATCGGGAGTCCAAGAGCATAAGATACCTATTTGGTTAACTGAGTATTTGGACGATGGAGTGTCCGTTTGTATTCACTCGGTGAATTGGGGCTAACAAGACTTAGATAAATAACCTCGCGTCGTCCCAGAATTTGGGGCGCTTTTTGCGTGCTTGCCCGCGGTTTGCATCTAATTTCGACCATCGAGATGAAAACGCCTTACGGCCGGCTACGACTCACAAATGGGCATGCATTTTTGAGCGATGCGGGTTATGCAGACAGATCCGGCTAAGCCATCACCTTTCCGCCCTTGCTCAGATGAATAAGAAAAAATTTGGACTCAGCTTTCTCCTGTTGATGTGGTTCGTGTCCGGCGCACTCGGGCAGAGTGCATCACCTTCAATCAGCGCTAAGCCGGTTGTTGCAGCGACTCCGAAACCGGAGGCTACAGGCATTCCATCGCCGGCGGCGTCGCCTGTTGTAAGGGTCAGAATTGTGGTTCGCAGCGATGAAGCTGCTATCCGAACCTTGATGGAAAACTCGCTTCGAACTGCCTTGGCCAAGTCGAAAGATGTGACGGTGCTAAATGGTCCGGGCAGCGCGTCGCTGGTCATTGGGGTAAAACTGGTTCCGGTGACCGGCGCTAAAACCAAGTCGCCGCTATACGCCATGGAATTTTTGCTATTGGATACGCCCGCCTTATTCAACGCCTTAGAAACCGTAGGCCTAACTCGGCAACAGATTTATACGTTGCTCGTTGCCAACGAATTGCAACCAATCCGGGAAGACAACGTTCTGGCGGTGGTATCTAAAGACGAAATACCGGCAAAGATACAAAGTCTCCTTCCCGAGATCGAAACGCGTGGTGTGCAGCGAGCCCGGCTGGCTATGACTTTGAATCAACAGCGGAAGGCAGGCACCCAGCTGGATATGGGTACAGTTCGCGAAGACGCTCAGTGACGTTTCGCGACCGCCAGGGCGAAAAACTCGGCGCGCCGATGGTGCCCTTTCCCCCGGAATTAAAATCGCGCCGGCTTTGAGCCGTTCTGCACCCCGCACAACCGGTGGACGCTCGCGCAGCGAATATCGAGTAAATCCCAGGACATGACCCGACTAACGATCGCCGAAGCTCCGGAACAAGAATTTTCGGTACGCGGAAGAAACGCCACTACCGATGCAGACGATGAAGGACTCATCTTTTACGACGACGTGACTAAGGTGCAGGTTTTACCAGACGAGCACCGTTTCACCATTCAGGTTGTTACTCCAGATCTGGAAATCGATATGGATTTTCCTGACGCGGATAGTGTCAGAGATGCGTTGGGATATTTCGAGGCGAAAAAAGTGGCGGAAGTGAGCTCAGCAGCACCCGGCTCTGTTCGAATTGTGCCGCTTGAGCGGGAACCATGCAGTGCAGATCCTGGAACGGAAGTAGTGGAACCGGCAGCAGTCGAGCCGGCGGCATCAGCCACTTCGGGTGATGTCCTCATTGCCGGCGACCCGGATAACGTTTTAGAACAGATTCCTTCACGGCCCGATGAACGACCCAGGGAGAACCTGCCGGACACACAAAGGCCCAGGAAACCTTCGGCTTAATCGGTGGCCGGCGCCCCGGTTTCGGCTAAGTCTGACCGCCCAATTTTGGACCGTTACCGCAACGGGCTGTTTTACATCCCGACGGTAATCTGTTGACGAGCGCACGGGCTCAGTCAAAATGTTTTGGCATCGTCGATCTCTTACGAGCTATGAAAAAGATCGAAGCGATTATAAAACCCTTCAAGTTAGGGGATGTTAGGGAAGCCTTGATCGAAATAGGCGTCGAAGGGGTTACCGTCAGCGAAGTAAAGATGTTAGGTCGGCATGCCGATCATAAGGGCATGTCCCGCAGCGGCGAATACATCAGCGAATTTTTGCCGAAGCTTAAATTTGAAGTCGTGGTTGCCGACAACCGTGTCAACCGTACGATCCGCGCAATTGTTGGGAAAGCCCGCACGGGGCGAATCAACGACGGCAAGGTGTTCGTTGTACCGGTTCAACAAGCCATTCGCATAAGGACTGGAGAACGCGGCGAGGCTGCTGTTTGATGCTATCGCGCCACCGCGGGCTCTAGGTTAGCGCGCCGTAAAAATGTTTTGACGAAACGGAGATCACATCGTTTAGCGAGGCGCGTCGATCTTCGCGTAGCAATCTTTCCCATTCAGGTCCGAGAATACCCTGCATCTGCCACGTTTCAGATCTAGTTTTACGCTTTTGGGGATCCGGCGAAGCTGGCGCCATCGTCCTTCTTCTGTCGTCCAGGTCTGGGTCTCTTCGATCCAGGTGTATAGGCGAAAATGTGGATATCCGTTCATGGCTCCTGTGTCCTTTCAAGTTGGTTCGTGTTTGCGTTGAGGTAGGGATTTGTTTCGACCACGCGGTCGGAACCAAAGAGCCGTTCCCTTATTGAGCGCGAGGCTCAATCTCAGGGCTTGCTGGCATCATTTAACCACCAAAAAGAAGGAGCCGTATCAGAGCGGTTATACCTGCCCATTCAATCGGGCATCAGCCGGCGGGCCTCTGTAGGCTCGCCGGTCTTATAGGTTGGCAGCTTCAACGGCAGGGTAGGGGCCGGACGCAAGGCTCCTCCAGAAGGAAAGCTAGTGCTGCTTTCCGTCCGCGTGCCGGCCGAAACGTTGAACAAACTCAAAGCCGAGGCCAAACGCAGAGGCGTCGGCTTGAGGGAAGTAATCGAAGATCTTACCAGACAACTGCCGCGGAATGATCCAACTCCCTAATTTTCAAACTGGTTGTGAAATCCTCGTGGCGTCGGATCCGCCACCTTAGAGCGCTTGGCATTGGATGAAGACCGTATTCCGATTTCGAGTCCGCAGCGTGGACAGCCGTTTGCCGATGCTCATTTTCGTTTCTGTCGCTTTCTCTTTTTCTCGGAGGTGATCATAGCCTCAAACAATTCATCAGATTGACCCAATCTGATTAGCATTTGTGGAATCGTTTTTTCATTTAGCCCCTTAAAGAACCACTGCAGTTCGGGGCAGCTCTCCTCAAGTGCCTTTCGCCCTTCGGGGGTGCGCCTGGCATATTCATCGAGCCAGTTTTCCAATTCCTTAAACAGCTCGCGACATCAAGGGTTAAATAACACGCTGACAATGTGTAACAATATATCACAACCAGTGTGATATTTGGGGCCTGCCACCCTCGGTGATGCGCTCTCGATCTCACAACCGTTCGGATATTGCCTCTGAGATGGGGTGGTCCTTTGATGTCTTGGACAGCTCTTTCGTGGCTTTGGTGAGGACGAGGATCAAGAAGCAACAATAGTGCTAGAAGCTAGGCGCCGCCGCTGTGGGTACTCGGCGGAGTCACTTCGAGCGCGGAAGGCCATTGAGGACGCGCGGCAGAGTGCGGAGCGATTCTAAATGACTTCCGTCATCTGCAAATCCGATTAGCGATCGCTGGGCTCGCAGTACCGGTGCTTGGCTGCGGCGTCCGCAATGGGCAAAGGTGATAAGAGCGATTTCGCGCAGCGGATTGAAGTGGCTGAATGCTGAAATGACGCAACCCGCAGGCGCTTCAGCGTCTAGAAGGGAAATGAACTAATACGATGAAGACGATGCGTTTTGTTCTTGCAGCATTCTATCTGTTACAGACCATCGTCATTTGCTTGACGTGCTATTTTGCCGTCATCTGGTTCTTGATGCCCTTCTCGGCCACCGTCGATCCCAATGATCCCTATGATGACTCTTTCGGCTCGGGAATAGCGTTGGCACTAGACGGGCCCTTAAGGCCCTTCGCAATCGCTTTGGTTATCGTTTTCTTTTTGTTCTTCTTTTACTTTTCTTTGGTAACAAGCGTTCTGCTTCTGCGGCAGAAGAACTTCGTGATGACCTGCGCGTTCGCAGGATTTGGGATTCTGGCGCCAATCTTCTCGGCTTGGATATGTAGCCTTCGCGGAGATCTAACCTGGGGTCTTTGCGCATGTGCCGAGGTCTTGCTAGGTATCGCCACGATTGTGGTCTTGGTGGTCAGCATGCGAAACCAGGCCTTAGCGAGCCGCCATTACGGGAGCGCCTGAATCAATTGCAAGAGCTGCACATTTTGCCGGAAAACCGCGTCCAGCTTGGCCTAAACTCAGACGGCCAAGAAACGACATCTTGGGGCTAAGCCTTAAGGCGTTCCCAGTTGTTGCTGTCGTTCCACAACCTGAGGAAATGTTGCCGCTCATCACTCCCGTCGATCAATTGATCCAGTTTTTCACCGTGTATATGAGTCCCGCCACACCAAGCGCACGGGCCTGTTCGCCGTCGAAAATCTCCCGCCCCAAAAATGAGCTACCAGTTTAGGATACCGTTGAGGAGCGCTATTTATGCCGCGGAAAAAGTCGCTAAACCAACATCGAGCAGAATATCTCAAACTCACCCTTAAAAACCTATTTGACGTGCTGAACGCCAAGGCCAGCTCACGGCAGGCGAAGAAGAAGGAATTACTGGAGGCCCATGCCTGCTTTACGAGAGAATTCCTGATTCTGTTTGAAGAGTACGGACTAATTCAGGAAGATTAACTCCCCCGGTAAATCGGCCTAACCCGCAGAATGCGCAGTTGGAGATGGTCTCGGCGTCGTCTGCGGTAGAGAGACGCACTGGTGAAGAAAAACCAGAACGCAGAATGCTACGGCCAAAATTCCAATCAAGAGGTACAGAAGGTGTCTCGACGTTGATTGACGCATGGCCGTTTGCGCCGGTCAGCGCCGGGATGCGTGGTGACGCACCCCTAGACGCCCCAAGCCGGGTTTGTCCCCTGACTCATGAGGTGTTCGCACCTCGCCTTTGGGTAGGCTCTTGTTCCCTCAAAAAATGTCGGTTGACGGGCCGACTCCTGTCATCTCGACTTCGAGTTCGGTCTCTATCGCGATTTCTTCCGTTAAATCGAAAGAGAACTTTCCGCGCTCCATAAGAGCTCCCTCTTCGTCAATCAAGTCTCCGATGCCTTCGGGTTTAACGACCCTCACCATGTAAACATCGTCTGCGTACTGCGATTCCCTCACGCGCGCTTGGACCTGATAAAGCGTCACGGTGAGGTCCACCGTTACCTGTTCAGAGGCAGCGAGAGAACAAGACACAACAACGGCGTTTGTTGTGCGAGTAAAACTCATTTTTAATCGCTCACAAAATTCCCCGCTCCACTATGGTCGGCTATCCAATTAGGTCCTCGGAGGCATCAAGGTCATCACCGGTCAAAGAGACTATTTTGCCTGGGTTTGCTTGACTGCAAGCGGAACCGTCACTCCGTGGGTATCCTGGGGATTGTAGACACCGACATTACCTGAGACTGACAATGTCCCCGCAGACCAACCTACAACGGATACCGACTGAATTAGTTGCTTGCCGCTCTCGGCGCGAGCAGTTGTGACGACCGGGACATTGCGAAAAAGCTGCCCGATGAGGCACACGGCAATTACCGTTAGGACGAGTTTCGTATAGAGATCAGTTCTCATGACTCGATAAGATCTTAAAGGAAGCAAACTTACAACCGGGAGGTGTATCAGATCTTGATGAAATCTATCGAGGCTGGGGCGAAAAATATACGGCTAGCCAGAGAAGAATCGTTACCAGAACCTGCGCCTGATGTCTCGGTAGCGCTGTGTCCGATTGGGAAATACAGGAACTGGCGCGGCATTCCGAAGCCGCGGCGTTGTCCGTTCTGTGAGCAGGCGAAGGGCAAGATCAGTAAGGCGAGGCCGATGTATCAAGGCGTTTGCCCAAGCTGCAGGGCGACCGGGCCGCGGCGAGAGAGCAGCGAAGAGGCGCTTGCGGCGTGGAACGGGAAGACTTGAATTCCTTAAGAAGCAGCGCGGCAAACGGGTTGGGCTTTACCGCGACGCAGTGCGCGAGCGCCTGAATCAATTGCAGGAGCTGCACATTTTGCCGGAACACCGAGTCGAACCGGGCCTTGGTACCAATGGCATCCATTGGTAGTGAACTCCGAGCGCGACATCAGCCACTCTCACGACCAGCAATTTCGCTGGATCTTGCTCATCTGAATAGGGTGGCAGATTGTATGCAAATCGGGTCTTCTGATCCTCGAGCTTCCGTTGGGCGTCGCGGTACATTGCCCAGAGCTGCTGTGGTTTTCGAAGTTGGAGCCAAGCACTTCCTGCAGCCGCTGCCAATGACAGAGACGACGGAAGTAACTTTCCCCAAAACCAGTCTTGTCCAAGCATGACGAACATAGGTGCGCCAAGTGTGGACAGGATGATAGCTATGAAACACCTCAGTGACTCACTCTTGTTGTGATCAGCCTTTTCTTGGAACGCTTTTATATGGCGGACACAGAACATGAGAGGCGACTCTGCTTCTGGTTCGCTCGAGGGTGAAAGTGTCTGCACAGGCCATGTTTTATTAAACCTATGGGAACCCTGCAAGATTCTAAAAGCAGCGTCAATTGCGGCTCCGAACGAGACATGCTCTAGTGAAAACACAGTCGGCAAGAACGGCTTTAGCGAAAGCGAGCAAAACCAGGCGCCTGGCGTGGAATAAACCCTTCCCACAATCCAGTGCTATGCGTATTGTTCAGGCGAGCACGAAAGACCAGAATCACCGTTTAAAGCGCCCGAAAGTCCGATGAAGTCCAACAATCTGCGTGAAATGGCTGCCTACAGCATTGGTGAGGCCGCGCACTATCTGCGCATTCCGGTAGCGACGTTGCGCTCGTGGGTGCGTGGCCGCTATTACCCCACCGAACGTGGTCGGAGTTTTTTTAAGCCGTTGATTGAACTTCCAGACCCCGACCTGGCTTCGCTTTCGTTCGTCAACCTAGTGGAAGCGCATGTCCTGGACGCCATTCGCCGCGAGCACAATGTTCCATTGCCCAAGGTCCGCTCGGCACTCGATTATGTGAACCAGCATTTCCGCGTCCCGCATCCCTTGGCGAACCACAAGTTTCAGACTGATGGTGTGGACTTGTTCTTGTCCCGCTTCGAGAAGCTTATCGCAGTTTCGCAAGCAGGCCAATTGGCTATGAAGGAAATGCTCGCCGCGCACTTGCGCCGAGTGGAGCACGACGAAAGTGGCGTGGCTGTCCGTCTATATCCATTCACCCGCAAGCGTGATGTTGATGAGCCGAAGATCATAGTCATTGACCCCTATGTTTCCTTCGGTCGTCCCGCGATAGCGCGGAGGGGTATCGCAACAAGCATCGTTGCAGAGCGCTACAAGGCGGGCGAATCGATTGACGAGCTGGCCCAGGACTATGACTGCGAGCGCGGATACGTCGAAGAAGCAGTCCGCGTTGAACTTGCCCTCGCTGCCTGAGCCGCTGGTCTTTTTCGTTGACCGTTCCCTCGGGCGCCGGATTATTCCCAATGCTTTACGCGATGCCGGCGCGCGAGTCGAAGTTCATGACGACCATTTCTCGCAGGACGCGCAAGACCAAGTGTGGTTGGCCGAAGCAGGCACACGTGGCTGGGTCGTCCTGACGAAAGACAAGCATCTTCGCTACCGTGCGGTGGAGAAGAACGCACTGATATCGGCAAAGGTCCGCGCCTTTGTGCTGACTGCGCGAGGCGATTTGAGCGGCGCGGAAATTGGCCAGATTTTTGTCAAGGCCCTGCCCACGATGAGGAGCTTGTGCGCGACGGGTTCAAACCCCTTTCGTGGCACATGTGAGTCGCGACGGTAGAGTTTCAATCATGGAGAGTTGAAAGCCAGAATTTCTGGTGGACTCGAGTTATAGGCGGCCTATGGGCGAGACCTAGACTCATTGACGGCATATTGGCAGACACAGCCTCGTTTTTAGCCTTCTACGACATGACGAATTTTCAGCGACATATTATGACTTGTGTTATGACTACCTTGTTTTTATCGGCCTGATTGGATGTAAATCGCTGGTAATCAGCACATAAGGCGGGGGCGGGAATCGAACCCGCGAATAGAGGTTTTGCAGACCTCGGCCTTACCACTTGGCTACCCCGCCGGAGAAAGAATTCCCAGCATCGCCTTTAATTCTTCGGTGTCAACTTGCAAGGAAAAGGAGTTCGAGGAGTCCAAGGAGTTGCATGGAGTTCAGAATGCGAGAGCTGACGCTCCAATCCGCCTCGGTCTTCTATTCCAGCTTCGAAATGCGATTTCCATTCATCTCGACATTAAGCAGATCCGGAGACCAGCCCTTTTTGAGAGCGCGCCAGACTTCAGGGAAATCACGCTTCATTAGTTCAACATCATGGAGACCGTGTTCGTCGCAGAGCTGGAGCTTGGCCGACGCCTTGTATACGCGGGTCGAACCAATGCTGCGGGCGAGCCCGACAGGTTGATTGGTAGCGGCGCGGTCCAGGACCAGATAGGAGAACGCCACTGTGCGGTGATCGATCTCAAGTTGTTTAGCGAACTCGGCCCACTCTGCGCTCATGAACGTTTCGCCGGGTGGACGAGTGAAGAAATGGCACCAGTGGAGGTGATTCTCCGGCGTTAACATGCCGCAATGTTGCCGGTGGGTACATGGCGCAATCACCGGCCAATCTAATCGCTCCCTCCAGAGTACTAGTTTCTTACTAAGCGTTGCGCTGCCGCCTTCCACCCAGATCACACTCGATGCGCGACCGATGACCGTGGCCAATAGTCCTTCCGATCTGTCGTCCAGTTCACCCAAAACGTGGCTAAGGAGCAGGCAAAACGGTTCGCCTTCGGGTATGCCGCTCCGGACCGAGACAGATGGGAATTTGGTGCGGACAGTCTTAGCGGCATAATGTTCGGCGTGCGGGGATAGATCAGCTAGGTAGGCGCACTTAAGGTTTGGGAAAGCCTCGAGGACTTTTCGCGAAGCCACACCCGAACCGCAGCCCCAATCTAGAAACAGCTTTTCTCGTGGTTGCCAATGTAGAGAGCGCAACTGAGAAATTACCGCATCCCAGCGCCAACCGATCCGTACTGCCAGGGTTTGATCGTATAGCTCTACGGTTTGCTCTGAATCCCAATAACTCGCGTGATTGGGTTGGGCGCTGAGGAAGAACTGCCGTAGTTCTCGCAACTTTTGCCATTGATGGCCGGAAAGTTTCATTACACAAAAACAAGATAATCACCGCAGAGACACAGAGACCACAAAGGTTACTGACAGAGTTCTCTCAGATCCGTTCTCCGTGTCCTCTGTGTCTCTGTGGTGAAATTTCAGCCGTCAAAAGCGTCTGCAAGCGTTGATTCTGAATTCCGAACCGGTGTTGAAACTCGAGGGCCCGTTCCACGAGATCCTCACTAGGACCAGGTTTGCGAGTTCTGGATGCCACAACTAGCAAGTTCTTCGCGGTGTGCTCTGTGCCGACAAATTCTTGGATCCGGGTCTGGTAACCCCACGCTTCCAAATAAAGGCAGCGAAGCGCATCGGTCACGATCTCGGTCATTCGATCGACCTGAATACCGTGCCGGAACAATGGTTCAAAGCCGGCCGGCGCGGTCAACTGGGGCCGGAGCTCGTGTTGGCAACACGGTGAAACGACGATCCAACGGCATTCCTCTTGGATCCCTTGGTAGATGGCGTCATCGGTAGCAGTATCGCAGGCATGTAACGCAATCAAAATATCGATCGGCTTTATCTCGACATCGTTAATTTCACCTTGGATAAACCGGATGTTGTTGTCTCCAAGTTGGCCAGCGATGGCGTTCGCCGACTCTACTAAGGAGTCGCGTTTCTCCACACCTGTCGTCACCGGATTTTTGCCGTTTTCACGAAGAAATTGGTGCAGCGCAAAGGTGAGATAACCTTTGCCGCAGCCCATATCGACGATGTGCAAAGTTTCGCCTTGGCTGGCGCCTTTCAAGATCGGCGCCAATGCTTCAATGAAATGATGTACCTGACGGTATTTGTCCCCCATCTGCGCCCGGGGACGGCCTTCGGAATCAATGACACCGAGCAATTCCAATGCTCGCTCGTCTCTCAGCAGGCGCGTCTTTTCGCGATCATGGGCACGGCTCGTTCCCGGTATTGAAGGTGAATCTTGTGTAAATAAACGCGGCTGGCCGCGTCGACCGAATAACAATTGTTGTCTGCCTTTGCTGGTTAGCAACGTCGCCGACCGGCAGGTTGAGCCCAGCCAACCTGTTATTATATTAATTCCTTCCGGGATCGGGCTGTTCTTGGTGACGTCTTGGTTCGGGTACCGATAAACGAATGATAAATGTGGCCCCGTTTTTAGGTCGACTATTCGAACATAGACATGTTGAACGGAGGCTAACTCGTTCTGGAATTTCCCCAGCGTCAACTTTTGGAAAGTCTGATCGTCGATCGAGTCCCTAATCGCGGAGATAAACTGTTCAACCGGATCCGTCATCTTGCACAACTTCTAACGGGCACTTCGGAAGCGCTTGCAGAAAAGAGCGACCGTACGCTCTCGTCAAAATCCGGTTATCCAAAATCACCACGATCCCTTTGTCGGAATTCGCTCGGATCAAGCGGCCAACTCCTTGTCGCAGCTTCAAGATCGCTTCAGGTAACGAATATTCGGAGAACGGGTCGCCGCCGTTCGCCTGGATATGTTCCAATTTCGCTTCGATCAAAGGATGATCAGGAACTGCGAATGGGAGCCGGGTAATAGTAACATTGGACAATGCCTCACCCGGGACATCGACACCGGTCCAAAAGCTATCGGTCCCGAAGAGCACCCCGTTACCGCACTGCTTAAATTCCTCCAACATGCGTGATCGGGAAAGCCCCTGGCCTTGCACAAAAAAAGTGTAACGTCTTTGCAACTCACTTTCCATGCGCTCGGCTACCGAGGACATGGTTCGATAACTGGTGAAGAGCACAAAGGCGCGTCCTTGAGACAGCTCCAAAAAATGCCGGATCCAACGTTCAAGCGCGTCTTCGTAACCTTTGTCGCCGGGCTCGGGCATCTTTTTGACCGCGTAGATTCGCATTTGCCGCTCGTAATCGAAGGGACTCCCGATTTGCACGGCCTGAACCTCAAACGCGCCGATCCGGTTCCGAAAATAAGCCAGGTCAGGCCGGCCGACCGACAAGGTAGCGCTGGTCATCACGCAAAGGCGATCTTCGGCGAACAGTAGCCGATTCAAGATTGCGGAGATATCGACTGGCGCTGCGTTAAGCGACAGAAACTGCCCGGTCTTACCGGTGCGTTCCACCCAATAGACATGCTCCTCCGGCTTTTGCTCGAGAAAATCGGTGACGGCAAATCGAATATCCCGGAGCTTTCGCCCAATATCTTGCAGCTCGCTCTTAAGGATCTCGTCTTCCGTCGCTCGAACCGAAGAAACGACTGCGTTCTGAACTCGAGCTAAAGCATTCCCGATCGTGTCAGGGACAATGTCCGGATTACGTACTCGGAATTCGCGCCCTTTAGCAAAATTACAACGGGCGTCGACTCCTTGAAAAAATCGATCTACCTGTTCGACGGTATCTGTTGTCTCGCGAACCGCGTCGCCATCTCGCAAAACTGTAAACAATCCTTTACGAGTTTTCGGGTTATAAAGCCGGTAAAGAATCTGGCGGAGGCCGTACTGTGATACCCCCAGGCCGACTTGTTTGGCCGCGACTGCTTCCAGCGTATGGGCCTCGTCGAAAATGGCGAAGTCATTTGCAAAGAGATATCCATTTCCGCGGTTCACCGGGTCGCCTACCGCCTCTAAGTAAAGAAAGAATAAGGTGTGATTAACGACGATAATATCGGCTGTGAGCAGTTTCTTCCGAGCTTCCTGATAAAAACATTTCCCATCTCCGCTACAGGTTTTCGGCGTGCATAAATGAGGTTCACTGCAGATTTGGAGCCATAGTTCCGGGTCCGGTTCGGCATCCAGCTCGCTTAAGGTGCCTTCCTTGGTGGTCCGCGCCCAATCTTTAATTCGCAATAGCTCTTCTTGCTGGCTGGAAGTGAATAAGTCCGCGCTATTTTGCAGGGCGCGCTGCAGACGATTGGGACAAAGGTAATTTTGCCGGCCTTTCATCAGGGTCGCCTCGAAAGGCCGGTCGATCAATTTACGAACCGCGGGGATATCTTTATGGAGTAGTTGTTCTTGGAGGTTGATCGTATGCGTAGAAACGATCACTTTGCGGCGATTCTCGAGGCCGAAAGTTATCGAGGGCACCAGGTAAGCCAATGATTTGCCGACTCCGGTGCCGGCTTCAACCACGAGATGCTGGTTCTCTCGGAGCGCTCGAGCGATCGACTCGGCCATCTGCTGTTGCTCAGGCCGATATTCGAACTTCGGTTGCTGAGACAAAACGCCGGTGCGGCCGAACGTTTCCCGGATCGAGCCCTCAAATTCATTGTCAAAATCTTCCCGTAAAGCGATCACGACCGGCGAATTTAGTCTAAGAGGCAGATAATCGCGTGGAGCGGGGAGGAGATCAAGGGCAAGGGGCCAGGAGCCAGAATCGAGGAGTCAGGAGGCGCTGGGGTAGTTTGAGGTTCGCCTGGAGGGCAGGCCGCTTTGGACCGTGCCCAAAAATCCGTGATATTTGTCTCGGCGCGTGGAAGACCGGAAATTGCCTTAAACAAGGGCTCCCGCGAACGTTTCAACGCGTACTAGGTTAACGACGTCTCAAGCGGATAAAGATTTCTGAACGGTACGCTGGGAAAAACATGGCGTGCGGTCGTTTCCGGGAGCCGCCTGTTTAACACCTTGCTCGGCCTTCCTCGCCCCAGAAAGAATAGCGGGAGATCCCAAGGCACGGTCCAAAGCGGCCTGCCCTCCAGGCGAACCTCAAACTACCCCAACGCCTCCTGACTCCTGGATTCTGGCTCCTCGCTCCTTCCTTTTGATCTCCTCGAACTTCCGACTTCGCTACCGACAGAACTCTCACCTGACATATGCAAAGCTACGTCGGACAAGCCTTGAACTCCTTGAACTCCTTCCTATTTTACCCCAGTGTTTTTCGGCATCTTAGATCGGTATCTGCTCAAGAACTTTTTATTGTTCTTTTTCTACTCGATCTTCGGGATTCTTGGCATTTGGCTGGTCTACCAGCTCGGCGTCGAGGGTCCCCGGTTTCTAGAATTGCACCTCTCAGCGCGGGTCATCACGCTGTATTACCTCGCGCAAGTTCCCTACATGCTGGTCCTCTGGATGCCGCTCGCCGTTTTGCTCGGTTTGCTCTACGTGCTGACCAGGATGTCACGGCGTAACGAGATTGTGGCGATGTTGGGGGCCGGGAGAAGCGTGCCTAGGGTGTTACTACCTTTGATCGTCTTTGGTTTGGTCCTGACTGGTGTCTGTGGATATCTGAATTACGAGTTGGCGCCGACAGGGTATTACGTCATGAACAACCGGATGGATGAGGTGTCCAAGGGGCATTCCAAGGTCACGTATTTGGATGGACACGTCTACGTTAATCGGAGACAGCATCGCATCTGGTTTGTCCAACTGCTGAACACCAAGACGCGCGAGGTTAAAGGCGTGGAGATTACCCAGCAGGACGCGAACGAGGTGATTCAATGGATCGCGTACGCCAAATCGGCGGTTCACAGCGGGCGCAACTGGATCTTGTATGATGGTAAGGTGTCATACGTAGATGCCGATGGAAATGTCACGGATGAAGACTTCTTCGAGAAAAAGGAAGAAACCGATTGGTCGGAAACGATTTGGCAGTTAGGCAGCTCAGCGCTCAACGGTCGAATGATGACCGTACCCGAGCTTCAACATTACTTGAAGGTTAATTCGGATTTCCCCAATAGCACGCTGGCTGAATACCGGACTCAGCTTTGGGATCGTTTTGCCGTGCCGGTCAATGTGTTAGTGGTTGTGCTTATGGCCAGTCCGCTTTGTGTGGTTTTTTCTAGGCGCGGCTCGCTCGGAGGCGTGGCGGCTGGCTTGTTTCTCTTTCTGGGACTATTCGGGGCTGGGCAGATTTTTGCCGCTTTAGGTGCGGGCTCACGGGTTTCGCCTCTCGTGGCCGCATGGACTCCGGCAGCGGTGTTCTTCGTGCTTGGTGTTGCGCTGGTTTATCTCCGCTCTACGAACCGGCCGATTCCGTTTCTGGGGTAGGAGTGTCTGTTTCCCATAGCCGGGATCGAAGAGCGGCCAAAGCGGCAGCAGTTTCAGCTTGCTTCTTACTTGAACCCTCGCCCGCACCAAGCTCGGCGTTGTCCCAAATCACTTTAGCGATAAACAGCTTTTGATGTTCGGGTCCGGTCTGGGAAACAATCTCATAGACCGGGCTTTTGGCGGAGATTGCTTGCAGAATCTCTTGCAACTGGCCCTTGGGATTCACTTCCAATGGTTGTAAAGCCAGGTGTTGAATGTCTTCGTGGGCTTCGTCGAGTATGAAGCGACGCACGACCTCGAGATTGCTATCCAGATACATTGCGCCCACGAGCGCCTCGAACGCGTCTGCCAAAATCGACGCGCGTTCCCGGCCGCCGCTGGCTTCTTCTCCGCGTCCCATCATCAGGTAGGTGCCTAAGCCGATACTCGTCGCGTGGACCTTGAGGCCTTCGCGCGATACGAGCCGTGACCGCAACTTGGTCAGTTGCCCCTCGCTGAAATGCGGAAATAGGCGAAAGAGGTGCTCGGTGAAGATCAGTTGCAGCACTGCATCACCGAGAAACTCTAGCCTCTGGTTATCAAAATGATGTCGCTGGGTTTCGTGGCCGAGGCTGGGATGAGTCAGCGCTTCGGCCAAAAGCAGCGAGTTTCGGAACTTATATCCGATGCGTTGTTCTAGGGGGTTCATTAACTAAAGCGTAGTCGGACTACCTGGCTACGACTTAGGAAATGATGATTGACCAATCGGAGCAAGACTGATTTCAACCTGCAACTTCCTAAAGAATTATCCACTTCTTGTTACTGATGCGCCATCTCTGGGTTAACCGGATGTAGCTCATGGGCGGACGGTTTTTGGTAGCCGAATAGATGTCGCTCTTTGATCAGAGCCGCTACTTTGTCTGGTACAGCGCCCTCCCAACCGCTCTCGCCACGCTGAATCTTAGCCAGGACATCGCGAGAGAAAATATCCATAATCGAAGGATCGAAGCCCACGATTGGAGCGATATAACGGTTTTCCATCAGATGGGCGTAAAGATTTCTTAAATTAAGCGCGACCTGCAGATTCGTAGCATTGATCCAGACATCTGTAGGTAGTGACGGTAGGTTGGGGTCTGGCCTTGGACAGTCAGCCTTCAGACAATAGCGGTCGTAAGCGCTCTTCCTCATGGGGTACACATAGAGCTTAGTAGACGCTTTGAAGAGACGGCCGACGGCTTCGAGAATACCGCCCTCCAGGCTGTCGTAGTACTTCTCGTTGAAGATCTCCAGCAGGTTGTTTATACCCATGACCACACCGACCATTTCCTTGGTAAAACGCCGCAGGTAGGAAGTAAGCCGGAAAAACTCAAAATAATTTGAGACAAGCACACTGTATCCTATGGCGGAGAGAGTATCTACTCTCGCCAGGAAGTCTTCATGGTCGAGATTGCCGGAAGCCAGCAAATTATGCATGGTCAACTCCATCAGAACCACCACGTCTTTCCCCACGACAGACGGCTCCTGTAAAAACTGAGCCAGCGTGCACCTGAGC
The DNA here is from genome assembly GCA_019239825.1 of Verrucomicrobiota bacterium. Taxonomy (GTDB): domain Bacteria; phylum Verrucomicrobiota; class Verrucomicrobiia; order Chthoniobacterales; family JAFAMB01; genus JAFAVN01. Next base: position 5,298 of record JAFAZK010000030.1, on the reverse strand, counting down.
ATATCGTCGTTGACCAAGGTAACCGGGCGGAAACTGCCGCGTTCGACGACGATGGCTTTTTTATGAAGCACTTCCGAAGGTTGCATCACGGCTCCGTCCGGATTGAACAACACGGCGTTGGTAAGCCCGTACTCAACCAGCTTCAGACTCATTAATCGATTGTCGACATGACCGAATAGCGGTCCGCTGAATGTGATCATGTCGACCTCGAGGCGATCCAGAGTAAGATTATCGGCTAAGGATTGGATAAATTTACCCTGATCGGTGAGGTAATAAAAAGCGCCATAGATCAAATTGACGCCGCACACGCCTAGGGCCTGCTGTTGAAGAACATTTTCTTTGTCCCACATCCGGACGTGCATCACGATATCGCTCGGCTGCGAATTAGGCTCCCCCTGGAACCGGATTCCCATCCAGCCATGGCATTCGTTCGTGCCTTTGAAATTTCTAGCCGCCACCGTATTGCCAAAAACAAAAAACTCCGAGTTATCGCCGCGGACGGCCTTCAGACGTTCCAGCAATAACTCGTACTCGTGATCGAGCATTAAGCCGAGGCGTTCCCGGGAAACGTAGCGCGCGGACTTGCCATAGATCGCGTCGCTGAATTTCATGTCATACGCGGAAATCGACTTGGCAACCGTGCCGGCAGCGCCCCCCGCTTGGAAAAAATGGCGAGCGACCTCCTGTCCAGCCCCGATTTCGGCGAACGTCCCATATTTAGGCTCATCAAGATTGATGGTCAGTGCCTTACGATTTGTCGTGAGAAGTTCAGAAGACATGGCGGCGTTAATCTTAGTCAAGAATGGCGCAAACACCATCACAGGATTTTGACGATACTGAGACGAAATAGTCGGCCCATATACCGTGAATCTGACTTGCTATTTGTATAGTCACGCTAAGGGTAGGGGATTAGCTGGTGATTCTTTTTCCTGTCTCAGAACGAAAAGCCAAGGCGCTACAAAGCAAGATGGATGCCTTGGGCTGCCACGAAAAGGACCTCGAGGAGAGTTTCCGAGGAGCATCTATCACAATCCTGCATCGGCCGACTGGTATCAGAGTGCGCTGTAACCGGGAGAGAAGCCAGGCGTTGAACCGATTTTTTGCCCGGCGCCTTTTGGTGGAAGAGTTAGAGGCCCAGGGTCAAAACAAGACTCGCCATGACGTCAAAGCGGCGCAGCTTCGCGAAAAGAAGGGGAGAAACAAGAAACCCCGACTCGACCGGAGTCTATCTCAGTTCCATCTGCGTCCGGAAAAGGAGCCGACGGTGCCCCCATCAATAGACACCCTGCTCAAACGGTGGCATGCCAGCAACGACTCTGAGCATGGTAGCGCGGGGGAGCCGTAGCGACGTGTGCTCAGGAGTAATCGACCGGACTTGGCCGGACTAGAACCGCCTACACCGGCGCACCTTTCAGTGCCTCGGCTTGCCGCAGAGCAGGTGACAATTTAGCGACTTTCTGCCGCATAATTTTGCCAGCTTTGAACTTCACCGTTGCACGAGGGGGTATCTTGAAGCTGCTTCCCGGCTGATTCGGGTTTCTCCCAACCCGCTCCTTTGTCAGTCGTACTTCGAATATCCCAAAGTTTCTTAATTCTACATCCTCGCCTCGGGCCAGGCTGTCTGTAATTAGATCAAGCGTACGTTGAACTACGTCGAAGACCTGATGTTGTACTAAGCCCGTATCGTTAGAGATTCTTACAACGATCTCCCGCTTCGTTAGGTTTGGCATTTGAACTCCTTTCGAACGTTCGACTTTCCTGGCATTAACGGTCGGCCAGCAACCGTCAGTCCCTGAGGTTCAACTCCATTATCCCCGGACTGAATTCCTTGAAACTATCTACAAGAACGGGGGGTAGGCAAGGGATTATCGCATTTCATCTGAATGATTTGAGAGAAGTCAAAACCCTGGAACCCTTGTATTTAAGGGGAAGGGGATGGTTTAGGTGATATCAGAGACGATCTGGCACAACTTTTGCCGCCCATACGGCCCGCCATCGTAATCGTCCTCGTACTCGTCGTCGTCCTCGGTCCCGATTTGGGCTAACCGGAGCTATTGACTATTTAGAATACCTAAACGCTCGACTAGGTCGCCCACGTTTGGGGTCACACCTGGAACCGAAATTCGACTGCGTGAGCAATTACCAACGAGGTAACCAGTTTCGTGAATGCTCTCCAGAACTTGAGAATCGCGCTCCTAACCACTAATCACTTCAGCCGCGGTCCGGAAATGCATCTTAGCAACTTTACGTAACGCTTCCGCTCCGTGTTTGGCCACGATTTCTCTGGCAGAAGTTTTGACCGCCACAGACACTCCCTTGGGGAGAGCAATTCCGAGGTCTTTGCCCTTGCGGTCTAACCAGCGTACAAACTTTTCCCGAGCCAGAATGGAAGCGCCCGCGACGGCAATGTCCGCCTCCGCCTTGGTGCGCTGTTCCACATTGATCTTCTGCCCGGCGGACAACAACGCGCGCTGGACCACCCGTTCGTTGGCAAACTTATCGGACAGCGCCCGAGGGCAATTCGGCCGTTCCCCTAAGAGATTTTCTATCACCCGGGCGTGACCCCAGCCGAGCAGATCGTTCAAATTGTTAAAACGCTCATACAATTCGTTATATTTCTCAGGCCCGATCTGCACGACATTAGTGCTAATCCCCGGAGTGCCACGGATCAAGTCGGCCAGCTGCATGATTCGTTGGTCCGAGGAGATTCGTTTGCTGTCCATAACCCCGGCATCGAGCAAAAACCGGGCAATTGATCTATCAACAAAGACTCCGGCTATTACCAGCGGACCGAAAAAGTCGCCTTTTCCGCTTTCATCAATCCCGAAGTGAGGCTCGAACATGGCCGGTTGTAAAACTTCTTCGTACCCCAGCCGGGCCTCTCCGGTGATCTTTGGCTCAAGCTCGAATTTAACGAAATCCTCGGTTCCTTTGCCCTGAATTACTATTTTAGGGCCCTTTTCGTACGCAGCGATCGAGAGATTGCCTTTCCTGGCGAAAAAGAGCATGTATGGCCGGCTGATGAATTCGAAGTCTTGCTCTGCCAATAGCTCGCGGAGTTTCCCTGCTTGGGTGGCGCTTAGAGGCAACGAAAACGAAGTCACCTGCTGAGCATGAATCAGGTTGAGCTCCAAAGCACGAGGTTTCGCGCCGCCTTGATTGCGTGGTACCGGCTCGACGGCAGAATACTCCCCTGGAGAACAACCACGGATCCCTATCGTATCCTGGTCTCAGAAATGATGCTGCAGCAGACCCAGGTGGTTACCGTCCTCCGCTATTACGATCGCTGGTTTGAATTGTTTCCCACTCTCCAGTCCTTAGCGCGTGCGGATGAAAGCGATGCCCTGCATGCGTGGCAAGGACTGGGATACTATTCCCGAGCTCGGAATCTGCATCAGTGTGCGCGTTGGGTAGTCGAACACTATGGCGGCAAACTCCCTTGTGACGTCAAGTCTCTCCTGGAATTGCCCGGTATCGGCCGGTATACGGCGGGCGCGGTCGCTAGTTTCGCGTTCAATCTGCCGGCTCCCATCCTGGACGCGAACGTAACCCGAGTTTTGGCTCGCCTGATAAACCTTGAGACCCCGATCGATCGCGAACCTGGGAAAAGTGCGCTTTGGGAACTGGCCGAGCGATTGGTTGCCGGTCCGGAACCTGGGACATTTAACTCCGCGCTGATGGAACTAGGCGCCTTGATTTGTACTCCGCGGGCGCCAGCCTGTGAACGTTGCCCGGTCAAGACCTATTGCCGGGCTTCGTATCCGCAGAATATTCCTCTTAAGAGCATCCGAGCCGAAGTTGTGCGGCGGCAAGAGAATTATCGATGGATTCGCCGTGGGGATCAGGTCCTGCTCAGAAAATGCGTCGGACCACGATGGAAAGGGATGTGGACTCTGCCGGTAGCTGATGAGATCGATAACGACGAAGTCCCGGTGTTTGAAATGCGCCACTCGGTGACCCGGTTTGTCATCCACTTGAAAGTCTTCTCCGGGCAAGCGCCTGCAGTGTTAGCGCCCGATAACCGTTATCATCGAGTCCAAGATCTTTCCGATCTCCCTATGCCGACCCCGCATCGACGGAGTGTGGATGTGTTGCTAGGTGCGGCGTGATGCGCGAGACGGCGAATGGGGCGAAAGGGCGAATGGAGGGGAGCCGCTTTTGTGCCTAAAAACCCCGTGGTATTTGTCTCGGCGGGTGGAAGATCGCAAATTTTGTTAAACAAGCGGCTCCCGCGGATGTCTCAACGCGCGTTACGTCAACGGCGCCTTAAGCGGATGAAGATTTCTGAACGACACGGTGGGCAAAACATCGCGTGCGGTAGCTTCCGGGAGCCGCTTGTTTACCTCCCTATTCGGCCTTCCTGCCCTGGAAAGAATAGCAGGAGATCCTTAGGCACGATCCAAAGCGGCTCCCCTCCATTCGCCCCATTCGCCCTTTCCCCCTCACGCGATTGCACTTGATTCCCTTCTCCAAGCATGCGTCGCTGCGTGACGCCACATGCAATCCAACGTACAGATTGATGCTAGCCAACTGCCGGATGGACAGGGCCGCTTCGGGAATTTCGGCGGGGTTTTTGTGCCAGAAACCTTGATGCCCGCAATTGAGCAACTTCGCGAAGAATACGCGCGGGCAAAAGCAGATCCGCATTTCCAGTGGCAGTTCGAGGAGTTGCTACGCACGTTTTGCGGCCGGCCGACGCCGCTTTATTTTGCCGAGCGATTAACCCAGAAGTTGGGTGGGCCGCGCATCTATTTTAAGCGCGAAGATTTGCTCCACACCGGAGCGCACAAGATCAATAACGCGCTTGGGCAAGCCCTCTTGGCGGTGAGAATGGGCAAAAAACGGCTTATCGCCGAAACCGGAGCCGGCCAACACGGTGTAGCGACCGCCACGGTTGCCGCCCGCTTCGGCTTGGAATGCGTCGTTTATATGGGCGAGACCGACATGAAACGACAGGCATTGAACGTAGCGCGAATGGAGTTTCTGGGAGCCAAGGTTGTCCCGGTCACCGTCGGCCAGGCCACATTGAAAGAAGCCATTAATGAAGCTATGCGCGATTGGGTGACAAATGTGCGCACGACTCATTATTTGTTAGGCACTGTATACGGACCGCATCCCTATCCGATGATGGTGCGAGATTTCCACCGAATGATCGGAGACGAAGCGCGTCGGCAAATTCTTGCGGTTGAAGAAAAGCTGCCGGACCTCCTTGTCGCCTGCGTGGGCGGGGGCAGCAACGCGATCGGTCTGTTCTACGCGTTCCTGAAAGATGAAAACGTCGCCATGGTTGGAGTCGAG
>JAFAZK010000249.1 GCA_019239825.1 Verrucomicrobiota bacterium | reverse complement strand
ATCGGCGGTGGCAAAGAACGAATGCAGGCGCTATTTACCGAGCCGGAATTTCAGGCTGTTTACCCGGTCCCGGAGGATGAACCGGCCCAAAAGGAACTTTTGGCGGAATGGCATGCTAAAAAAACGGCGATCTATCAAGAGATCATCGCATCTGGAAATGTGCCGGGGCGAACTGGCGTAAAGAGATTAGCGGAAGAGGCGTTAGCCGCCGGTTGGCGGCTGGCGGTGGCATCAACTTCTGCTAAACCTTCCGTCGACGCAGTACTCCGGTTCACCGTGGGTGAAGCGACCGCGGCACAGTTCAAGGTCTTTGCCGGAGATATCGTCCCCAAAAAGAAGCCGGCCCCGGACATCTATCTATTCGCGTCACGCGAATTGGGTGTTCCGCCAGATCATTGTATCGCGGTCGAGGATTCGCGTAACGGTTTGTTGGCAGCCGCAACCGCTGGCATCCGGACCGTCGTTACCACCAGCTATTTCACCGCCGGCGAGAACTTCGACGAAGCAGTGCTAGTCCTCGATTCGTTGGGTGAGCCGGAAGCAAAAGCGTGCACCGTTCTTGCGAATCGAACCGGGCATAAAATCGACAGGTACCTAAAGGCGAGCGATCTGGAAGCGATTTTGGGCTAGGGGGGCTATTAAACGACGTGATTCAGTGGATCGGTTTCCCAACTCCGAAGGAGCGAAATCTTTATAGCAAACAACAACGTAAAAAGGCGATCAACTCCTTCAGGAGCGGCATAGAAGAAGGTTCTCGATCAGATGTCGTTCCTCCGGAGCTGGTCTCTTTTTTTGTGCGCACAGGCTATAAAGATTTCGCTCCTACGGAGCTGTTTTTTCAAACCTACTAGTGCGGAGCCGTTTATCGCTTTCCGCCGCTGCCTCGCCTTCTCAGCTTGGCCAACACCTTTTCAAAAAGGGCCCACGCCTCGGGCACCCTAAAGGCTAGAGTACCGCACAGATAGAGGGCTCCGTACCATGGCAGGAGGATGACACCGGCGATGAATGGGTGTCCGGTGAAGAAATGTTTGAGCGGGAAAATAATAGCGACCGCTAACAATGCCGAAGACCACAAACGCAGGGCTAATCTGGGCGGCAATGAAAACGGCTCAACTCTTTTCCTCAGTGTTCTCCGCAGCAACAAGAATTCGAGCCAACCGGCGATACCAGCGGAGGCAGTAAGGCCCGCTAGCCCGAGCTTCGGATCGAGATGCAACAGCTTTGGCAGAGGGAACGCAAAGAGGTAACCGAGGATGACGGTGAGTACCACACGAACAATCGCGAACTTGAGAGGTGTCCTAGTATCGCGAAGAGCGTAGAAGGTTGAAGAACAAAGCCGGCCGAAGGTAGAGGCCAGCAAACCAACGCCGGAACCAGCCAGTAACGCCCAGAGATAAAGGACATCCTGATGGGTGAAGAGACCGGTCTGATAGATCACCGCTCCAATGGTGTCACCCAGACCCAAGAAAGCGGCGGAAGAAGGGATCACAAAGAACGCCATCCGGCGCAGGGCAGTATTTAGCCGATCCGCTAGCGCCCGGCGCAGGCCCTGTTCATCGCTACCAATGGCGCGAGACATCGCGGGAAGCTCAGCGGCGGAAACCGACATCCCGAACAAGCTGATCGGTAACAACGCAATGGTCTGACCATTTGTTAGAAGAGCAACCGACCCGGAAGGTAAAAGGCTAGCCAGCAGATTGTCGATATAGGCGCTGAGCTGCACAACGCCACGGCTGATAAATACCGGCCCGAAACTGGTAAAGACAGTACGAACCTGCTTGGAAGCAAGGTCGAGAGAGAAACGAATCCGGCGGGTAACTCGGAAGACGGTGGGTAATTGGACCCCGAGCTGTCCAAAGCAACCTGCGACCGAACCCCAAGCCACCCAAACTGCCAGCTGAGACAAGCTTGGGACGTTCCGGAAGGTAAAGAGCGCCGCAATAATCATGACGTTCCAAACAACCGGCGCCGCATAGGACAGAAAAAAGCGGCCATGACTATTGAGAATGCCCAGACACCATGCGGACAGGACTAGTGCACCAACCCCTGGAAACATGATACGGACCAGCGTGACGGTGAGCTCTCTTTTCGCAGCGACAAAACCAGGAGCGATCGCTTCGATCAGAAAAGGCGCCAAGAGGATTCCAAGGAGAACCAAAGTCGAGGTTAGAACAGCGAGGATAGATCCAATGACGCTCGCCACTTGATCTGCTTCTTCCTCATCTTTCGCGCCGAGCAGCCGGGCGTAAACCGGGATGAACGACGCCGATAATACTCCTTCACCGAAAAGATTCTGCAGGAAGTTGGGGATCCGCAGCGCTGCGTTAAAGGCGTCCGCAGCGTCTGAAATACCTAGGTAATGAGCAAGCGCGCGGCCACGGACAAGACCAAGAATGCGACTTAGCAAGATTCCCGTGGCAACAAGTACCGCCGGCCGTCCCGAAGGCCTTTCGGTCTTCGAGCTATCTACGGACATATTTGGAGCGGATGGGTGTATTGGTCCCGCGTCCGCGGGAGCGTATAGGCGTACACGCTCCCGACATAAAGGAGGAGTACAAGGAGTTCAAGGAGTACTGGAGGGGCAAGGGGTACGATCAACCCTGGAGGGGAGCCGCTTTGGACCGTGCAACCCACAACCCAACGAAACTTGTCCGAGTTGTTTGCCGGAACTGGAACCCGTGAAAGCAGGCGGCTCCCGGTAATTACCCAGCGTGTTGCTTTGGGTGAGTGCTCGGTTCAGGGGCTTATGAATAATTCCGAGCCAACCAATCGAGCTGCCGAGCGCGGAAACGTTCCCGGGAGCCGCCTGTTTATAGCATTTCTCAGCCTCACTCGCGCTGAAAGGAATTTTGCGGGGCATCTGCTCCATGAGCCGAAGCGGCTCCCCTCCAGGGGTTCTTTCTTTTCCGAAAAACCATAAAGACGGTCGCGCCGCCGCCCGAGATGAACACGATGAGCGCAATGATCCATCTGAGTCCGAACACCGCTATGAACGGCGGACCGAACACGGAAAAAAGGGTAAAAATTATCAGCAGCCATCCCAACGCGCCCACCATGGTAACGACTAAAAAGCGTTTGGTTGGGTATCTCATCAGACCGGATACCACTAACAGCGCGGTGCGCGTTCCCAGCACCAGCCGGCTAAAGATGAGGGCGAACCCGCCGAACCTGGTGAACCAGCTTGAGGCTGACTCTACTTTTTTCTGAGAAACCAGTGCGCGCCCCCAGCGTGAGTCCAGCGCTTTTGCGCCGCCGGTCTTAACTAGCAAATAAATGGTGAAATCGCTGGTCCACATCCCGAAAAAACAGGCCAGGAAGGCCTGCCAGGCCGGCACGACTCCGTTCAGCGCCAGCAAAGCCCCGCTGACGATCGCCGAATCCTCCGACAACATCACCGTAAAGAACAATCCGGTGAGAATGGCGATACCAGCGTGTTCGTGCATATTGAAGGCGCCTACGAAAATAAAGTTGAATTCAATTGAAAAACGACGGATGCCAAGATCCAGCAAAAACGGCCGATCATCTTGAAATCCGACGATCTATAACGCCGCGATTGACACGCAAGTAAAGAAAACACCACATGATGTGCGCAAAAAGCAAAGCCCAATTGACACTGGTTGCCCTTGCCAGTCTATGCCTTATCTCGTATGTGCCGAACGCGATGGCGGGGAGTGACATGACGGAATCCCCGAGCAAAGCCGTCGTAACTGCCCCACCAACAGAGGATTTCATTCACGGCGGCCAATGGGACGTGATTTTCACTGACGGATTTTACAGCATGGCGGCGTGGCCGAGAGAGCGTCACCCGCTCTATTCCTTCAATGAGACTGACCTTCAGCTAGGTTACATGTTACCGGTGATCGGCAATAGCTTTTACCGGGGCAATTTTGAAGGACTCGCGCATCTTTTTCTCTGGGAATCAACCCGCGAACACTCGGGGATTCTTGGCGGCGGCGCGCTGGACCTACACTATAACTTCGTTCAGCCGGGCTGGCGGCTTGTTCCTTACATCGGAGCCAGCTTAGGACTTAGCGGAAACGATCTTTACGTTCAGCAGAGCCAGAATATCATTGGCGGACCATTTGAATTCGTCCTCCAAGCGAAAGTGGGCGCCCGGTACTTCATCGATAAGAATTGGGGTTTTCTGATCGAGGGTGGGTACCAACATGTTTCTAACGATGACCTTTATCCCCGCAACGTCGGGGTCAACCAGACCGGCGGTCGGTTCGGGATCTTCTGCACGTTTTAGTTCATCAGACGAGTGCTTGCTGTAAGGTAGAAAGTTATCCAGCGGCTTCGACCCGGATGGGACTTATAGGATTAATGGGACTTATGTGATGGCCCGCGTCGAGGACTACGACCGTTGGGCCATCAAGAATCAGTTCTCACTTTTCACTGATCATTTTCCTGTGCTGCAGCAGCGCGCGATTCCGGTGGGCAATAACCGCTGCCGCTCGTTCTTCCGGCCAGCTGTAGAAACCTTCTCCGGAACGTGGCCCGGTTTTTCCGGCTGTGACTTTTTCTTTCATCAATTGAAGAACGTCTTCGTCCTTCGCTAAAAGCGGCATTAGGTAGCTTGCGATGGTGAAAAACGTATCCAGTCCGCCTAGATCGGCGGTCTCGATCGGGCCGACTACAGAATATCGTGGTCCCAGAGAAGCCTTCATGGCGGTGTCAACGGCTTCCGGGGTTGCGGCCCCTGAACGGACGATGGCGAGCGCTTCGCGGAGGACGGCGTACTGGAGACGGTTGCCGATAAAACCGGGAAGTTCTTTCGCGACCATAACCGGATCGGTATTAATGGAGTGCAGGAATTTCATAACCAGATCGGTTATCTCCGGCTTGGTCGCGGGATTCGGTACCACCTCGACTAGTGGGATCGCGTGCGGCGGGTTCCAAAAATGAACCACAAGAAACCGCTCAGGATGGCGGAACGGCCGGCAAAGATCCGAAGGAAGCAGACCCGATGTGTTGCTGCCGATAATAGTCGAAGCAGAGATGATCTGCTCTAACTGGGCGTACAATGCGTGTTTGGCCTCAAGATTTTCAAAAATCGCTTCCAGGATCAGTTCGCTTTTTTTGCACGCTTCCAAATCGGTCGCGCAAACAACTCTGCTGGCCACAGTTTCCGGATTTTCGTCGATTAGCTCGGCTGCCAAGAGTTCTGCCGCAATTCCCTGAATCCTGCTTTTGGATTCGTCCAATCGCCTTTGGTCGGTATCGATCAGAGTGACCTTAATTTTCGCTGCGGCGAACACCGCTGCGATCCCTGTACCCATAAGACCGGAGCCGATAACCGAAGCCGTAGAAAAGATCGGAGTAGAAAACTGTGACATAGGCGAGGTTTGATCTATACCGAACAAAAATCACGCGAAATCGACGCGGGTCGGTTGGCGAAACCGCCAAGGACGCTCGTTGGCCGACAAGATGTGATGCGTTCGGAAACCCTAGAGGGGAGCCGCTTTGGCGCGTGTGTCACACAACCTACCAGACTAGTTCTATCGTTTGCCGAGACTGGAAACCGTTGACAAGCAGGCGGCTCCCGGGAACTACCCAGAGCGTTCCCTTGGGTCATAGCTCGGGTTTTGGGGTTGTGAATTTCCGCGGAGCCGATAGGGCTGCCATGCGCTGGGCAATTCGCGGGAGCCGCCCGCTTCCACATTTTTCTGGCCCGGTTCGCGACGCGACGAAAAGAGCCAGCAAACGGAGCAAGCGTTTAAGCGGCTCCCCTCCAGGCGCTGCGCACGCGATCACGCGCGCTCAAGTATCTTCCGAAGCCGCTTAGGATCGGACAAAACGTAAATCTCCGCGATCCTGTCGTTTGCCACCACAAAGCCCAACACCGCCATCGGTTTTCCATTTGGAAACCATGACAGAATTCCTGGTGTACCATTCACGACCACGGATTCAGCTTTCTGCGCTACCTTGGAGAATCCGAGAGCCTGTTTCGCAACCTCAGCAGAGCCGCGAATGCCTTTCAACGCAGGCGCGCGATCGGCCAGTAGCACCACGTTGGGATCTAGCACGGCGATGAGAGCTTCGAGGTCACCGGTTTGCGCTGCAGCCACGAATGCATCGACCACTTTGCGCTGGTGGGCAGTGTCTTTGTCCGGCAGCGCCGCGCCTTGCACGCGCGTACGGGCCCGGCTGGCGAGTTTCCGAGCGGCCGTGGAAGATCGCCCGACAATGGGAGCGATCTCTTCGAAAGGCAGCGCGAACATATCGTGCAGGACGAAAGCTAACCGTTCAGCCGGCGTCAGCGTGTCGAGTACGACCAGGAGCGCCAAGCCTACGGAATCCGCGAGCAGCGCTTCGTCCTGGGGATTGCCTTCACGGCTTACAATGAAATCAGGTATGGCTGTATCCAGGGATTCTTCTCGCTTTAAGCTGCGTGATCGCAGCATATCCAAGCAGATTCGACTAACCACCGTCGTTAGCCAGCCGCGCATATTTTCAATGTGGCTGTTTTTGGTTCCGCTAAGCCGCAGCCAGGTTTCTTGAACCGCATCTTCTGCGTCTGCGATCGAACCCAGCATCCGATAGGCGACACTGCGCAGGTGCGCACGATTCTCCTCAAATCGGTGCGCTAGCCATTCCATACTGGTCGGCTCGCAGTGTGGTTGCTCCACCCGTACAATGTTTCCTAGTACGAACTAACTTTCCACAAGGTCTCGCCGGATGCTGGCCAATAGCCGATAGCAAATGACACTGATAAACAGCGGTCGAGTGGTGAATCGCCCAATTGGCTATCGGCTATTCCCAACGAGCATCTGGCGAGTTCGGTCGATTGATTACCAGTATTTGTCGGCCGGTCGTATTTCCACGGCTCCGCCTAACCGAGCCGCCGGAATTCGCGCAGCCAGCTCGATCGCAGCCTCCATTGTCTCTGCTTCATACACCGCGTACCCGGACGCGCCTTCGGCCAGGTAGGTTTCGTTCTTGACGTTGATCTTTCCATTCTCCACCTGCACCGTCCTGGCTGCGTCAGGCAGCCCGAGCGGAAGCCCATCGCTGACGCCGGGAGTGT
>JAFAZK010000091.1 GCA_019239825.1 Verrucomicrobiota bacterium | reverse complement strand
CCCAAAACTGCCCAACCTGATCGTAGTCGGCAAATCACTTGGGAGCTACGGCCCTGCTGAGCCAGTTCGACTCGTTCGTGGATGAGCGTTCTCACAATTCCGAGCCAGCAGGTCACCCCTTAGTGAACACCGTCTACCACCAGCATTTTCCTTTTGAGCGCAATCTGGCTAAGGTCACGTGCCGTTGCGTACTCCGGCGATCGATACCAATCTTTGGCTCGTTCCCACGAAGGAAATTCTACCACGATCGTCCGTTCCAGCGTCCACTCCCCTTCCAAGCTTTCCCATTCGCCGCCTCGAACAAGATAACGTCCGCCGTACTGCTTTATCGTCACCTCCGCTAACGCTCTGTACCGCTCCATGGCGGCCGCATCCACGACCTCAGAAACCTCCGAAATTATATACGCCGGCATTGTGTTTGTTCTTAGCACCGGTTGAGCTGGGGACCAACTCGCCTTCGTCAGCCCATAGACATAAACCGGCTCTTTGTTTTGTTCACCACTGCGTTCACAAACAGCATCACGCCGCTCGAAAAGCTAAAATCAGCAATCACCAATCACCAATCACTGATTACTGATTACTGATTACTGAAATAAACTCTTCCAACGCCGGCGAACGGATCATATCCCTGCGCATAATAAACACCGTCTCAACCCGCGCATCGTCCGGCGCCAAGCGATGAATCGCCACCTCTCCGCGTTTAACCTGCCGTTCCACGACAGAGAACGGCATCATCGTAATTCCGAGCCCAGCGCTGACGCATCCGATAATCCCTTCTAATGTGCCCATCTCGAGCTGGTTGACCAAATTAAGGCCGCGACCAGCCAGGAACCGTTCCAACTTCTGGCGATACGAACAACCCACTCGAAAGACGAACATTTTAGGGATTTTGCCCTGCTCCAGTGCATCGGTTATCGATTTGTACTCCGGCGAGCTGACCAGAACTAGCTCCTCCACAAAACTGCGTGTCTGCTCCAGCTCATCCAGCTCAACCGGCCCAGCCACGAAAGCTCCGTCTAAGCGATATTCCAGTACCGCCTGGGTCAGGGCTCGGGTAGTTCCAGTCTCGATAGCCACGTCCACGTTTCGATGGGCCGGTACATACCTCCTCAATAACGCCGGCAATCGCGCCGCGGCGGTGGTCTCCATAGATCCCAATCGCAGCGAACCTCGGGTCGCACCATCGGCTGAGACCGCACATTTCGCCTTCTGCAGGAGAACGTCCAGTTGGTGAGCGTACGGCAGCAACTCATGTCCCGATCGCGTCAACGTCACTCCGTGGTGATGCCGCTGAAACAGTGACACACCCAACTCTTCCTCTAGCAACCTGAGCCGGGTCGTTACGTTGGACTGCACCGTATTCAGTCTGCGCGCCGCTTTTGTGATACTGCCGTGCCTAGCCACAGCCGCAAAGAGATTCAGATCGGACACGTTCATACCAATCAATAAATCAGATGGATGGTATTTAAAAGAATCATTTTAAAAGATGGATCCGTGAGCTTTATTCTCCGCCTATGGTGGACACAACCGACCGACTCCAAGCAGATGTGCCGGCCGTAAAACCAAAGGTGGAAGGCCGTCAGAGAAGGACCCTGTTTGCGGTTTGCTTTGGGTTCTTCTTGGTTCTGCTCGATACGACGGCTCTGAACGTCGCCACTCCGGTGCTGGGACACGAGTTCGGAAATCGTATCAGCAACCTGCAATGGGTAGTAAACAGCTATACGTTAGTGTTTGCTAGCCTACTGCTCGCAGCGGGCGCCATCGGCGACCGAACTGGCGTTAAACGATCTTATCAGCTGGGTTTGATCCTGTTCACCGGCGCCTCTCTGCTCTCGGCTTTGTCCACGTCCTTGTCGGTGCTGATCTGCGCCCGCGTCGTCCAGGGCCTAGGAGCGGCTATCATGGTCCCCGCTTCCCTCGCCATTTTATCCCATGCTTTTCCAGGTCCGGTTGAACGCGGTCACGCCGTAAGCGCCTGGGCTAATACTGCTAGTTTAGGGTTTGCCGCAGGCCCAGTTCTAGGAGGGCTACTGACGGCTTGGATCGGTTGGCGCAGCATCTTCTGGTTAAACGTTCCGGTTGGCATCGTTGCCATCTGGCTCAACCACCGTTGGACTGAGGAGGCGCGGGTGGACTCCCCTCGCCGCATCGACTGGCCAGGTCAAGCAACCCTCGGCTTCGCCTTACTTGCTCTCACCTACGGTTTGATCGAGGCCGGCCGCCAAAGCTGGAGCAGCAGCTCCGCTCTGGGGGGATTCGGTTGCTTCATCCTTTCCATCGCTCTGTTCGTCTGGCTCGAGCGCCAGAGCCGTCATCCAGTCCTTCCTGGTTTTCTATTCTCTAAAACTACCTTCTCGACCTGCATCAGCGCTGGTTTCATTCTCAATTTTTCGATGTATGGCATCCTGTTTGTGGAGTCCGTTTATCTGCAGAATGCTTTGTCCTTGGGACCTTTCGCCGCCGGTGCCGTTCTAACCCCATTTACGTTGTTCCCGACAATTGTCAGTCGGCTGCTAAGTAGCAGAAATGGGCCCCGATACTTGCGCCCGCGTATCTCTATCGGATTTGCCGTAGCCGCGATCGGTTCCGCTACGCTGGTAGCAAGCGCTTTCGTTCCCACGCTTTGGCTCATTGGTGCCGGACTCGGGATATTAGGAGCGGCGATGGGTTCGATCATGCCCGCGATGACTGCGGGCGTTTTGACCTCGTCCGATCCTAAACACTCAGGCCTCGCTTCCGGCCTCCTCAATTCCGCTCGCCAGGTCGGTGGTACCGTAGGCGTAGCCTTACTGGGTACGATTATGCAGTCGTTTTCCATGACAACAGGTTTTGCCTGCGCCACCGGCCTCACGGTGGTGGCACTGTTAGCAGGAGCTAACATCAGCGGGCGATTGCTACCGAAGAGCTAACGGGAGCGTAAGGACGACACGGCGAATCGGCGAATGGGCGACGGAGCGAAATGGTAAGTGAGCTGCCGCCGAATTAAAAAACGTGCGCCTGTTATTCGCGGCCGACCACCTCCGTAGGAGCGAAATCTTTATAGCCACGGCGATCTAATACCCGATCAGCTCCTTCAAAAAAAATTAACGGCAAATGGCTCATTGCTCACACGCACGTTTCTTTTCCGGTTGATATGCGGACCGGCAAAGCCGACACCGAATTGAACCCCTGATAGGCCAGCAGTCGGTGACCTTCGCTCTTTCGCCGATTCGCCCTCCTAGCTCCTCTCCACCGGCTTTCCGCGAAACCGACTCACGGTCTCCGGTTGAGCTACTTTGCAACTCACCGGCGGCAGACCTCGAACCAGCAATTCCAGATCGCTCAAAACCATATCTCCGATCTCGATAAAGGCTTCCGTCATTCCGCCGGATCGATGAGCGGAAAGAACCGTGTTTTCCAGATCTCGAATTGGGTGATCAGGCGAAAGCGGTTCCTCCGGAAACACATCGGTTGCGACCCGCAGTCGACCGTTGCGAACCGCGTCAGTCAAAGCATCGAAATCCACCACTGCCGCCCGACTCATCAAGATAAAAAGCGCGCCCGGTCGGATAAGATCAAACTCCCGTTTTCCCAAAAAGCCTTGGTTCTCTGTGGTCACACCGGCAAAAACAAAGATCGCATCCGACCAGGATAAAACCTCTTCGAGGCTCGCGGGCTCGCAGTCATAGCGCAGAATTTCCCGGCTAGGCAGCCAGGGATCATAGACTTTGACCGGACAATGAAACGGCTGCACCAACGGACGAAACGTTCGCCCCAAATCCCCGAACCCAATAATACCGACCTTAAGTCCGGTAAATAAATGGCAACCCTGATTACTCTCCAGTCCGTAATCTTCCGTCCTGGTTTTGAATTTCCCGTGATTGCGGCTGATCCCTCGGCACAGATCGAGCGCCAAGCCTAAAGCGCTTTCCGCCACCGCCACCGCAAAGGCCGGGCTGGCAATGAGTACTCTGATCCCGTGCTCAAAACAGAATTGATAATCAACGTTTGGCAGAAAATTTCCTTCAACATTGAAGATGGTGCGCAGCTTACTCGCCCGGCCTAAGCGTTCCAGCGGTAGATCCGTTTGGCCTATGAGTATCTCGCTTTCCGGCAAGACCCTTTCCACCATCTCGGCCGGCATTCGTCCGGTTTCAAATACCGTCAACTCAGCAATTTCAGCCAAGCGCCGTTGCGCATCCGGTCTGAAAATCATGTCCATCGTCCGCGGCTGCGGATCGATCATTATCTTTGGTTTACTCATAGTTTTCTCTGCTTGGTAATCGGCTCCGCGACCCATCATCCCCAACAACCCCTCTTCACCACTCGATAGGCACCGAACAAACCTCTCACTCTCACCTCTCACCAATCACTTCTCACTTCTCACTTCTCACGCAGAAAGTCAGCGCGCTGATAGAAGGTAGCGATCTGCAAAATGTTCAGCCCGTTACCGATCGTGATGATGAGGAGCCCACCAACCACAACCGAGGGAATTCTTCCTCGGCCACCAAAGAAGCTAGTGCCGCCGATGCGCTTGCAGGTCGACTTTCAGAAGGTGCGGCAGAGATATCCACCGTCACCCCTAGTTTTTGCGCTTCCTCCTCAATACCGTCTTTCATTGAATTAATCTTTCAACCCGAAAACCGGCCGCAACGCTTCGTACAACACTCCGGTGGCAACCCCGATCAACGCGGCGTCCTGGTTCAGCCGGGCCCGCTCCACTCGAGGATAAAATAACCGATCATCGCCGTGCTCGTTGTTACGTATGTCTGCTAGCGCCGCCACCAGGTCATCCAACAAAACCGCCGGACCCGGTCCACCTAACAGCACGATCCCAGGATTCAATAGCGATCCCAGGACCGGGAGAACCATCCAAAATCGGCGCGCAGCCTGGTTGACCCAACGGCGATACCGTTCCTTCTTCTCTTTGCGAACCGATTCGACTAAGGCGTCCGGCGCTCTTCCTTTCCAATCCGCCGGCCCCAGTTCTCGGAGAAACGCTGAAAACGAAAAATAGGTTTCCAGGCAGCCTCTGCGGCCACATTCACAAAGCCGGGCCGTCTGGCGCTGTTCTGTCTCCAGGATTGCCGGCAAGTGCGCAATCTCTCCCGCTAACCCGTCACTTCCTCCAAAGTGCCGGCCGCGATAGATAATCCCGCAGCCTAGTCCGATGCCAAAGTAGACATAAGCCAGACATCGCGGCGCTTGACCAAATCGTTCCCAATATTCGCCGACGGCCGCCGCGTGCGAATCGGTTTGGATCAGAGACACGGGACTCGCCGTTCTGCCGTGCCCGCGGGAAAAGCCCGCCGTTGTCGCGCCGTAGCTCGCGGAGGCGGAAGAGGGATTGGACAGGTCGCGAAATACTTCTTTAACTCTTAATCCTTTCCATCCTTCCGCTAACAGGAGATGAGGATGATCGATCTGGTCCCGAATCGCATCATATAAACCCGAAAAAGCGATTCCGACCCCAAGCAGATGTCCCTCTATTCCGGAGATCGCTCTGAACTCTTTCACGAACTTGCCTAGTGTCTTCAATGCTTGATTCGGCGAAGGCGAAAGAACCGAGATCGATCTTCTCGCTAGCGGTTCGCCGGCCAGGTTGAGGATCAATCCAGAGATCTGGTCGCGATCGATCTGCAGTCCGATGCTGCAGGCAGCATCTCCGCGCAATTCAAAAGGTACGGATTCGGCGCCGCGGGCGGTTAAGCGTTGCGGGGGCAGCTTTCGGACCCAGCGGCGTTTGTACAACCTTTCCAAAATGTTAGCCACAGTCTGGAATGTCAGGCCGGTTCGCACTGCAATTTCCGCCCGCGTCAGGCGGCGATACAGTTGAAATAAGTGGAGAACCAACTGCGTGTTATGCGATCGCTGAAGAATCGCATTAATGCCGGGAGTCTCCTGTCCAATCTCCACGGGAACGAAGGGAGCATCCTCAGGGAAGGTCTCAGGCGAATTGTGCATGTGACGTTGCAGCCCAGCAGCGTCCTGGAAGCGGTCTTGCTGGCAAGGCCGCGGAGCGAGCCTTCCGGCAACTACCGGACACGCTAGCTTCTATCGCTGGACTATCTGGGGGTATCTAAGGCTGACTTACCTAGCAATCCGATCTTGACAAGGCTAAATGAGTGTACATGTTCATTTGAACATATGAACACGAGATCGGGTTCGACCTCTATAAGATTTTCTTCCCAGTTCACCCTCTCGAACAACCCCACTCGTTTACTCTCACTCCGATTCTCCTACACTGTTTACTGACTCACTGATTAGTTACAAAGTCCCGAAGACGTAGCCAGGTCTCAATTTTCTGTCCAAAACCCGAGATCTACCAAACCCCAACCCAACAAATCCAAGCAACTAATCCTATGGCCACCAAATCGATCCCTGAAGGATATCACTCAATTACCCCAAGCTTCACTGTCGAGGGCGCCCAAGAATTCATCGATTTCATCAAACAGGTTTTCAACGCCCAAGACCGCTTCAGAATGGACGGGCCCGGCGGGAAGATCATGCATGCTGAATTGAACATTGGTGATTCAGCACTGATGGTAGCGGATGCGCAACCACAATGGCCCGCGAGGGTCAATGCCCTGTATGTTTATGTCGACGACGTTGATGACGCTTATGCGCGTGCGCTCAAGGCAGGTGCGACGTCAGTCCGAGCACCGGAGAACGCTTTTTACGGCGATCGCACCTCAGCCGTAAAAGACCCATTCGGTAATTCTTGGGGCATCGCGACTCATGTCGAAGACGTACCCCCAGATGAGCTCAAGAAGAGAGCGGAAGCATTCCAACAACAATTCGCGGCCGATCAGTCGTAGGCCGGTAAAAGCGGTAGGGATGAACTCCCGACTCCTCCCGCAGCCGCGGGACTGCGTCGCGGCCAAGCTCTACGAAGTGGCAGACGTCAGGCGAGGACGCGCCGTGGCGAGTCAAAACCATACCCCAGGGCCGACAGTTTCGGCCCTGGATTTTGATGAAGACGTGCTCCGTAAGAGCTTTAAAGTCTTTCAAACCACCGAAACCAGAGACCAAACGATCCTCCGTTACGTCTCATTGTTGACAGCGCCATACTAATTCTCCCTCAGCACCCCAGCGCAACCGCCACTCCACCACTCTTGCTCCCCGCCGCTTGCGCTTTCGAAATCTATTACTCCGAGATACCTTCAGAGCATATTAGACGGCATGATGAACGAGTCTGAGCGATTGACCCGGGACAAGGCAGTGCTGCGAGAGCGCGAGGACTCGATGCGACTGCTTATAGAGAGCCTCCAGGAATATGCCATTTTTCTGCTGGATGCGAACGGCCGGGTTGCCACCTGGAATGCCGGCGCGCAACGACTTAAAGGGTATCGAGCCGACGAAATCATCGGAAAACATTTCTCCTGTTTCTATCCCGAAGAGGACCGAGCCGATGGCAAACCTGCGAAAACGTTGCAGGCTGCTTTGGTCAATGCTCAGACACAAGATGAAGGGTGGCGGGTTCGCAAAGACGGCCAAAGGTTCTGGGCCAGAGTCACCACGAGTAGAGTGTTAGACCCTGACGGTCGCCTCCTGGGGTTCAGCAAAGTAATCCGGGATAGGACTGAACGGAGAAAGATGGAGCTGGCTCTTCAGGAAAAAAACATTGAGCTGCGCAAAACGCTGGAAGCTAGAGACTTATTTCTCGCTAACATGTCTCATGAGCTCAGGACGCCGCTCAACGGCATTATCGGGTTTGCCGAGTTCTTAGCTGACGAAAAGCCGGGCCCCCTTAGCCCGAAACAAAAAGAATATCTGGAAGACATCCTGCACAGCGGGAAACACCTCTTACATGTCATTAATGACGTGCTCGATCTCGCTAAGGTGGAAGCGGGGAAAATGGAGCTGGCCGCCGAAGCATTTTCGATCGCCAAAGCCGTCGACGATGTCTATGCAGCCCTCGAGCTCACCGCCCAGAAGAAGCAACTCCAGATCAGTATTAGGTTGGACCCCGATTTTGACGAGGTCACACTCGACCGGAACCGTTTTAAGCAGGTTCTTTACAACCTCTTTTCGAACGCGGTCAAGTTTACCGACGAAGGCGGCTCGGTTGAAGTGGTCACCACCAAGATCGGCTCAGACCGTTTTCGATTGGTGGTTGCGGATACCGGGATCGGCATCAAGCCGGAAGATCTGAAGCGCCTGTTCAGGCAATTCGAGCAGATCAACCCAGGGCAACGCCGAGGTCAAGGAACCGGATTAGGTTTGGCGTTGACGCGAAGAATTGTTGAATTGCAGTCCGGAGCTATTGACGTAGAGAGCGAATTCGGCAAAGGAACAAAATTCACGATTGTGCTGCCAATAGTTTTACCGCCGTTTGATTCTGACCACCAATCTTGAGACCGAACGATACAGAACCGCGGCCGGCAAAACCCGCTGCTACCGTCCTGGTAGTTGACGACAACCCGATCAATTTGAAATTGGTCTCTGATCTTCTCGCCTTTGAGGGCTATCGCGTGCTAAAGGCCGATGATGGCGAGAAAGCCGCGGCCAGCGTGCAAGAGGATCCGCCTGACCTAATCCTCTTGGATGTCGACCTTCCCGGGATCGATGGCCTTACGTTAACCAAACGGCTGAAAAGCGATCCGCCAACGGCAGACATCATTATCGTAGCACTGACTGCGTTTGCGATGAAAGCAGACCGGCAAAGGGCTATCGTAGCGGGGTGCGATGCGTATGTGACTAAACCGATTAACACGCGCGAACTACCCGCCCAAGTCGCCGAGCTACTGCAACGCCGGGAAAAGCAAAAACCTAACGAATGAATGGAGGACGCCCATTAAAATTTTGGCCGTAGAAGATAACCCGTTGCATTTGAAGCTGGTCAACGTTGTCCTAAGTGCGGCCGGCCATCGCGTCAGTGGCGCGAGAGCCGCAAGCCAAGCGATCGAGTCCATTAATCGCGAGAGACCGGAGATGATCATTATAGACCTAATGCTCCCGGATACCGATGGGTTGACCCTCGTCCGTAAATTGCGATCCGATCCGCGCTCGGTAAAAATCCCAGTATTGGCGGTTACGTTTTATCCAGAGCGCTACAGCCGAGAAGACGCTATCGCTGCCGGGTGCGACGCTTACGTCGTCAAACCGATCAGTACGCGAACTTTGCCGGATCTGGTAAACAAAGTCGCTGCGAGCAAATAAAGTTCTAGGTTTTAAGTTTTACAGTTGTTCGCTGCACCTCCGCCTGGCGGTCTGTCGAATAACCACGGTTTTGGCAGATGGCCCCCCCTAACTTCGAACCCACAACTTATAACTTAGAACCCACAACTCTATGGTCCCCGCCAATGAGCGTCAGGAGTTTTTGAGTACCATTCCGATCTTTGCGGGTCTCAATGGAGCTGCGTTGTCAGAGTTGGTTAAAGTCGCCGAAGAAGTCTCCGTGGACGATAAACAAGTCATTGTCAGAGAAGGCGAGGCCGGCAACCGGATGTTCATTATTCATACAGGCCGAGTAGAGGTAGTTAAGTACCTTGACCAACCGAAAGAAACCATCCTCGCAGTGTTCGGATCACGCGATTTTCTAGGGGAAATGTCCATGATCGAATGCGTGACTCGCTCCGCCTCATTACGGGCTGCCGAACCGGCCTCTCTTTTTTCCCTGAAAGGCACTGACCTGTACCACCTCTACCGGCATCAACCGGATCAGTACGCCATCGTCATCCTGAATATCGCGCGCGACTTATCAAGACGACTCCGGTCAATCGACGAAAAGTTCGCCGCCATCTCCCACTGAGTTCTAGGTTCTGGGTTTTAGGTTCAAAGTTGCTTAGGCGAGCTTGGGAGACTCGCTCACAGAAACCATTTCGCGGCGGAACCGCACCAACTTAGAACCTAAAACTTAGAACCTAGAACTTAAAACTTTAAACCTTGAACCCCCTAGGCCATCCAGTTCCCGCCATCCACTACGTAGGTTTGTGCAACCACATCGTTGGAATCTTCTGAAGTCAGGAAAACGGCGCAGCCCCCCACCTCTTCCGGCTTTCCCATCCGTCCGGTCGGAATGGACGATTTTCCGCACAAGTGAGATCAGTAGCCGGCGTCTCCCTGGGAGAAAGCATCTGGCACACAACATGCTATATCTAAAACGCGTGTTGATTATGAAGTACGCACAGTTCCACACGCTCTCTGGAGCGCTTAAGGAAAGGGTGGGATCGGTCAAGAAGCTTAGGACACGCTAAGCTCTCAGTCTGAGCAACCCTTTCGAAATCGGCGAAGGAAAATTTCCTTCGTGAGAGAGGATTCCTCTCTCAGGTCCAAACCTTACCGACGGGCAGCTTCCCCTGCTCGAACTCCATAACGGAAAAGAGGACTGCTGTGTTCGAGGGGAGATAAATAGGCCGGACTGAGATATCGCGTCAGCCAGAACCGGAGGGTAACGATGAAACGCATTATAATAGCGGTGTTTGTTTTTGTTGGCGCTGGCCTGCTGGTTAGCGCCTTTTCGGTCAGCCAAGAGCCTTTACATTATCGTCTGGCCAGCGACCCGGCGATCCATGGCAAAGGTAAAGATGGTGAATGCATGGACTATGCAGTCGCTCTTTCTTCAAGACTTGCCGCCAACGGCATCCACGGCCGGCTGATTTTTTATCGATGGCACCTTCGCGACAGCGGCATTACCGGCAGTCACGTGTTCGTGGTTTATAACTTACCCGACAAATCCGAATGGATTGTCGACAATGAAAACGATCACCCGCGCGAAGTGCCGGTAGACGCCAGCCCAATGCAACTTGTCTATCTGCTGAGCAACGCACGTCCGGCTCCGGTAGACGTAGACTTGCAGGAAGGATTGAACCACCTGAGTTTCTTCTAACTAGGCTATCTTGAGTCGCAGCTTCGCTGCTGGTTCCGGCCAGCACGCCATCCTCCATTACTCTGCCGCTCGCTACGGCTGATACCCGACATACTCCGGCTTCCACTGCGACTCTGTAACCCGGCGGCGAAGCTCAGTCTCATCACTCTTGGGAGCCAAGCCTTCTTGCTGCGCCGCTATCCCGACAGCAAACGCTATTTCGCGGGCAATCTCTCGAATGTTTTGCAAGCCCGGTAGCAACGAAGCCGTGGGGTCTTTGATGGCGGGCGAGTTCTCGCCCAACGCATTTGCCGCAGCCAACAGCATCTTATCTGTCACTCGCTGCGCTTGCGACGCGACTAACCCAAGGCCCACCGCAGGAAAAATGTACACATTATTACATTGAGCAATGTCGATATTCTTTCCATCATACTTAGCCGGACCAAACGGTGAGCCGGTAGCGACCAGCGCTCTACCTTCCGTCCAAGAAATCAAATCCGCCGGAACCGCCTCAGAATGACTGGTTGGGTTGGACAATGGAAATATGACTGGCCGTTCGGTTTTCTTGGCCATCTCGCGAACAATCGGCTCAGAAAATATACCGTGTACCGTGCTGAGACCGATCAGGACCGTTGCGTTAATCTTCTTAATCAGTTCTGGTAAGCCAATCGTGCCGTGCCCATTCCGAGGCCAATCCGCGAGTTCGTTTCGATCTCGAGCGTATCTCTTCTGTTCTTCCACCAGATCTTGACGATCCGAGTTCAGCAACCCGTCTTTATCAACGATCCAAAATCGGCTTACCGCTTCTTTCTCAGATAAACCTTCAGATAACATCGCGAATCGTAAGTAATCGGCCACGCCGATGGCCGCTGAGCCTGCACCGACAAAAACGATTTGGTGATCCGAGATCTTTTTCTTCGCGACTTTAGACGCCCCAATGATTGCCCCTAAGGTAACCGCTGCGGTACCTTGAACATCATCATTAAAGGTGAGTAATTCATTCTGATAACGCAGCAAGAGTGGTCTGGCGTTAGGCGTCGCAAAATCTTCCCACTGCAGACAGGTTCTCGGTAGTTCCGCCTTAACCGCGTCCACAAAGCGATCGATAAAATCGTGATATTCTGAGCCGCTGATTCTTTCGTGCCGCCAACCGAGATATTCAGGATCGCTCAGTCGTTCAGGATTGTTAGTACCAACATCGAGGATGATCGGTAACGTCCGTGAAGGATGGATGCCGCCGATCAGCGAATAGAGCGACAGTTTCCCAATCGGAATACCCAGACCGCCAAAGCCCTGATCCCCAAGGCCCAGGATCCGTTCTCCGTCCGTAACCACAATCACATCGACCTCGGGGTTAGGCCGATTGCGCAATATCCGTTCGATCGAATCCTTTAACGGATATGAAATGGCCAAACCGCGAGGACGCCGATAAATATGGCTGAACTGCTGACAAGCTAAACCCACGGTTGGCGTATAAACGATCGGCATCATCTCGACCGTATGATCAAGCGTGAGACGATAGAACAGGGTTTCGTTGGTATCCTGCAGCTGCCGCAGGTAAATATGGCGCTCCAAATCATTGTCCAACGCTTCGTACGCCTCGTAGGCACGGCCCGCCTGCTCAGTTAACGTCTCAACCTGCGGAGGCAACACCCCATGCAGGCCAAAAACATCTCGTTCCCGATCACTGAACGCCGTTCCCTTGTTCCAAAGCGGCGTATCCAACAAATCCATTCCGCGTAGTCCATTCGGAATTCTAACCGTCTTCTCGTCTGGCATAGGTTGTCTCCGCGTTTGCTTCGCCCTCAAACTCGACAATGAGTAAGACTTTGTCATCTCAATGTTTACGACGACAGCAGCTTTTGTTGGATGGTCCGATAGGGAGAGCTCCCACTCATCCTTTGGTAGGGCGAGGCTCCCCGAATAACTCACGGCATTCGCAGGGCCGCGAATCTTCTCGTGCCGGATCGTGTTATAGGACTGGACGCCCGCCGAGCCGGGGACTAGCGCTGGGCCACGGCTCGGCGCGTCTGTCGGTCTAGCCACACGCCTCCCGTCACAAAATTCTGATCCTTCGCAAAAATCGTAAGATCGTTCGGGAGCCTCACCCTACCGGATCACGGCCGCCTAAAACGCACCCGAGCCGTCAAACGAGCATTATTTGACTCCCAAAAAAGAGCCGTGAATGGTTGGCCCTTATGAAGGGCTATCTCTTATTTATCGCAACCGCTGTGGGTCTGGGCGCACTCACTTTTCTGGCCGGTTGCGCCTCAGAAGATTCTGGTTGGAATACAGGATTCATGGGCTCACCCATGAATTCAAACGCGACGCCAAGCGATTCCTATCGCTGAGTTCGGTAGGGACGAGCTCCTGGTCGTCCATGTTTGTGTTTTTGATTCGGCTCAACCTTCAACTCGGTATCCTCAACGGTACCCGGACGAGTGGGGCCCGTCCCTCTCGAAGCAAAGGGAGAAAGGCCTTGACTTTAACGTTAAAGGTAATAGGAAAGATTTTGTTATCTTTAACGTTATAGTCACTAGGACGGATTTGCCTTGTGCGCCGGCTCCCCCCAGCAAAATCTAATGCACCTCTGCGAGACGGGGTGAACCTGAAGTCCTTAGCCAAGCACCTCGGCGTCTCGGCCATGACCATATCAAACGCTTTTAACCGTCCCGAGGAACTGTCAGCCAGTCTACGGCAACGCATTCTCTCTACCGCCGCCAGCCTTGGCTACCACGGACCCCGCCCCTCTGGTAGAATGCTCAGAACCGGGCTGGCTGGTGCCATCGCCCTCTTTAATCCCGATCCTATTCCGCACCTCTTTGAAGATTCCAACGCGTCCGCCTTTATGGCCGGAATTTCCGAGGTCTGCGAAAAACACCAGTACGGGTTAACCGTCTTACCTCCAGTGCCGGATAGCTCCCAGCTGACCGCCGTCGACAAAGTGGCCGTCGATGGCTTCATTCTCTACGCTATCCCCGACCATAGTTCGATTGTCAAACGCATCCTGGGCAGACAGCTGCCCACGGTGACCGTGGATATGAGCAAGCTCCCCGCGGTCGCAGCTGTTGGAATCGACGATCGAGCCGCGGCCAGGGCGATCGCTCATCATGTCTTACAACTCGGCCACCGCCGGATAGCCATTCTATCTTTGGAAATGATGCCCGACGGATACTCCGGCCCGGTAACCGATGAACGAGTCAAAAAATGTTACGCCCCGGTGACGCGCCAACGTCTTTTTGGGTACGCCGATGCCTTAAGGAAGGTTAGGGTCGATCCGGCAGTAGTCCCAATCTACGAGATTCGGACTAATGACGACGCCGAAGCGTCTTTTTGGACCAAGAGTTTCCTGAAACAAAAACGCGGCCGGCCAACCGCGATATTCTCCATGAGCGACCGGATGGCGATCGGGGCGCTGCACGCTGCCGCTCAACTCGGGTTACAGGTGCCGCGAGATCTTTCCATCGTCGGATTTGACGACATACCCCAAGCCACCAGCTGTGTTCCTGCGCTGACCACAATTCGGCAGCCGTCAAGAACCAAGGGGCAAGTGGCAGCTTCGATCGTCGCCGGAGATGTACCGTACACTTCGGAGTTGCGGCTGCTTTCGATTGAGTTGATCGAGCGAGGCTCGGTAGCACGTCCGCCAAGAACAACGCGGTCCTAAACAGGAAGAGCGCATCATGGACGATGAGCCTGATATTTTGGGTTTAACCATAAGGACGGAGCTCGCTCTACCTGCGAACACCAGATCAGACCTTCTAGCCTCGTCAGGAAAAATGCGGGCTAGGAAGATTCCTTTCTCCCCCTCCTCACCTTGGGCGGAAGCCCAGATGAAACCCCAACAACAAAGGAACATAAAGTGAAACCTCGATTAAGCATATGGACCGTGCTGATAGCTGGTTCTCTTCTGGCCGCGCCGGGCATCCGGGCAGCACAGATCCCATTGAAGAATCAGCCCCTCGAAAGGGAAAATGAGCAAAACCTGAATATGAAGCGTTACGTGGCCGCGGGTGATCGCGCCTACGTCGTCGGCGTCCAGGACGGCAGCCAGGTTCCGGCGGTCAGCCTCAATCCGAACGGAATAGGCTGGCACATTACCGGGCAAATGGGTGGCGTATGGGCACACCCGATCAAACTCCTCAATCAGTTCCAGTTTTTCTTGAATGGCAACCTGTTGCCTGCAGCTACAAAGTTCGTCAGTGGCGAAGGCTATGTCCGGTTGGAGTTACCACCGACTAACGGGCTTGCGATCAGCGAGACCCAATTCGCCCCGGACGGATTGCCGGTCGTGCTGATCGGAGTGCAGTTGAGCAACTCCAGTCCAGGTGACACCAGCTTCACCCTGGCCATCCAAGCTGAAAGCGAATTGATTCCGGCTTATCCATGGAGTGGTACCACCCCCACCTCCGAATCACTCCATCTACAGGATCAAGTCTCTTTTGATTCGACACTGGGAGCGCTGCAGTTCCTTCAACCTGCACAACCTGCGCTTAGCCGCGCGGCATGGTATGCGCTCGTCGGTGCGGCCCTGGACCCGCAGGATCACCAGACAGGTTTTCAACCACTTGGCCCTAGCTATCCCCTGAACACATCTAAGCACAACGGCGCTACCGGGGCTCTGAGTTTTCAAGTCAATCTCAAAGGAAAATCCAGCACGACGGTCTGGTTCGCCATTGCAGGCTCGAATGTGGATGAGTCGGAGGCTTCGGGAGCGCTGACGACGGGGTTGGCGTCTCCGGATGAACTGCTCAGCGAAAAAATCTCCGGGCGACAGAACGTGCTTTCCCAGGCACAAATCCGGGTGCCAGACACCGACATACAGGCTGCTTTTGATTGGGGTAAACTGAACTTGGCTGATATGCAAAGAACGGTTCGCGATATGATGGTTCGTGATACCAAGGAAGGAACCGTCTACCCGTCCCCGCTCACGCCGACATTTTCCGTTCTTTCCGGCTTCGGCGCTGGATACCCGGATTATCCCTGGTTTTTCGGTACAGATGGCGCCTATAGCACCTTTTCATTGTCCGCGATTGGGCAATGGCAAGAAGCAAAGAACCATTTAGCTACTATCCGGCAGGTTTCACAGTTGGTGAATGGCTCCACCGGCAAAGTACTACATGAGATCGTCACCGACGGCTCGATCTACTTTGGCACCAATGCGCAAGACGGTGACGTAAACGAAACAGCGGAGTTCGCCACCGCGGCTGCCACCCTCTGGCGCTGGTCGGGCGATGATTCTGTTCGGGACGACAACTACGATTTCATCAAGGCCGGGCTCAGCTATATCACCAGTAAATTGGTTACTGCCAATTTAAATCCGGACGGTTGGCCTGAAGGTGCCGGCATGGTCGAAGCGAATGGCATGGGAGCGGTGAAACTCGATGTAGCCGTGTACACCATTCGCGCGCTGAATGATCTGGCCGAAATGGCGAATAGCAAAGGAGACACCGCCACGAGTAAAATGGCCACAACGCAGGCTGCCACGCTGCTTAGCAAGTTCAGGCCGGACTGGTGGATCTCGAGTCAGGGTCTCTTTGCCGATTCTTTGGGCCTCAGTCAAGCGGTACCGACAGATCCCACTGCAACACTAGGCTCCGGACCTGGGTACAGCCAGTTGGAGCAGCTCTACTGGATAAATGCTACACCGATGGAGACGAGTTTCGCTTTGCCGGCGGACGCGGCAACGGTCTTCCCACAACTTGAGTCTTCTACCTTTACCGGAACGACTGGTTTCTATCAACAAGGCCAAAGCCTCCCGGCCATTCAGGGCAGTCGTCAAGCCTCCGCGGTGAATACCGGTGTAATGGCCATCGCTGAGGCCAATTACGGGCGAATGGACCAATCGCTTAGATATATTGAATTCGTCGCCGATGAACTGGACGTCGAGCAGCCCGGCGCATTACCGGAGTTATTCCCCAGTCCAGATTACAGTTACTTCAGCGGAGGCAACCCATTCGGCGGGGCTATGGTCATGCAGGCCTGGTCTTCCTATGGCATTCACTGGCCGCTCGAGGCGCTATACCTCGGGATCAAGCCGGATGCTCCCGCAAAAACTTTGGCGGTCGTGCCAGACCTGCCCGATTCCTGGAAAGAGCTCTCGATTAACAATCTGCACGTCGGCTCCGATCAGATCGCCGTCTCAGTGAAGCGTGCAGGAATAAACTATGTCACGACGGTTTCGGCTCCGGCTGGCTGGAGCTTAACCATCGGATACACCTTCCCGGTTAATACCCAGATCAAGTCGGTGCGGCTGAACAATTCGCCCGCCGCATTCCAGATCGTCAATACAAACCGAGGTGAAGAGATCCACGTGCCAACTAACTCCGGTGGCACCCAACAAGTCAGGATACAAGCTAAATAAATCGCTAACGATAGGGCCAGGGACGGGCGAGCCAGCACGTCCCTTCCCCACAGGCTTTTTGTTACGCACTTCGGCCAGACGGCGGATGTGGCAAGTGTTTGGCCTTCGCCATCTATCGTTACAAAAAAAAGCTCCTGCCGCTTTTCGTTCTCGTACTCGTCGTCGTACTCGTCCTCGAATAAGCTTGGCATGTTCCCGTAGTGCGTTTGTTCCCAAAGCCTGGAGGCAAGCCGCTTTGGAACGTATCTGGCAACCTCGCGATATTCCTATCAGCGCGTGATCCGTCCTAAGCAACTGCTCGTTAACCTCGGCTGGAACACCCGGAAACGATCGGAGCGCACATTGCGATTTATGTTTTGGACGACATTAACTAAATCTGGCCCGATTCCGTTGGTGATCCTGTTATGAGCTTGTTTAGTGCTAAACGGGTGCGCGGGCGAATCCTTGATCCTTTCTATCGTGGAAGTCCGACCAACATGTGACAGGTTGGACCCATTCACTGACCGCCCAAACCAGGAGACGATCATGGCCCTACTTAACCTGACTTCAGCGATCATTCTGATCCTGCTCGGGATGCGATATCTTCGGAAAGGCCTCGACCGTCTGTTTGGAAACCAGCTCGTCGAGTGGCTACAGGAGACAGCCAAGAATCGTTATAAAGCTTTCTTTTCCGGTATAGTAGCAGGTCTGATCTCTCCTTCGTCCAGCGCCATCGCGGTGTTGTCGGTCCAGATCCTAAACCAAAGTACATTGACCGCCGGGCGTATGCTGGCGGTGGTTTTAGGGGCAAATGTTGGCCTCACCGTTATCGTTCAACTGATTACCCTCGATTTGCAGGACTTCGCCGGTGTTTTTATCGTAGCCGGCGGACTCGGCTTCCTGTTTCTGCAACGCGCGATCTTCCGTGGAACCGGACAGATTTGCTTGGGGCTTGGGCTGGTTTTCTTAGCGATGAGCATCATCAGCAACACGGGAAAACTGGCCGCCAACAGCCAAGACATGAAAGCGCTGTTTGCTATCGTCGAGCACTACCCTTGGCTAGTTTTCGTCTGTACCGGGTTACTGGCGCTCGCGCTTCAGAGCTCGACCGCGTGCATCGGGTTAGGCATCGGTTTAGCTAAAAGCGGTTTAGTAACCGGTGCTGTGTTGGTGCCCTGGGTGCTCGGGGCAAATCTCGGCATCGGTTTAACCATGATGATTGCAGGCTGGGCGAGCATTGAAGGCCGGCGTCTGGCGCTCGCCAGCATTCTGCTCAAAACTTTTTTCGCCCTCTTGATATTATTGGCCGGTTCCCAGTTCGCGTCGTACTTGATGACCGCCGTACCCGGAGGTATCGATCGGAACGCTGCGAATCTAAACACCGTTTTTAACTTGGTGATCGGGCTTTGCACCCTGCCGGCGTTGTCTTCTATCTCCCGTGGACTTACCTACCTGGTCCCATCCCAACCTATGGAGGAACAGGATGAACCCGGGATCTTCCTCGATCCGCTCCTTCTGCAAACACCTTCTTTAGCGCTAAGCCAAGCCGTCAGAGAGGAATCCCGGATCTTGGATCACTTGCGACTAATGCTACGGACTGTCTGGACGATGTGTACGAACCAGAATCGCGACATGAAGACTAAACTAGAAGACTTGTACGGCCGGGTTGTCGCCATTCAAACCGAGCTCAAAGATTATCTGGAGCAAATCGCAGACGAAAACCTTAACGACGAAGATATTAATTGGCGGTTTAATCTCCTCGATTACTCACAAGAATTGGTCATCGCGGCGACCCTGATAAAACGGGATTTGGTGGACGCTGCTATCCCCTACTCTCGCTTAACCAAGGAACTCCCCACGGAAGACTCCAGCGAGCTAGAAAACATTGTGAACCGGACTCTGGAACGGGTCCATAAAGCGACGGTTTTGTTAATGGCTCAAGACGTGCGCATGGCAAACCGCTTCATCCAAGAAAAAGAAGAGATCAGCGACCGGTACCGCGCTATTCGTCGACAGCATCTGGCGCGTTTGGGACCGGGCCAAAAGCCCGATACAAGCTTTTTCGATCTGCTGAATTGCTTCCGTCGCATCAACGCGCATCTGACGTCGGTGGCGTATGCAATTGTACGAAGCAGCGACGGCAACACCGGTGCCAACTCGGTAGGCGCCGATCCCGACGAAGCAAGTCTATCCAGCGATGAGGCAGGCCTTCACCAGAAACGATTGGCAACGGCGTAAGGTTTACAGGTTGTCCCGAAGGGACATCAGGACTTAGCCAGGGGTTTTAATCCCTGGTTACGATCCCAAGAAGCGGCCGCCCTGCCTGTCCGCCGCCAAATACCATTTCTTGATGAAGTGGACAGCCGAGCAATAGACTAACAAGATTCCGGCTAACCAAAAGAAGTAGGCAGGAGGTAGCGGCACCAACCCGATAGCGGAACCGATGAGCGAGAATGGTAACACGACTGCCATCAGCATCACGACTAATGTGCTGAGACTTACGATTGTCCGGGCTCGCCGTGGTTCAGCCGGCTGCTCGCAACGCGTGCATTTGCGTCTCGAGATCCTCGAGCGTCAAGCCGCCCGGCGTTTTACCCGTGGCGGCAATCCAAGCCTGATCGGCAATGGCATAAACTTCGTCGACGTATTTGCCGAAAAATGCCCAAGTCATTTTATAAAAACGTCCCCACGAGATGACATCTAAAGTATGCTCATCGTAGCCCGGTAACACCGCGGCGTGCCCGCCGATAATTCGTCGGTTGGACGGATCGACATCCCAAACTTTCGGAAGATGACGATTCTGCGGCCCAAGATATTTGGGGACATGGAACCCGACATAAACCAAACCGCAGTCGTTGATCGCTCGTTTCACATCGTTGACATGCCGAGGATCGACCTCAATGTAAGCGAGGATTTTATTTCGGCGGCGCTGGCCGATTGGAGCGCCCTGATTGAGCAAATACCGCAAAACCTGTTGCGCTTTCCCGCCGGGACCTTCCCCAGGTTTTTTTGGATCGTATCCGCAAGCTAGCTTGTAAAGCTCGGTAACTTTACTGTCCGAAACAGTTACCATCTGCGCGGACGATCTAGCGGCCGCATTGAAACTCCAGACTTGCAACGCGTGATAAAAGGCAGCGCAAGTACAGTCCAGGAGGTTATCATTCAACATCATCCCCAAATCCGCAGGCATGCGGCTACCCCAATGCCGCGAAAGCCGCGGTGGCGGTTGTGGCTTACTGGCAATAACGGAGCTGAGGTGCGGTACCTTCGGATCGAAGTCCCTGGCCAGGCGGCCGAATTTGCGGCTCACGGTTACCGGTTATCTTTTCTAGGAGCGCCCCTCAGCATCCGTTGTCGATTCTATCGTGCTGATGTTACTACTGCGGAGGTCGCATCATCCCTAAAACATGTTTAGCCGCTTCTGACGCATGATCGTGTGCATGCAAATGGTGGCCATGCGCCATATGGGCATGGTACGCGGCCTTTTCATGGTTTCCGGCGGTATAATGTTTGGCTGCTTCTCGGTGATGGTAAGCTGCGTCCTGGTAGTGTTTCGCCGCTGATTCGTGATGCTCAACGGCTTGCCGATGATTGTCTTTGCCTTCTGGCATGGTCAAAATGAGGTGTTAGTTTACGGGGCAGGATTCCATTCCTGCCTGATCAATGAAATCTGCTATCATGAAGGCGAGCGTCAAAGAAAATCTTAGTCCTTGCAGCTGTTGTACTTACGCCCGGTATTTACAAGCGAAGCGGGCTAAAAGCTCCCAGCCGCCTTATGGCCGTTAAGGTCTTTATCAGCCATTCCAGCAAAGACAAAGAGGTCGCCGATGCGATCTGCCGGCACCTAGAGTCAACGGGAGTGTCTTGTTGGATCGCACCGCGCGATATCGAACCGGGGACCGATTGGACCGAAGGCATCCTGCAGGGTATTGCCAGCTCGCGATTGTTCGTACTCGTGTTTTCCGGACACGCGAACGACTCTGATCATGTCCACCGTGAAGTAGGCAGAGCCTGCTCTTTGCATGTCCCGGTGCTCCCGTTTCGAACTGAAGCGGTCGAACCGCGCAACGTTTTGGGATATTTTTTGCAAACCGTACACTGGTTCGATGCGACCACGGCTCCATTAGAGCGGCACCTTCCGGATCTAACCGAAAGAGTGAAAGCCTTGTTGAATGGGAAATCCGCAGCGTGGTCACTCCAAAACTCTGCGCAACCGGAACGAACGCCCACTTCGATCGCTTCTGCTCACACAAACGCCGGAAAGCGGCTGCTTTCCGCGATCGGCTTAATCGGCGCGTTCATGGTCGCCGCCGTCCTTGTCTGGTTCTTTGTGGCTGGCGGCCACAGACCAATTGAATCAAACGCTGTCCCCGTAGCCGCCGCCATCCCCCCAAAGAGTATTGCCGTTCTGCCTTTCGAAAGCCTTAGCGGCGAGAAAGAAGACGTCTATTTCGCCGACGGAGTCCAGGATGACATTCTCAACGATCTGGCCAAGATCGCCCAACTCACTGTCATTAGCCGAACCTCGGTGATGCAATATCGCGGCGGCGAGAAACGCGATCTCCGCCAAGTCGCTAACGCTTTGGGTGTAGCCACGGTGTTGGAAGGGACCGTGAATCGCAATACGAACCGGGTCCGGGTTAACACCCAGCTGATTGATGCTCGCCAGGATAAAACCATTTGGGCGGACAGTTTTGATCGCGATCGGACCGATATCTTTGCGATTCAGAGCGAGGTCGCCCAAACCATCGCCACCAAACTGGCAGCCACGCTTTCCCCTGAAGAAAAGCGAAACATCCAAAAGAAACCAACCGAGAATCTTGAGGCCTATGAACTCTATGTGCGGGCTAAAGAGTTGCTGATCAACGTTGGACTTGCCGCAACTTTTGCGGATGTGCACAAACCGTTGGCAGACGCGGTGGGTCTGCTGGAACAAGCCGTCGAGCTTGATCCAAAGTTCACGCTAGCCTATTGCCGTGCGGCGGAAGCACACGACTTCCTCTATCTATTTTACAGTCCGACCCCGGAACAACGCTCCTTGGGCGACGCAGCAATCAGCCGCGCATTGGCCCTGGAACCGGACCTGCCAGAGGTCCGCCTGGCTTATGCCGCTCATCTTTTCCGCTGCTATCGGGACAATGATCAGGCACGCGTACAGCTCACCATCGCCAGACGCGGCCTACCCAACGATGCTGACGCGATCGCGCTCGAAGCCTATATCGATCGCCACCAGGGACAATTCGAAAACGCGATCCAGAAGTTTCAAGACGCGATTACCCACGATCCACGCAATTCGGTTTTCGTTGAAGATCTCGCTACCACTCTTCAGCAGGTACGCCAGTTTCGCACGGCCGAACAGACTTTCGATCGGTTAACCGAGCTCCATCCGGACCAGCCAGTCCTTAGAACCCTAAAGCCATTCCTTTTCTATTACGAGACAGGGGATGACACCGCGATCCGGACAGCACTCGCTGCGTTGCCAGCGTCTACCGCTGACGATCGGGGTGTGCTAAGCCTGAGACTCGCCTTTGCTTTCGTGGATCGTGATTGGACTCAAGTGAAGGCACTCATCGAAAAGATGAATGGCGGCGACGACGAAGGTGAATTCGCCAATGGAGGGGTCAACGTTCCCGTCGCTTGTTATTCCATTTTGCTTGCTCGGCTCCAAGGGGAACAAGCCGGCGCAAACCCAAGCTTCGTCGAAACTCGAGACCAATTAAACCAAAGAGTCCAGAAGGAGCCTGCGAATGCGAAGTTGCTCAGTCAGTTAGCGGTAATCGACGCGCTGCTAGGCAGGAAAGAACTCGCTATCGCGGAAGCCAAACACGCGGTCGACCTCTTGCCGATCTCCAAGGACGCTGTGGATGGCCCCTATCCGGAGTTAAATCTGGCCACCGTTTACGCTTGGACAAACGAGTTGGACCTGGCCTTTGCGATGCTCACTTCTTTGAGCAAGGCACCCAACGGTCTTTATTACGGCCCTCTAAAGCGCGAGCCGTATTGGGAGCCCCTTCGCCAAGATCCACGTTATGAAAAGCTGTTAGCGGATTTGGCTCCAAAGCCGTGATCGGTTGGTTAGCAGGCCTTTCTCGTCCTCGTATTCGTACTTGATTGGAAACGCAACGCCTAATCCCCAGTCGAGATTCAGACCGCTACGATGTTGCCCGCCCAAATCGGAGAGGCATCGCATTCGGCGTGACAGGCCCATGCGCGTACCTTCGACCAAACGCTCCGTGCCGAGACTGCGCTCGGATAGCCGCGACGCCCTTGGAAACAGGCCCTGCCACGCGGGATGTTAAAGCGCACAAGGAGCGCGCCGAGCTCATCGCCGTGCTCTCGCCATTTGCGAGGCTTGCCATCCACAATGGTCGCAGGATGCGAAACAAGATAGCATGAGAAACAATGCTGCCCATTCGATAAGTCGCTCTTCATCCGTGACTTAAGACAAGTGACACCCTGCCAGGGCACGCAACTCGCTTTAAGTGCTGTTTCTCGATCTATCTTTTGTTCATTTAATGAAATTGCCTGAGACCGTCTTTGCCATACCGACCTATCGTCTACGTGATGTCCCGGAAACGATTGAGGCTTACGACGAACATTTTTGGACCAACGGCCACTCGGTCAAAATGATCGTCTTCGATGACTCCAGCCTCGCCAATCACGAGAAATACTTTCCTCAGCTCGAGAAGACCAAAACCGTCAACGACCTCTACTACGTTGGCCCTCGAGAAAAGGAGCAGTTCTTGAAGTTTCTAAACAAGAAACTGCGGGATAAAAAACTCGAATCCTTGGTGCGGACACTTTTCCGGCCCAGTTATGGTGGTAACCGCAATTTTTCGCTCATTTACACACTGGGCTCATTCTTGGTCAGCGCCGATGACGATATGCGGCCCTACGCGTTGGTGGAGAGCAGCCCGGAATCGCTCCGCCCGGATGAGGTCAGTCGGGGGCACCTGAAAACGAGCGGCGATAACGGTTACATCGAGAAATCATTCGATATCTTGATGTCCTTTAAAGACGTCCTCGGCAAAAAAGTAAGCGAAGTGCCAGATAACTTCGAAAGTGGTAACCTTTTAATCGATACTTCGATGGATCTGGAAACGAACATCACCAAAGAGTTCGCCGTCGAAAATTCGCTCCTTTTGGAGCGAGGCCCGGTTTCCAAAAATTCAGTAGTCAAGATTGCCCAGACATTCCGCACCGGTACCAACGACATCGATGCGCTCGACTACCTGGAGATGTATCTGCACGACGAGAACCAGCAGCATCATGACCTGCACGAGCTTAATGCGGTCTACGTTCTCGAAAATTTCCGGCCCGCTGTAACCAACAAAAACTGGCGAATCGATTGCGGGGTCGCCGGCTACGATAACCGATTAGGCTTACCACCCTTCTTTCCCACCCGGTTGAGATTCGAAGACTACATCTACCGGCTATGGATCCAGCAAGACGGCATTGTCACTGCTCATACCGATGCGGCCCAGACTCATGTAAAAAACAACTACATGAGAAGCCCGTTGGCGATGGATGTGTTCAACGAAGAGATCTGTACGCTCCTGAAGAAGAAAATAAAATCTTCGCTGGAAAGCGTCGACGATCTTTCCATCCGCTTTGACTACGAGGGCGAGGTCACGTTGCGGGATAGTGAAGAGATTTTGGAACGGATTTCCACGGTACACGCTCGGGTCTTAAAAGCTGCGGACACGACCAGGATCCCTGAGCGCAAACAGGCGCTTCTACTTTTTGCAGAAACCTTGGCGCGGTCCTTCTACGGTTTTGAGCCCGACTTCTTTCAGCAAAACGTTTCTCGTATCGTCGATGATGTCATCAGTCAGATTCATGCGTCGCTCGAGATCTGGCCGACGCTCGTTGAGATCTGCTATTTTCATAAAGACAAACGCGAGTTTCCCCAGCTCAAAGTCCAAAACAAAAAGGTCAAACGCCGTAGGGGGTCAACCTTGAGCTAGACCACAGGGGAGTCACAAAAAGAGCTGGGAGAAAAACAAAAAATTTCACAGCAAGGCCACAAAGGCCGCGAAGATCTGAAACAGAAGATTGCTTCTTTGTGGCCTTTGTGGCCTTGCTGTGAAATTTCTCTTCGTCTTTGCGGTCTTGCGTCAGCTCCCGTTCATCCGGGGAAGATGCCATCCCAAGTTGAAGCGAGTTCATTCGCCTGTTGACTGGAGACCCGGGTTAAAGGTGCTCGCACATTTAACCAACCGTCGTCATTCTTTTCCCGGGCAATCAGTGCTTTAACCGCTGGCGTTACCGGGTACTTCGACACCGCATTGACCAGATCGATGATCCGAGAGTTATCTTTACCGTACTGAACCAGAGGCAAGATTTCGGCCGGACAAACGTTTGCCAATCCGGAAATAGCTCCCTTGGCCCCGAGACGCACACCGGCGGCAAGATGACGCTCATCTCCAATCAAAATCGTCAAGTCGCTATGCTCACTAAGGAGCCTCTCGGTATAGGCCCAGTCGCCTCCGGAATCTTTGACCCCCACCACCACCTCCGGAAAGGTTGATTTCAATCGTCCAATCAATTCGACTGAAAGCGCTGCTTCAGTCACCGACGGGATATGATAGAGTATGACGTCGCGTGCCTGCGTTCCCAACTTTTCGAACACTTGTGCGAACCAGGCGTAAAGGCCTTCGTCGTTGACGTGTTTAAAATAGAAAGGGGGCGCCAGCAGTACGCCGCGACAGTTGCGATCCATCAATAATCGCGCCTGCTCGACGGCATCGCCGACCGCAGAGGCCGCGACCCCGCCGAGGACCTGCTCGTTTAAAGGGAGTCCAGCTGCCAAGAAGGCGTCCAAAATCTGCTCGCGCTCGACCAGACTGACCGAAGCCCCCTCACCCGTGGTACCGAACACCGTAAGGGTGGAACAACCCGCTGCGAGCACATGGCGGGCATGTTGTCTGAGCCGGGAGAAATCGATGCTGAAGTCCGGATTAACCGGCAAAGCCAAAGCACAGGACAAACCAAATTGCGACTTAGCGTTTAAGTAACCCATCGATTACACCAGACTAACATGTTACCAGCCTGTCAAACTTCTCAAGCTGCGGATCTT
>JAFAZK010000303.1 GCA_019239825.1 Verrucomicrobiota bacterium | reverse complement strand
AAAGATCTTGGACAGTCTATCGGGCTCTCTCGAGCGGAAGACATTTTGGTTGAGGGATTCGTCGAGATGCAGAGCTCGAGAGTGGAGCGGTCAAGGCACTGAGCGAGCAAGAGTTTTGGGACGGCGTGCGCCGTCGCAACTCATGAGTACGCTCAAAACAGGGTCACGTCTAAACCTTCAACATTGGTGACCTCGCTGTGTGGCTCTCTGTTAGGCGGCATTTTTGCCCCACTTTTTTCAAGCCCGGTTGATCACGAGGTACCACCCACGTTCAATGTCGGGCCTGAGCGGTCTAGCCATGACCCCGAAAATAATCGCGTGGCCAAGAGGAATAATGTAAAAAGTTTAGACCTGGGCCCTATGTGCTCGTTGGCGGGGACTTTGGAAGCAAGCCATCCAAGACTTACTCATTGCTACGGTGCAGAATTTAAGAAAACTCCTCAGATATCGCTCCCTATCCGAACCTGAGCTAGCCTTTTACCTTGCTGAGTTGCTCCACCGCTTCTGCCGCCTCATTCCAAGCTCTTCGATGGCTTCTCCTGTAGCCTTTGCTTTCCTCTTTACCTAACACTCACCAATCGTACAACCGCCTAACAATCCGGCATTTTGGGCAACGGCCCTTTTAGACGTGACCCCTATCTGGACCCTATGTGGACGGGCCATTCCGAGCATCCAGCATCTCGATGAGATGCGTTTCAAAAACCTGTGTCGTTTGCTCTCCAAACAGAAAACCCTGTGCCAGGATTTTGGCTACAGTTGCTTTGTAGGTAGGCGACGTATCCAAAGCCTCGATACTAGCGGCTGACTCCCAAAAGGAAATGACGATACATCGTTCCTTTTCTCTAGCCATGATAACCCCGAGATAACCCTTTTGGAGACGAAACATCGGCAAAGAGATTTCCTGTGCAAAGCGTTCGTAGTCCGCTGCACGGGACTCCTGAACAAGTGTATGCCAAACCCGCGTAATCATGATTTTCCCAGCAGTATGCTTGCTAACTCTACACTCCACGACGGAATCAGCAATTTTGGGCAGCAGGACTAGATGAGAACTTTTGGAGCGGTCGATAGGGACAATCGAATCAGCCCTAACAAGACCGCGAATGGACCCGAGTACGAACCAACTGCGCATGCGTCAAATGGTTTGTTACCTCTGCCGTATTGTTGTTGATTGATACTAGGAAAGAGGTGATGCCATGGAGGAATTCGTAAATATCAAGATTCTATTTATCGCCGGCTTTGGTCCGATTGTCCGTGACGCGGCAGCGAGTGGCAAACTCTACAGGGAGATCCTCGGTATCTCTTTCAAAGAGGAGAGCGGTGGCTACTTTCACACGGAAGCTCTGAAAGGTGCAAAGACTTTCGCCTTGTGGCCGCTCTCTCAGGCGGCGCAGTCCTGTTTTGGCAGAGAGTCGTGGCCCAATGACATTCCTGTCCCGCAAGCTTGGCTGGAGTTTGATG
This sequence comes from Verrucomicrobiota bacterium, assembly GCA_019239825.1. Taxonomy (GTDB): domain Bacteria; phylum Verrucomicrobiota; class Verrucomicrobiia; order Chthoniobacterales; family JAFAMB01; genus JAFAVN01. The sequence continues at coordinate 19,805 of JAFAZK010000303.1, read as the reverse complement.
TCGATAATGTCGAACAGGCGACGACAGAGCTTGAATCGCGAGGATACCGAATGCTCATCAAGAGCAAGAAAGAACCTTGGGGTCAGACGGTCAGCCGTCTCATCTCTCCAGAAGGATTACTGGTTGGTATTACCTTCACTCCGTCCATGCGGGAAGAGCAGTAGCCGCGGCTCTGCACATCATCGCGCTACCGCACAATAGCAAATAGCGGGAACGGGTCAGGCCTAAACTTTCAACATTGCAGCCTAACAAAAAAAAGCGCAGTGGGGCCATCAAAGCCGCAAAATTGCGCGCAATGTGAAATGTTTTAGACGTGACCCCTATTGACCCCTATTACCCTCAGTTACCGAAATCGAAGAGTTAAAATCTCACGCAAAGACGCAAAGGCGCAAAGGTTAAGACGGAGGCACTAGTAGCCGCGACAGAGCGCATACCACGCAAAGAAAACGTACCTTGGCTCTGCAGTGCTTCCTCTCGGTTCATGAGTTGAAAGTGACGTCGCTATGAATATTCCACGTCCTTCGTTTGAAATTGTTCTTTGAGGAATACCACTAACTCTACAAATAGTTTCCTCACGCAAAGTCGCAAAGGGAAGAGGAAAGGCATATACTCACAGAAGGTCACAGAGTCCACGGAGGGGAGAAGACTGTTGAAAAGTGAAAAGACCAAAGCTCTTCCGATTCTCTCGGTTATTTTCTCGGCGCGCTTATTTTGAACATCGTCATCTCTCCGTTCGTGGATCCGCTTAAAGGCGGGGATCTTATCGAGACGATGCTGATTACGTTGGTTCTGTTAATCGCCGTGCTTTCTATTGCTGGCAGATGGAAAGCCATGCTGGGCATTGTGCTGGCGGCACCGGCGGTAGTCGGACAATGGCTAAATTATTGGCGGCCGGACGAGATGTTGATCTACGTAGTGAGCCGTGCATCCGGTCTTTTGTTTATCGGTTTTGTAGTGGTCGAGCTTCTTCGCTTCATTATTTATGCGCCCCGAGTCGATGCAGAAGTTTTGTGCGCTGCTGTTGCCGGCTTTCTGCTATCGGGGTTGGCCTGGTCTCTCGCTTATAACCTATTGGACCGTCTAGATCCCGATTCCTTTGTTTTCACTCTGAGCTCGAAAAACGGCTTCTCGATGAATGGGTTCACCAGCCTTTATTTTAGTTTTATTACCCTTAGCACGCTCGGTTATGGTGATATCGTTCCGGGATCACAAGTGGCGCGGATGCTGGCGATGGTGGAAGCGATGTTCGGTATGTTTTATATGGCGCTGTTGATCGCTCGACTGGTCTCGCTCTATTCCGCCAAAACTCCGGTCGAAGTTGTTGACCAGGGAGGATTGGGAGACAGGAAGGACGTTGAATCCGAAAGCTCACGCGCGAGCCAGCTACCAAATGCGAATCAACGGGAATAAATTCTCACGCAAAGCCGCAAAGGCGCAAAGGTTAAAAGAACGACCGCGGATGGACCAGCCGTCGCGCAAAACTATGGCGGGCAAGCTGCAGATCTGCGCAGATAGGGCTCGCCCGTGGAGCGTTGTCTTCCCGCGCCTGCGGCCGCGGGACGAGGGCGACCCAGCCGCGTAGCGGCGGCATATTTATAGCCCTAGGTATTCGTTAAAAAAAGCGATTAGCGTTGACGGCGCGACAGAAAAGGTGTTCCCGCGAAAAAGCCGCGTCCTATCCCGTGTGATCACCGTTCCACGTGGTGACCCCATCCGTGTAATCCGTAGCTTGTCCGCCATAGTTTCTGGAATGCGGGACGAAGGAGGAAGCCTCGCACGACGGCTGGTTCATCTGCCTTCTGTTTCGCGTCCATTCGCGGTGGGTTTTGTGCCTTTCCGCGGCCATTCAGGAGCGAAACGAATTGATGGAAGGTCTGCTAAAGCGCACGGCAGGTTTCTGCGTGGGTCGGAAGCCGACGCGTCAGGAGATGAATGCCCGATAAACGGTTCGTCGATCCAAAATCCGTTCCTAACCACGAATGGACGCTAATAGGGACCGCGAATTGACGCGAATAGGGACCGCGAATGGACACGAATTGACGCGATAAAATCTCACGCAAAGACACAAAGTCGCAAGGGGGAGGACGGACGCTCGCTCCTTACATATCAATTCAGATATGCTCGTCGTTAGTGCCAGTGCGGCCCGCACGGCCTCGAAAAACAGCCAACTAATCCCGCGTCCGCGGCGCGAAAGCCATGCTATTTATCCGACAGGACACTTAGTTACTGAGAAAGTCTCTGACCTTCGGAGCAGCTGTGGCTTTCTCGAAGCCTGGCGCTAGGTGACCGCTGTCGCCCGAGAGTTCCAGAACTGTACCGTTAATCATCTGTGCGAACGCGACAGCCGGTGTAGGATTGACCATGTGGTCTTGCTTTGACGCGACCACCATTACCTTCGCTTTCACTTTTTTCGCGGTATCCTCGAGGGAATTGTTAAAGAGCGCGGCAACGTTGTGACTCATCATCGCTTTGAGCTGACTCAGCCAGTCGTTGGCATCCATCCGGCCCAAGCCGTCCTTATCGGTGTCCTCGAGAAAGTCAGAAATTTTGTTCTCCGGAGTCTCCCGTACGCGATACTCAGGTGTGGTGAGGGCCAAGGTGTGGATTTCCGCAACCGCGTCCAGCCTCGGTTCGACGGTATAATTGCCACCGTTCCAGTCTTTGTCTTCCTCGATAGCGCTCGCCTCGCTGCGCCAAAGCAGCATATCGTAGGCGGTTAGCTGCGGCGAACCAACAATCGGGACTGCCTTGTCCATAAAGTCCGGGTAAGAAACGATCCATTGGAAAGTCTGCATCCCGCCCATCGAGATACCCATCACAGCGTGAATATGTTTGATCCCGAGGTTCTCAGTAAGCAGCTTGTATTGCGAGTTGACCATGTCGCGGATCGTGAAGTCAGGAAACTCCATGCGAGGCTGGGAGGAACTGTTAGATGGAGAGGAAGAAACGCCGCCGCCCAAAGCGTCAACCAGGATCACGTAGAAGTGCGCGGGATCGACATAGCCATCGGGTCCTGTGAGTTCAATCAGCTGCTTCGAGCTGCCAGTGAACCACGTTGGCCACAGCACTACATTCGATTTATCGGCATTTAACGTTCCTAATGTGTGATAGGCGATACGGCAGTCGCGTATTTTTGCGCCGCTCTCGAGCTTGAAGTCTCCTAATTCTGCGTACTTGAGTTCCGGAATGGGTAGGGACTCGCCTTGCGCGATCGCGCAGGCGACCATTGAGAGAAAGACTAGTGGGAGGAATTTCATCAAAACAGCCTCAGGAAGAAGGAGGATTTTGTCAATCTCCCCGATCCATGGAAGCGCGCCGAAGGGTGAAGGGTGGGAAACCCTAACAGCCGGCCAAAAGGGACCGCGAATGGACGCGAATGGACGCGGATCGATCGGGCGTTTGACTTGGGGTGATAGCTCCGTAGAAGCGAAATCTTTGTGGCCCCGGCCTAACCATAGTCGGTCAGCTCCGTTAGGAGCGGCATCGAAGGGCAGGCGGCTACGGTTAACGTAGGTTCGCGACTAGATGCCGCTCCTACGGAGCTGAACCGCTGTTCTCGTCGCGAGCTATAAAGATTTCGCTCCTACGGAGCTGATTTGAACGAGCGGTGCCAAAGGTGATAGGTGAAAAGTGAAGAGTGGATGGCTTGCCCCGAGCAAGCATCAAGCGCGTCGAAGGGTGAAAGGTGGGTAACCCTAACAGCCGGCCAAAAGGGACCGCGAATGGACGCGAATGGGTCGGGCGTTTGACTTGGGAGGGTGGCCGCTGTGGTTGCCATTCGCCTCAGGATTATGGATACTTGCATACCCCCCCTATGCCGATCGCTGATCCGAAGTCCGTTATCGACACTTAGAAAATGTCGCCTGCGCACCGCGAAGCACTGAGCTCACGGAGGCCGCGCGCGATCCTGCCAATCCATAATTGATTTCGTCTCACAGCAGGCATTTTCGAATTTCAATTGGTGTTTAAGAAACAACGTTATGATAACCGCAAAAGATCTTACAAAAGAAGCTCCTCGCAGTCTATGTCAACGCGTCAAGGGCTACGCTGTCTTAGCTCGCATGGCCGATAAAGGCCGCGCAACCATAAACGGGACAATGGGCGACTATCATTTTAACTGTCCGCTCGATAATATGCTCTTCAGCTTTAAAGGAGTCCAAGCCGAGGATGTAAAAAGCCTTCTGGCGTCGGGAGCGACGGACGAACAAGTCGCCGCCTGGCTAGATCAGAATGGCATTCCCAAAACGGCCGATGAAATCAAAGCTTGGTCGGATTCCGTCGAAGCAATCCAGCCCTATCAAGATCCCGAAGACCGGGATTGGTTCGCTGCGGAATGCGCCCGGCTAGGTATTAATCCGGTCAAAAGTAGACTGTGCGATTATCTGGACACGGACGATCGACTTAGCTTCGCAAGATGACCGGCTAGGTTTTACGCAATGCGTAAAGCGATATCGCAGCAGGTGAGCGTAGCGGAACAGCCGCGCCACTGCGATTTTCATCACAAAGACACAAAGAACACAAAATTGGGAAAGCTACGCCTATTACCAATCACACCTTCGATGACCGATGGATGGGGCGTTCGGGCGGTCGATACGGGGCCTGTCGGCCCGGGGCGGCCTCGAATTCGGATGGAACCTTAGGCCGTCGCCGGGCTACTCTTGAGTTCGGGCTCTGCTGCAGTCCCCGGCGTGCTCTGGTCGTCGGTTTTCCGACTATTCTTGTTAGACCGCGAGCCTCGCTTATAGGGCCCGTTCTGGGGCTGTGGGCTGAGGTCGCCATGTAATGCTGTCAAATTCAGCGCAATCCTGGAAATGGTTCGTTCGCGGATCTGCGGGTTCTCGATCCTTGATGCCATGAGATCGCCAAAAAGCAGTTGTTGGATTTCAAGCGAGCTCGAATTAAAGTTTCGCGCAGCCGGAGTCGCGGCGTGCATCTTCACATAGATCGCTGCTAGATAGGTTAGCAGCACCGAACTATTTCCACCTAGGATGGCCACGATAATTCTGGCCTCGGTGGTGGATACAGCGTAGATCGCCACGTAGGCTGCTGCGATGGCAATAAGAATTCCCAGTACGATGGCGGAAAGGCCAATTGCCGAGTTCGTGACATTCTGTTTGAGATTCAGGTCCTGATAACGGCGAAGTTGGCGTCTGTAGTGCCAAAGGTATTTTTCGGCGCGCCTTTGTTCTGGGCGGACTTGCTCCCGATCGAGGTCAATTTCGAACTCCAGTTCTTCTTTGTCCTGTTGGGCGCTGATTAAATCTACCCGCTTGATAGCGGCTCCGGTAAAAGCGACAAATCCGATTAAAACGCCATAGATCGAGATTAGTACCTGAGGGGAGATACCTCCCTTCACAGGCGAATCAAAGAACGCAGACAATATGGGGTTCGATACATACTGGGCTGCCAGTAGAAGCAAGGCCGGCAACAGAAGTGACAACCCACCCAATAAACGCAGTATCCGATACACTTTTCGCGCCGCCGTGAGTTTCTTCTTAGCCTCTTTCAGAGCGTCGTGAAGGCGGGTACCGAAGACTTCGGTTTCCACGATTCGGACCGTATCTGGGGTCGACCGGCGCATAGAGCACCAGAATGAAGGCAAGCTGCGAAAGAAATGTAAAGGTAGAAGCCAGGCGCAAATCTGAGTTGTGCGGAAAAACTTAACAAAATAAGAATTTCAAGATTCACTCGCCATTTTGCGCGAGCAATCGTTGATCGATTTCCGCTGCAAGGACCGCGAATGGACACGAATAGAACCTCACGCAATGCCACAAAGGAAGACAATTGAACCGCGAATGAACACGAATTAACGCGAATACAGATAGACCAATCGCAGATGGACGCAGACGATTATACTGGAGCGAAGCTAGTGTGACGCGCGTTCACCGGCTGCATCACCTTCCATCTCGATTCGTATATACACAACACCGAGAAACCTGATACTCAGGAAACTCTATTCGTGTCCATTCGCGGTTTTCCTGCTTTTTAACCGATTCTCAGGCCTAAAGACCTGGGCTATTTTGTTAGACCACTTCGTGGTAAAGGACCGGTCCTTAGACCCCCGGCGCAGACTCCGTGAGGATGGGCCTTATTTCGACGATGTGACCGTAGTCCAGCAACGGGTCTCCGTTGGCGATCTCTACCGCTTCCTCGAGAGTGGCTGCTTGAATGAACCAATAGCCGGCGACTCCTTCCTTGGATTCCGCGAACGGGCCATCCGTCACACTTTTTCTACCGAAAATGACTTTCCCTTCAGGCCTAAGCTGACGCCCGCCCTTCAATTTTCCCTGCTCGATCATTCGTTCGAACCAGGCGTTGAATTGTTTCATGCTATTCTCTTTAACTTCGGGAGAGAGCTCCGCATCGAACCAGGCACCTCGGCAGATCACTAGATATTCCGATGTCGTCGTTTCCTTTTGTGTGGACATATGATGAACAGAACGGGTTGGTGTTGGGATCAAATTACTTGAGAATAAGAAACGGTTCTAGCCTTTATGCCAATCCGCAAATCCAGCAGTGCCATCGGCCGGCGAGTCGTTCGACTATCGGCTCTGAAACTCTTTACCGATCGACGCTATGAGCGAGCGCTTCTGGACCATTTCTTCGAACAATTGGCCACGGTCCACCCGGTGCAGGATGTCCGGCCCGAAAAGTTGATCCTGAGTATTTGGGGAGTCGGTGGTATCGGCAAATCTAAACTGCTGGAAAAAGCCATCGCAGAACTTGATCAGAAGCTGGCCGGGCTACGGTTGATTTCGCTCGATCTGGATCATGACCGGTGGACCCCATCATCTTCTTTAGCCGAGTTCTTCTGGCATTTGCGTTCGAGGCTCTGGGCGGCAAGGCCGCGCAGCAAAGGAGGCGGAGCCGGCATTGAAACCCCGCTTTTCGACTATCTCTATTTCACTCTCTGGCGGGCGCAGCATCCCGGTGAGAATTTCGCTTTGAACGACAGCGTCTTAGCCGATCTTCTCAACACTTCCACGCTAGGCACAACCACGCTGGCGGAAGCGTCCGCGAAGCTGGCTGCGGGAGTGTCAGAGGTCGCTACCGCGGGTGCTGCCGTGGGCGGCTTGTTTCAATTGCTGGGTAAGACCCTCACTTACTTGCGTAACCGAGCTCGCAAAAGCTTGTTGAATAAGCGCGGATTAAACCCTGAGTCCATGACCGAAAAGGAGATGGAGGCAGAGTTAGCACCCGTGTTAGCCGCGGATGTGGAGCAATGGCTGGAAGACCATCCTAATAACTCGCTGTGCGTCGCGATCGATGGTTTCGAACGGATTCAATCAACCATTCTAGCAGAGGACATCCAAAAATATTTAGCCGACTGGTGCGGGATATTGACTGACCCCGATGCGGTGTTCTCCGGACGTTTTGGTTGCGTGTTGCTCGGACGAAATAAGAATCGTTGGCCTGAACTTTACGATAAAGAGTGGGAGATACGGATCAATGAACATCACGTTGACGGACTCGGGAAAGAAGACGCGCTCCAACTTCTAGAATCGGTAGCGACTTATCATCAAGATCAGGGCGATCTGACTACTGCCGGTAATTTCCGTAAACATGCGGGCGCGATCCTCGCGGCCACACGCGAACAGCGTAGCCACGACAAGCAGTCGTCATTTCACCCTTATTATCTCGATCTCGCTTACGGCATTGTCTACGAGCAGGGTGTCCATTTCCAGCCAGCCGACTTAGGCCGGACACCAGCTGACCTGCAAATCCGTTTTCTTCGCTACCTACAAACCGGGCACCCGGGGGTATTCGAAACCTTTCGTTGTCTGGCGCTGGCCGGCAGCTTCGATGAGGCGCTTTTCGATCACCTGGTTGAGATACGTTTGATTCCAGCCGGGCTCCATTTCGCGGCGCTCACCGGAGGAGATTATTCTGTCGTGGAAGAAATCCGCGATCTTCCTGGAACGTTCCGGTTCCATCGGTTGATGGAACTCGCTCTCATTAGAAATCAGTCAGCCAAAGCAGAGGATCGATTGGTGGCTCGCCAGCGTATCGATCTGATCTTGGAATATTTCAAAAAGAAAGCCCAGTTTTCGAAACTCGCCGACTGCACCACGCAGCATCTCAGTGCCTACCAGAAAGGGATGACGATCGCGTTCGATCGGCATCACGACGGTTTATTAGATCTACCGGCTTTGGATGCGTACTTCCTGGTGCTAGAAGAGCCGTTTGATTTCAGCGCGTTCGTCAGCACCCGAATCGGTTGGTGGCGTAAGCTGGCCGATCTATGGAAGAGCCAGCAACCGGATGGTGCGCGGTCGCTCGACGCGTTGTCTGGGCTTGCCGCCATGCTGCACGCCCAAGGCCGGTATCCGGAGGCGGAAGAGTTGGAACGTCAGGTCCTGCAAAGCGCCGAGCGCGTGCTTGGACCCGACCATCTCGATACACTTTCGTCCATGAACAACCTGGCTCATACCTTGTACGCACAAGGAGATCTGGCGGGCGCCCGCCAGCTACAGGAGCAAGTAGTTGCAGCGATGACTCGACAGCTGGGTAATGAAGCCTTGGACACCCTGAAGTCGATGAACAACCTAGCCCATACTTTGTACGCGTATAGAGATCTGGTGGGTGCACGCAAGCTGCAAGAACAGGTACTGGAGACTAGGACTCGGCTGCTGGGTAACGAGCACCCCGATACCTTGACCTCGATGAATAACTTGGCTCTCACACTGAAAGCTCATGGGGACCTTGACAGGGCGCACCAGCTCCAGAAGCAGGTGCTCGAGACCAGGGTTCAGCTGTTGGGTAAAGAGCACCCGGACACCTTGGCGTCGATGAATAACCTGGCTCTCATGCTAAAAACTCAAGGTGATCTAGATGGAGCACACCAGCTCCAGGACCAGGTAGTCGAGGCCATGGCGCGGTTGTTAGGTCAGGAGCATCCGAACACCTTGACCTCGATGAACAACTTGGCACACACATTGAAAGCTCAGGGAGATCTGGCCACGGCTCATCAATTGCAAGAAAAGGTGCTCAAGGCCAGGACGCACCTGTTGGGTAGTGAACATCCGGATACCTTGATGTCGATGAACAACCTGGCCCAAACCTTGTACGCACAAGGTAATCTGGCCGAGGCACGCCAGCTTCAGGAACAGGTGTTTGAGGCCATGGCTCGGTTGCTGGGTAAAGAACATCCGAATACCCTGATGTCGATGCTTAACCTCGCCGAGATAGTGCAAGCAGAAGGAGATCTTGCCGAAGCCCAGCGGCTCCGCCGGCTAGCGATGGAAAGCCACGGGGGAAAGGGAAGGGCATGAAAGGTGAAAGGTGATTAGTGATTGGTGGGAAGCCTTGATAGCCGCGAAAGAGCGTAGAGAACGCAAAGGGAAGACGAAGAAAAATCTCACGCAAAGACGCAAAGGCGCAAAGGTTAAGACTAAGACAGGAATAGCCGCAAAAAGGGACCACGAAATGGATCGGGCGTCTAACTGAGACGATAGCTCCGTAGGAGCGAAATCTTTGTAGCCTCTGGCGAAACCATCAGCGGTTAGCTCCGTTAGGAGCGGCATCAAGGGGGGTCCGGCCGCGGTTAACGTACGTTCGCGATTTGATGTCGCTCCTACGGAGCTAGCCCGTTTTTTTCGTCGCGAGCTATAAAGATTTCGCTCCTACGGAGCTGGTTTGAACAGAGCGTGAAAGGTGATCCGATCGTCGCTCCGTCTCCCCCTTTAGCTATGTCGGACGGGTTGGTGAAAGGCCTGCCCTGAGCAAGCGTCGAGCGCGTCGAACGGGTGATTGGTGATTAGTGATTGGTGGGAAGCCTTGGTAGCCGCGAAAGAGCGTAGGGAACGCAAAGGGAAGACGAAGAAAAATCTCACGCAAAGACGCAAAGGCGCAAAGGTTAAGACTAAGACAGGAATAGCCGCAAAAAGGGACCGCGAATGGATCCGCCTCCGCTTCGCTAGTTTGAGTGGAGGCGATAGCTCCGTAGGAGCGAGATCTTTGTAGCCTCGGGCGAAACCATAAGCGGTCAGCTCCGTTAGGAGCGGCATCAAAGGGCGGTTGGCTACGGTTAGCGTACGCTCGCGGCCAGATGTCGCTCCTATGGAGCTGATGTGAACCAGCGGTAGCTTGTGTTCAGCAAGGCCTCGGTCGTCACGCAGATAGGGACCGGTGTTGAGAAAACCGGAGCTTGGGAGAAGCGCGAAGCGGTGAAATATTTATAGCCTAGGCTGCAGCGAAGCGAAGGTCTAGGGTCATAAAGCCCGCAAAGATATGTTCAATACAAAGATCGTCCTATGTTTGGGAATTGTGGTCGCGAGCGTCAGCGCGTTAAGGGCGGCGGAACCGGGCGGGCACGCACCAGTAAAAATCCTCACACAAAAGGACAACGGCGCGGCCGTCACGGTTGCTTTAAAGAGCCGTTTGATGATCCGGCTGCCTACCCAAGCTGGAACCGGATTTTCTTGGACGCCTAAGGCAGCCAGTTCGCTGCTACGATTGGTAAGAAGCTACGAGGAAGCCCCTCCTCATATGTTGCCCGGTGCAACCGAGACCAAAGTTTTTATTTTCATGCCTGTCGCTTCGGGTACGGATCAGCTCGAGTTGTATTATCGACGGCCGTGGGAACATGGGGTCCAGCCCGCAAAGGTGTTTCGTTTCACGGCGACGGTGGAGTAGGGGGGATAGTCACCGCGAATGGACACGAATGGGATACGAAGAAAATTTCGCGCAAAGGGAAGACAGGCCAACCGCGGAGGGGGTCCCGCGTGGAACGGTGATGATTTGGGGTAGGAGGTAGCTTTTCCTGGGCTGCGCCCTAGGCTATAAATATTTCACCGCTACGCGGTCTGGCCGCGGGAAGGCAGCGCGCCACGTGAAACCTATCTGCGTAAATCTGCAGCTTGCCCGCGATAGTCCCGCGCCTGCGGGACGACGGCTGGTCCAATCTGCGGTTGGTCCGTGTTTTCTTCGCGTCGATTCGCGGTTGTTCTCTTAACCTTTGCGGCTTTGCGTGAGACTTCTATTCGTGTCCATTCGTGGTCCGGCTTTGCTTGGCGTGCAATAGTCTCTCATGCCTGTTTTGACTTCGCGATTTCGGTCGCCATTCTTTCTTTGCAATGGGCATCTCCAGACGGTTTTATCCGCGCTATTACCGGCCAGATCGGGTGTCACGTTTCAGCGGCAGCGGTTGGAGTTGGTCGATGGGGATTTCCTTGATCTGGGCTGGGGCCGGATCGGTGCAGACAGGCTTGTCATTCTCTCTCATGGGCTAGAAGGCTCTTCTGATGCACGCTACATTCGGGGCATGGCGGCAGCGCTCAATGCCGTTGAATGGGATGTGTTGGTATGGGATTTCCGCGGGTGTAGTCGAGAGACAAATCGTTTGCCGCGCCTCTATCACAGCGGTGAAACCGGTGATCTGGGAGCGGTGATCGACTTTGCCGCGACCAGGTATTCGCGGATCGCTTTAGTCGGGTTCAGCTTGGGAGGAAATTTGATCCTGAAATATTTGGGCGAATCGAATCCGCATCCAGCGGTGGTCGGAGCGGCAGCGATCTCTGCTCCGCTTGATCTTGGTGCTACCGCGCGGGCTATCGATCGACATTGGTGGAACCGGATTTATCGAGACAGTTTTATCAAGAGTCTGATCGCTAAAGTCGAAGCTAAAGCAATTCGGTTCCCCGATAAATTCGATGTCAATGGTATCCGGCAGATCCGTACATTCGAGGAATTCGATGATCGGTATACTGCACCGGTCCATGGTTTTCGGGACGCAGAAGACTATTGGAACAAGACCAGCGCTCGTCAGTATTTAGGTTGGATCACGGTTCCGACTCTAATCCTGAATGCTTGTGATGATCCGTTGCTGACCCCGGAATCGTTTCCGGTTATGGAAGCCGAAGGCAACCCGTGTCTGTTTTTAGAAATGCCGAAGTCGGGAGGGCATCTGGGGTTTATTGATCTGGTCCGCGGGTTTGAGCCCTGGTCTGAACGAAGGGTAGCGGAGTTCTTAAGCGCGAAGATGAAGACTCAATCGCAGATAAACGCGGATTTACGCAGATGAATTCTCACGCAAAGCCGCAAAGTCGCAAAGGTTAAGACAGTAACCGCGAATGGACACGAAGCGGAAGACGAATCAACCGCAGATGGACCAGCCGTCGTCCCGCAGGCGCGGGACTATGGCGGGCAAGCTGCAGATTTACGCAGATAGTTCATGTAACGCAGAATAGTGTAGACTAGCTAAGCCGCGTAGCGGCGGCATATTTATAGCCGGGCGAAGCCCTAGGCATACGTCAAAAAACGCGTTCAGCGCTGAAGGCGCGTCAGAAATTGGTCGCCGGCAATTCGCATCCAGCTGATTAGGATTCGCGACCAATGTTTTTCCGCTCACTATTTCTATCGCACCTTCAGTGCTAACGTTTTTTGCGATCCACCTGGGCTACGCCCTAGGCTATAAATATTTCACCGCTACGCGGTTCGGGTCACCTCGGTCCCATAGCCGCCCGTACGTAGTTTGACGTATTGACGAAAGGCAGGGCACAAATTGAGCTTGCGGTTAGTTAGAATTCGGGACATGGCGGAGTTGGATTTCTCGGTTAATCTTATAGTTAACGTTGGAGAATTAAGATCCATCTGCGTTTTGGATAACAAACATTAAGTGTGGAGCGATCTGTCAAATATTTTTGTCAACTTTTTAGTTGCGAATATTTTAAAATGCTGGTTAACTGCTAGCCCGATGAAAGGAGGTAAGCTTTTGACGACTGTACTAAATTATGAGCGTTCTGAGACTCATGACGTACTCGACGTTATTGGCATGCCTCAGGGTGGTGTCATCGGATCTTTTATCGAGGTCTGACGATTTCTTCGGAGGCGCGCTGCCTCTGATCTGGGCGTGAACTAACTGTAGTTCATCGCCGCACCGATTAACCAGCCGGTGCTTTTCACCAAGGACGGGTTTGTCTGCCGTGATCGTGTTCATGCAGATCCTGACTATCCTCCAATTTACTGAATGAAATTATTATCGAGTTTTTAGACTGACGTGTGTTTTTGATCCCTGATCAAAAAAGGGATCTGGCTGGAGCACGCGAAAGGTAAACAAACAAACCGGGCCTATGGAAACAATAGGCAAACGCGTCTGCCCAGCTTGCGGTGCGCTCGTTTACGAGAGCGACCCGTGTTGGGTCTGTCTTTTGCGCTCGGCTTCAAATCCAGACGCTTCTGCCTGCCGATCAAGCACCGGTTGCAGCCAACCGGAACACGGTTTCGAGCATTATCGGGTTCTGCTGAATCCGGATGGTACACGGATTGAGCTTGGCCGTGGCGGCATGGGGATCACTTACAAAGCGTTCGATATCAATCTGCGCTGTGTTGTCGCGTTGAAGGTTATCAATGCCAAAATGCTGGGCGAGCAATCGGCTTGTCGCCGTTTCGTGCGTGAGGCCCGAGCGGCGGCTCAAGTTCGGGACACGAATGTGGCGTCTGTTTTCCACCTGGGTAGACAAGGGCAGATCTACTTTTATGCCATGGAACTCGTCGATGGTGAGCCTCTGGATAAGATCATCCGGCGTGCCGGTCGCTTCGAGGCTACGGCTGCTTTGCGGGTGATCAGACTCGTCGCAACTGGTTTAGAAGCCATCGCGAGGCAAAACTTGGTTCATCGAGACATCAAACCGAGCAACATTGTGGTCAGGTTGAATGGGGATAAGATCGTTCAAGCGAAGATCATCGATCTCGGTCTGGCCAAAAGTGCGGTCGAAGATGAGGCGGTGCCGACGATCTCTAATCCGGGATCGTTTGCGGGTACACCTGCCTACGCTAGCCCCGAACAATTTGCCGGTATCGGTGCGGATATTCGTTCCGACCTTTATTCACTGGGGGTTACCCTCTGGGAATTGTTGTGTGGTGAACTGCCGTTTCGAGGTTCGGCCTTGGAGTTGCGGGATCAACATCAGAATGCGCCGTTGCCAATGGAAAGGCTGAATCAGATTCCTCGGCCCATAATCAACCTACTGGATAAGCTTCTGAATAAGGAGGCGTGCCGGCGGTTTCAAAGGCCCGTGGAAGTGGTGGAAGCAGTGGTCAAAATCTTGGAACCAGAGGAGTGCCAAGTGGCTACCGCGTTTTTGGGCGCGCCGCCGCTACCGATGGGTTTACCTGGATCTTTAGAGAACAAACGACGGGTCGTGTCTGACCTGAATAGGAGTGCTCTTGCTTGGTTGCTAGTGTCCGCCATCGGTGTTTTGGACCTGGTGTCGGTCTGGCATTCATTGCCTGCGCATGTCAGATCGTTACTCGGCTCGCGTGATAAGGCGCCAGTCGAACAGAGTATTGTGGTGCTTCCGTCCGAGAACTTGAGCTCGAACAAGGCGAGGGTTTACTTTGCGTATGGCGTGCAGGAAGAACGTGACCGCGAAGAGGCGCGAAATAAAATTGCACGCGGATGCAACCGCGAATGGACGCGAATAGGGACCGCGAATGGACACGAATTGACGCGAAGAAAGGCGCACATGAAGACAGTAAGGCGTAAATAAAAGGGGGACGGCGGAAGCGGCGAAATATTTATAGCTGCGAGCCCTGGGTACGCGATTCAAAACGCGCCCAGCGCTGAAAGCGCGTGAGAAGCAAGGTGTGTGGCCGGGACCATGATCGAATAGCGCGTTTCAAGCGTGGGTATAAACGAACGCCGGCTCTGTCGCGCTTACAGCGCGAAACACGTTTTCTAAACGTATACCTGGGCTACGCCCTAGGCTATAAATATGCCGCCGCTACGCGGCTTGCTTTGTCGTCCTGCGGCAGCGGAGAAGGCAGCGCTCCGGAATATCTGCGTAAATCTGTGTTCATCTGCGGTTCGTTTTTATTAGCTTCTATTTGTGTCCGTTCGTGTCCATTCGCGCTTGGCTCTGATTGCCTTGGTATCCATGGCGGTTATCGGTATCCTCTTGATCTTCCTTTTCCCGGGGTCACCGGAACAGGATGTCGATTATCATTTTTTGATGGCCCGAACGGCTTGGGCTGATCATTCGTATTTTGTGGATGTCTGGGGGCGTCCATTGTTTACCACGCTGTTTGCGCCGGTCGCTTTGCTTGGATTTGTCCCAGCGCGGTTCTTTGCTCTGGCGATCAGCGTGGCGGCTTCCTGGCAAACTTATCGGCTCGCGGATGATCTGCGCCTGCCGCGCGCCTGGTTGGTAATCCCGTTTTTATTGGGCCAACAGACGTTTTTCGAACTTTATTCGAATCTGTTCACCGAGCCTTTGTTTGCTTTGGTTCTTGTGGTGGCGCTGCGGCTTCATATCAGCGGTCGCATGAAATCCGGAATGTTAGTGGCCTCACTCCTTCCTCTGGCCCGACCGGAAGGGGTATTTGTTTGTCTCTTTTGGGGGCTTTGGCTCGCTTTTCACGTTTGGCGTTCGGCGGACGGAGAGCGGCGGGAACGCTGTACGGTGCCGACCGCTTCGGCCTCGCAAGCGAGGCAGCGCTCCACATTGGTTAATCGGTTGGGATCGACTGCTATCCTGGCCAGTGGGGTAGCCGTCTGGTGGTTGGCTGCTTTGCTTTTAACCGGTGATCCACTTTTTATTTTGCATAATTGGCCGGCTACTTGGCACACCGATATGTATGGGCACGGTACGTTTCTGAGTTATGGCCAACGAAGTCAGGAATTTGCCGGTGTCGTTTTAGTCATTCCGTTTGTTGTTGGTTTGTTCCGCGGATTTCGTTCCTGGAGTTCGTCACTCATCACCAGTGTTTTTCTGGTGTTGTTCTTGTTACATTCGATTTTTGTTAAGTACGGGCTTTTCGGGGAAGCAGGATTTCCGCGGTACATGGTTTCGGTGGCACCGGCTATTGCGGTGTTAACTCTGGAAGGGTGGAACACACTTTTTTCAGTCAAGATCTTGCGCCCGCTCGCGATAGTCGCGGGCTGGGTGGTTGTAATTTTTTCCGTTCTTCAGAGTGTTCATTACCTGGACTCGATGATCTGGGCGCGTGACGCGGTTGCTATCGATGAGATGGCGAACCGCGAATTCGCACGAATGGCGACCGCGAATGGACGCGAATGGGAAACGCGAATGGACGCGAATAGGTCGATACCAGGACTCATCTGGAGTAATGGGCGGATGTGTATTGTTCTTAACCGCAACCTGAAGGACAGCTCTCCGGTCGGGAACCGGGAGAATTTGTTTGCCCAGTTGGAAAAAGCTCCTGCGGAGACGGTGGTGTTTTGGGATAGTGAAATTGGGCCGAATTGGTTTGGGACGACCGCTGCCGAGATTGAAAGTCGCGGCTACCAGCTTTTAGCCAGTCGTCATTACTCGCTCCCTGCTCTTATCTTTCCACCGGGACGCTTCCCGTGGATCGATTGGTTTTTTCCGGCGATACCATCGAGAGAGATTGAACTGAGTTTGTTACAGAAGGGACCGCGAATGGACACGAATGAACAACCGCGAATAGACACGAATAAAATCTCACGCAAAGACGCAAAGACGCAAAGGGAAGAGAGACGAACCGCAGATGGGCCAGCCGTCACGCGAGGCTTCCTCCTTCGTCCCGCATTCCCGAAACTATGGCGGACAAGCTGCAGATTTATTCAGATGGATTCCGGCGTTGGAAAGAGCGCTACCTAGCAGAGCGACGTCTTGGGATAGATGCGGACACCCCCAGAATCACCCTTCTGTCGCGCTTTCAGCGCTGGGCCATTTTTAATGCCGTTCCTAGGGTTCGCAAGCTCACCCGACGCTACAAATATTTCACCGCGCGGTTCCGGGACAGCCGGATTTCGAAGGACGAGATCTAGGAAGTGCTCCACGATGTTTCGCTAGTCTTATAAGAACCCATCTGCGCAAATCTGCAGCTTGCCCGCCATAGTTTCGGGAATGCGGGACGAAGGAAGAAGTCCCGCGCCTGCGGGGCGACGGCTGGTTCATCTGCGGTTCGTCTGTCTTCCCTTTGCGTCTTTGCGGCTTTGCGTGAGATTTTAATCGCGTCCATTCGCGGTTGTGCATTCGTGTCCATTCGCGGTCCCTATTGTCCTTAGCCACCAACGGAGGCCGACTAACAGGAAACGCCAGTCTTTGAGGAATTCGGGCGGTTTGCCTTCGACGGCATGGCCGAGGAATTGGCAGACCCAACCCAGGGTAAACAGTGATAACGGGATCTTCCAGAATCCTCGAATCAGCGGGGCAAGTAGGAAGAGCGGAATTGAAACCGCAATCATGGGGATACCAAACGTGTGGAAGACGCGGTTAACCGGGTTTTGATGGCTGGTTTCGTAGCGATCGACCCAGGTGTCTACGGGGACATCGCGGAATATGGTGCGGGAAAGAGACATGGGGGAAGGGGGAGCGTGATTAGTGAAAAGTGAAAAGTGATTAGTGGTGAAGGTAAATTAGCCGCAAAAAGGCGCAAAAATAAACCGCGAATGGACACGAATGCACAACCGCGAATGGACACGAATAAGATCTCACGCAAAGCCGCAAAGACGCAAAGGGAAGACAGACGAACCGCAGATGGACCAGCCGTCGCGCGAGGCTTCCTCCTTCGTCCCGCATTCCCGAAACTATGGCGGACAAGATGGCGGGCAAGGTGCAAATTTACGGAGATGGATCAGAGCGGGGCGGCGAAGCAGAAAGAGCAGGGTAGCCGCGAAAGAGCGCAAGAGGCACAAAAGATAAAACCCTCACATAAAGGTGAGGCGGATGACAGATATTTCACAGGTGGTGGCAAAGGCCGCAGAGGTGATGATTGGGAAATTTAGTGGAGATCTCGTGAATAAGTTTCGGCGGGTTACCCAAAACCAGATACTCCCTTTCTGTGCTCTCTGTGTCTCTGTGGTGAAATCGGGTTGGCGGTCGTGTTGGTTAGCACCCGAACCTATCGATCGTAGTTCCCGTTGTCTGGTAGGGCGGGAACGAAGTCGTGGCTGATGCGAGTGACCCAGGCATCATAACGGTCTTGTTGGGCGTGAGGGTAGGTGATTTCGAATTCGACCCAGTAGGTGGGATAAAAGAAAACTTTGTGGTAAAACTCGTACCCGTTCGGGTTTACTCCGGAAATGACGTACCAGTTATTTTTTTTGATCTTGTAAGTAACGGTGCTGCCTCGTTCGGCTAATTCTTTTTGCCAGAAGCTTTCTAAAGTCTCGTTACGTTCGCCGGTATGGGTATGGCTACCAAACGCGGCCAGCGAGACTTCATTATCGGCGGAGTGATAACGCCGGCCACCGCCATCCGTCGGGAGCGGTTCCGGGATCAACGACGATGGATAAGTCAAAACGTAACCCCAGCGAGCGTTGGTTTCTTGTTTCCAATCGGAAGCGAACGCCGAGTGGCTCAGGGAGGGCAAGAGTAAGAGGAGGAGAAGAGATTTCACACAAGGACGGGAGGTGAGAGGTGAAAAGTGAAAGGTGATTGGTGATTCGTGATTGGTGAAAAACCTTGATAGCCGCAAAAAGGCGCAAAAGGCACAAAAATAAACCGCGAAGGGACACGAATAGAAAGACAGATCAACCGCAGATGGAGCAGCCGTCGCGCGAGGCTTCCTCCTTCGTCTCGCATTCCCCAAACTATGGCTGGCAAGCTGCGGATTTATGGAGATGGAATCCAGCGTTGAAGGCGCGATAGAACGGTAGTCGGCATTCATCCCAAGACGTGACTCTGCTAGGCTGCGCTCTTTCCAACGCTGCACGCTTTTTTTAATGCCGTTCCTAGGGTTCGCAAGCTCACCCCGCAGCTGCGGGGCGACGGCTGGTTCATCTGCGGTTGACCTGTCTTTCTTTCGCGTTCTTCTAGACCTACGAAGCGCCTTGGCGAAGTGGGTTGTGCCTTTTTCGCGGCTATTCAGGTTTCGTCTTTGCGGTCTTGGCGTAAGATTCTAACGTCTCATTGTGGAACAGCATAGCCTGAAGGGGCGTACCCTTTTTATTACCGGGGCTAGTCGGGGGATCGGTCTGGCGATCGCGCTACGGGCAGCTAGAGATGGTGCTAATGTTGCGGTGGCGGCTAAGACGGTGGCGCCGCATCCGCGGTTGTCGGGCACTATTTATACGGCTGCGGAGCAGATCGAACAGGCTGGGGGGAAGGCTTTACCATTAGCGGTGGATATTCGATCAGAGGAAGAGGTAGAACGGGCGATGGCTGAATGCGCCAACACTTTTGGCGGGATCGATATTCTGGTTAATAATGCCAGCGCAATTCAGTTGACCCGGGCAGATGTAACCGAGCTCAAACGGTTCGATCTCATGCAGCAGGTTAATGTCCGTGGCACATTTCTTTGTTCGAAGCTTTGTTTGCCGCACTTAGTCGGGCGAGATAATCCGCATGTGTTGACGTTAGCACCGCCTATCTCGATGGATCCGCGCTGGTTTGGGCAGCATACGGCTTACACGGTTTCTAAGTTTTCTATGGGGATGGTCAGTTTCGGGCTGGCCGCTGAGTGGAAGGATGCTGGCGTGGCGTTTAATTGTCTTTGGCCTAGGACGATTGTTCGGACGGCGGCGCTTAACCTGATTCCAGGGGTCGATCAGAGCCGGTGTCGGACCCCGGAAATCGTGGCGGATGCCGCGCAGGTAATTCTATCTCGGGACGCGAAAAGTTTTACGGGGCGGTTCTTTATCGATGAAGATGTTTTGCGTGAAACCGGGGTGACGGATTTCAGTGGTTATGCGGTTGATCCGGGGAAGGAGTTGCTGACGGACCTGTTTTTGGAATAGCCGCGAAAAGCGACCGCGAATGGACACGAATAAAATCTCACGCAAAGACGCAAAGACGCAAAGGGAAGACGGACGAACCGCAGATGGACCAGCCGTCGCGCGAGGCTTCCTCCTTCGTCCCGCATTCCCGAAACTATGG
>JAFAZK010000271.1 GCA_019239825.1 Verrucomicrobiota bacterium | reverse complement strand
CTGCAGCGACAACTGGTTTACCAACATTGTCAGCTGTTGCGATTCGTGCTCATGAAAGAATAAGGAAGGTTTTTGCAAGATGGCCGCAAACAGGTCCCGCCGGATCGCGTTGCTTACCCTGCCACCCAGAGCCGAAGCCACATAGCTGAAAGCCAATCCCATGATCGCCACCCCCAAGGTAGCCGCTAGCCAAAGGCCATATGCGCGCCAAAGTCTCGAATGATCTGTCACTTGGATTGGGCCAGGACGCACCTCGGCAACCCCGGGATTGGCACCCCCTTCACTCGAAGCCCCTAGCGCGGAGACTGGAATGCCATTTGAAATTTGCTGCGCATATAAACCGACGGCAGCAGGTAGAACAGAATGACCAAGCAGATAGGCGATCACATACAAAACCACCAAAAGCTTGTGGCGGAGTAGGTACCGTTTCCCGAGAGCCAACATTACCCCAAAGTGGCTTCTGAATGTTACGGGCAAACGCTGCCTGATCTGTGGAGCGATACTTCCGCCAGGTGGACCGCTACTTTTCGATGCCGCCGAACCCGATGAAGGCGGAGCAGAGGTGCTGGCGGAATCGCTCATATTTGCCGCGCCTATCGGCGCGTTGTTCGGGGCGAAATTGTCGACGATTTAGAGAAGTAAAATCCAGCCCAAAAAGCCAGGGTGGGCGTTTGGCGTTTGGCGTTTGGCGTTTGGCGTTCGGCGTTTGGCGATTGGCGGTCGGCGGTCGGCGGTCGGCGTTTGGCGGTCGGCGACGTGCACCGCTCATGGAAAGGACTTATGTGCTGAAGATATAACGTCGCCCAATGCAGCAACCGTAAACGCCAAACGCTTATTTCCGCTTGGAAGAGCCGGCAAAGAATGGCAAAAATATCCCCCTTTTACTATGACCGCTTAAATGGATTCTAAATAGATTCTAAACCGCTCGGCCGATTTCTACTCGTTCGTTGATCATCCGTTGGTACGTACGAAATCCCTTCGCCGAGGTCATGCCATTCTTGTTTGATCACCTGTCACTGTCAAAATGAACGACGACGCTAAAGAGTTTCTATTTCGCTTGCTTAACTTGCCAAGCCCGACCGGATTTGAGGCGGAAGCACAAAAAACCTGGATCAACCATATCAGCCGTTATAGCGATTCAGTGGACAACGATGCCTATGGGAACGCTTGGGCTGTCCTCAAAGGGCAAAAAGAGGACCTCACCTTGATGGTAGAGGCGCACGCTGACGAGATTGGTTTCATAATTCAGAATATTGGGGACGAAGGGTACCTGTATCTAAACAGAATCGGAGGCAGTGATCGGGCGATCGCTCGCGGGAAACGCCTAAAAATCCTTGGGGACCGCGGTCCTGTGCTTGGTGTAATCGGCAACACTGCAATTCACCTGCGAGAGAAGGACGAAGAAAAAATCCCGGAGGTACACCAACTTTTTGTCGACATCGGAGCTAAATCACGAGCTGAAGTCGAAAGCAGAGGGATCCGAGTGGGGCACCCTGCCGTCTATACTGACTCGGTCGAAATGATCACGACCGATCGCCTGGTTGGCAGGGCAATCGATAATCGCATCGGCGGTTTTATCATTAACCAGTTGTTTGCCAGTCTTTCAAGGATCCCCGAACGCCCAGCTGCGACGGTGATCGGTTTGAACGCGGTCCAGGAAGAGATCGGCGGCTATGGGGCAAAGATGGCAACCTACCGCTTGGACCCGAAGATCGCACTCGTCCTCGATGTGACTCATGCCACAGATTCACCGGGAATCGACCGGAACAAACATGGCTCTATCAAGCTGGGCGGTGGCCCGTCTGTAACCCATGGCAGCGCGAATCATCCTCGACTAGTGGCGCAACTGATTGACACGTCACGCCGAGTCGACATTCAGCTGCAACATGAGGCCACTTCCCGCTCCACCGGCACCGATACGGATTCGATCTTTCAATCGAAACAAGGAATTCCCAGCGCTCTCATTTCGATTCCTCTGCGGTACATGCATTCAACCGTCGAGATGGTCGATTTGCGCGACGTAGATAGTTGCGTGCGGCTGTTAAAAGAATTCGTGATGAGCCTCACCGATCTCTCGGATTTTTATCCGAAGTTCTCGTAAGAGTGAACTCGGCGTTGCGCGCGCAGCCCATCCCGAAGGGATGACAGGACTCAGCCAGGGGTTTTAACCCCTGGTAGCGAAAAAAGACGATCC
This sequence comes from Verrucomicrobiota bacterium, assembly GCA_019239825.1. GTDB lineage: Bacteria > Verrucomicrobiota > Verrucomicrobiia > Chthoniobacterales > JAFAMB01 > JAFAVN01. The sequence goes on along the minus strand of JAFAZK010000271.1, from coordinate 24,918 downwards.
CGTCCTGAAGGGACGGAAGACGAAATCCACGCCTTGGTCCGAGCGTCGTTTGGTCACAAATTTTCTACCGCCCCTTGTGAGGGCGGGTGCGTTTTGCTGGCCAACCAGGCGTTAAAGCCCTTGGCTCAGTTCTTACGGCAGGTCTAGCTAACTTTCCCCGCGACAGCTGACCACCGATCCTAGGTTCGATAGAATGCGGTATGGCCAAGTTACCTATTTTTGCTACCGAACGCCTGATCCTTCGCGAGGTGACCGAAGCGGATGCGACCGCTTATGAAAAAAATTTCGTCGATTACGAAATCATAAGTCAGCTGGCTTCGGTGGTTCCATGGCCCTATCCGCCAGGCGGTGTACTCGATTTTATTCGGCATCAAATTGTTCCCCGCCAAGGCAACGATCGGTGGGTCTGGGGAATTTTCCTAAAAGAACAACCGAGCGAGATTATTGGCGTTGTCGACCTGTGGCGAACGGGAACGCCCGAAAATAGAGGTTTCTGGCTCGGGCGTAGGTATTGGGGAAAAGGTATTATGACTGAGGCCGTTTTCCCAATCATGGATTACGCTTTTGATGTGCTCGGTTTTGAAAAACTATGCTTCTCGAACGCGGTAGGTAATAAAAGATCCCGTCGCGTAAAAGAGAAAACCGGCGCTCAATTTTTGCGAATAGAACCGGGAACGTTTGTTAGTGCTTCATATACGGAACGCGAAATCTGGGAATTGACCAGAGATCGATGGCGAGAGTTCAAGTCTCGCCAGACATAAAACCGGTCCGTACGCTCCAGTATGCCCCGGCCTCCCTCAAAGCCTATCTCGGAGCTTTAGGAACGTCTCTACGCCAAGCAATTCCTTCACCTCGGCAAAACTCATTGCCTGCGTAGCCAGCTTGTCCACGCGACCAGTGTTCTTCCAGGTGTCGCACAACTCGCGCATGGCCTTGGCGCACACCATCAGCGACTCGATGGGACAGACCACGATCTTGTAACCGAGCTGCTCCAGCTCCTTTACCGAAAGAATCGGTGTCACGCCGCCGGTAAGCATATTGACAAAGAGCGGATGTTTAACGCGCTTCGGGATCTCCTCCAGTTCAGCGAGCGATTCCGGCGCTTCGATAAAAGCAATATCCGCCCCACTGTCACAACAGCGATTGACTCGATCAATAGCATCCTCCAGACCGTTCATCTGTCTCGCGTCGGTGCGGACAAAAATGACGAAGTCCGGATCACTCTTAGCCTTCACGGCCGCCTTGATCTTCAAAACCATTTCCTCGCTCGGAATGACTCGTTTGTCGGCAAAATGCCCGCAGCGTTTGGGCATCACTTGGTCCTCCAGCAAAATCCCGCTCGCACCCGCCGCCTCGAAGGCCTCGACCGTGCGCTGGACGTTGTGTAAATCGCCGTACCCGGTGTCGCCGTCGGCAATGACCGGGATGCAAACCCGCACCGCCATCCGGCGTACGGCATCGGCCATCTCAGACATCGTCAGAAAATTCAGGTCCGGCAAACCAAGCGTTGAGGCGCTAGTCCCAAACCCGCCGATAAATACCGTCTCAAAGCCGGCCTGCTCAACAATCAGCGCGGTGAACACGTCGTGCGCACCGAGGCTGCGAATGATGCCGGGTTGCTTCAGCAACTCGCGGAATTGTTTGGCACCGGATTTGCCGACCATGCCGGTTCTGTATCACTTTTCTGCTATTTTCACAGGCGCGAATTTTGAAATAGCACCACTATGGCAAGCTGGCTGGCTGAAATCGCTACAAATGAAGGTGGCCGTCTCCGGTTTGACCGTTTTATGGAGCTGGCGTTGCTGCATCCGGCTCACGGTTACTATAGCCGTAGAATCCGTGGAATCGGAAAGTCCGGTGACTTCTCCACGTCCACCACCTTAAGCCCCGCATTAGGACAAGCGGTGTTCCGTTGGTTGGCGGCGGAAGCAAGGCATCTACGATTGGAGCCTCTCACTATCATCGAACCTGGTGTCGGGACGGGCGCACTTGCCAAAGTGATTCTATCTCAGATGCGGCCATGGAGCCGGGTTCGCTATTTCGGCGTCGATCTGCGACCCGAGTCAGCCATTCTGGACGAATCAGTAAGCAAACAGCGCCGATTTCAATTGCTCGACTCGGTGAAAGCGGCGCTGCAGGAGGCGAAGGGGAAAGCGATTATTATTTCGAACGAGTTTGTGGATGCGTTCCCATGCCGTCGCTTGGTCCGGTTGGAATCCGGTTGGGCGGATATCTATCTCCGTTACGACGATGGTCAATGGCAACACGAATTATCGCCCGCCCCGATCTCCGTAGCCTGCAGCGCCTTAGATGCCGGTTTTACCGTCGGACAAACGATCGAAGTCCACCAGAGCTTCCACGAATGGTTAGCAAGTGTGTCGGCTCAACTCGACACCGGCGCAATCTTGACCATCGACTACGGCGGACGGCCCGAGGAGATCTATCACCGGCGACCGGATGGAACGGTTCGCGGCTATTTCCGACAGCAGCGAATCGAAGGCGCCGACGTCCTGCGCCGAGCTGGTTACCAGGACCTCACGGCCGACGTTAACTTCGTAGATTTACAGACCTGGGGCGAGAGTCTCGCTCTCAAGACCGTCGAGTACCTCACGCAACGAGAATTCGTCGAGCGCTGGGACCCGAAAGCGCTAAAGCGAGCCGATGCTGCTGGGTTGTTTACGCTGGAAGAGCAAGGAGCAGGAACCGCATTCAAGGTGCTGCACCAACGAAAAGGATAAGGAGCGGTAGGGACGAGCTTCTGCTCGTCTGGGTTTGTCGTACTCGTCCTCGATACCGCTCGTCCGTCCGAGAAAAGCGAGGCAACACCCCACGGTGCCTCTTCTTAAAACCAGCCCTTCAACCGCGGGTAAAGTTCTTTGAAACGAGCATATGCCCGGTCGTAGGCCTCAACTCGAGCTTGATCCGGTTGAGTTACTTCATCAAACCGAGGCGCGAAAGACTGCGCTTCTTTAAACCCACCCAAGACACCGGCGGCGATGCCACCGAGGATGGCGGCGCCGACTCCCGCGCGTTCGGCGGAGTTGGCGTCTTGGCCTCGCAATAAAGGCCGATTCAGCGTATCGGTCACCATTTGCCGCCAGAGCGTGCTTCCTAAGCCATTCCCGGAAGCGACCCAACGATCCATACGCACACCGATCTCTTCGATCGTCTCAATAATCTGGCGCATAGCAAAGCTGATCCCTTCCAAAACTGCTCTAATCAAGTGTCCGGTATCATGCCGGAGGGTGAGACCGGCGAAGGTTCCTCGCGCTTGAGGATCCATCAGAGGCGAGCGTTCACCCACAAGATAAGGCAGAAACACCAAACCTTCTGCGCCGATTGGCACCGCCTCCGCCATCTGATCCAGCTCCCGGTAAGAGACTTGGCCGCACCGCAGCACCTGCCGGGCCCATCGAAGGGCCATCCCAGCTGACAGCATCGCTCCCAGCAAATACCAGCGCGAAGGCAGGGCATGACAAAAGGTGTGTAACCTTCCCCGAGAATCAAAGACCGGAGCAGCTAGCGGCACAAACACTTGGCCACCCGTCCCCAACGTTACCGATCCCTGGCCGGGCTCGATCAATCCATTGCCAACCGCCTGAGCGGGTTGATCGGCCGAACCGGCGGCAACGGGTATGCCCGGCTTAATTCCAAGTTCCGCGGCAGCATCTGGCAACAGCTTTCCACAAACTTCCGCCGAATCACGAACCTGAGGAAAGATCGTTGTCGGCAGACCTAAAATCTCGATTATCTCCCAGGCCCAGGTTCTCCCGGCGACATCGAACAAGCCGGTCGCAGCGGCATCGCTCGCATCAGTCGCGATTTCTCCCGTGATCTTAAAACGGACGTAATCCTTAGGCAGAAGAATCGCACCGATCCCGTTTAAACGGGCCGGATCATATCGTTGTAACCATCGAAGCGTCGCGATGAGAAACCCTGCAGCCGGCGCAGTTCCGCAGACCTCGGCCAGACGCGCCTTCCCGACCAGGGATTCAATCTCGGCCAGCAACGGTCCACTCCGTTGATCTGCCCAAATAATAGCGTTCCCTAACAGCCGGTTCTGTTTGTCCAGGATAGCCGGTCCGTGCATTTGCCCCGAAAAGCCGATGCTCAAAACTTCCGGCTGACCTGCAGCACTCAGAGCGGTTCTCACGGCGTGTACCGTCGCTGACCACCAATGTTCCGGGTCCTGTTCCGCCCAACCAGGCTGCGGGGTCAAAATTGGGTACTCGGCCGATCCCAGACCGAGAATTTTTCCAGTGGTCGAATAGACGACCACCTTTACACTTGAAGTGCCGAGATCGATGCCGAGAAGGACGCTCATTTAGTTGGTTTAAAGTCGTCGAGCTTGCCACAAAAAGTAATCAGTAGGTCAGCAATCAGTGAATTTATCTACAGAAACTTCCCCGGATTAAGAATCCGGTCTGGGTCCAAGGCTGATTTAACGATCTGATGAAGCGCAAGGCTTTCACCGGAAACCGCTTGTGGCCACCAGCGTTTTTTCGCTAACCCAATCCCATGTTCGCCGGTAATAGCTCCACCCCAAGCGATGACTTGCTCGAACAGCGCGTCCAGAGTCTCGTCCATCCGTCGATGGTTCTCGGGCTTCTCAGGATCGGCCACCATCACATTGACATGAATGTTACCGTCGCCGGCATGGCCAAAACAGGCGATAGGGAACCCGGATCGCTTTTGCAGATCTGCCGCAAATTTTACCAAATCAACGAGACGGCCGCGCGGCACGGTCACATCTTGGTTCAATTTAGTTAATCCAGTCGCTTTGAGCGATTCAGAAAATCCGCGCCGCAAGTCCCACAGCGCCTCACATTCGGTCTCGCCAAATGCGGTGTCGATGCTGAGAGCGCCTAATTTTTTCACCAGCGATTCCAAGATAGCCAGCTCACTCTGCACCGATTTTTCTTGTCCATCCAAATCCACCAGCAGATGCGCATTCCCGGCGGGAACGATCTGGTGACCTAAATGTTTGCGGGCCGATTCTAAGGTGAAGCGATCCGCAATCTCCAATGCCGATGGCAAGAAACCGGCCCTAAGAATCTGCTGAACCGCCTCGGCTGCGTCTTCGATTTCACCGAAACTGGCCGAAATAGAAGCTCTGGCCGGCGGCAATGGTATCAGCCGGATAGTCGCTTCTGTGACAATTCCTAACATTCCCTCAGAGCCGACAAAAAGGCCGACTAAGTCGAACCCGGTCTTGTTTTTCATGGTTCTACCGCCAACGCGGACAATGGTGCCCTTTGCTAACACGACCTCTAGCCCTAGTACGTAGTGTCGGGTCACTCCATATTTCAGACAGCGCGGGCCGCCTGCGTTAGTCGCGATATTTCCGCCGATTGAACTGTTTCTAAAGCTCGCAGGATCCGGGGGATAAAACAGTCCGGCATCGCGGGCGGCAGCTTGTAAGTCACCAGTGATAACGCCCGGCTCCACCACGGCAACACCGTCGGGAATGGATAGTTCTTTGATCCGGTTCATTCGGATCAGTGACAAAGCGATGCCACCTTCTTCAGGAACGCATCCACCGACGTAACCGTAACCAGCTCCTCTTGGAGTCACCGGTACTCGCTCCCGGTTCGCGATCCGCAGGATCGCGGCGACCTGCTGGGCATTGGTCGGCTCTGCTACCAAGTCCGGGAGATGGGCAGCGAACCATTTGTCGCCGCTATAGTCCTTACGCTTTACCTGGTCGCGCGAGATAACTTCAGGACCAACGGCGGCAATCAACTCATCAAAAATGTGCATCGAAAACAATGGAACCTGAGAAGGTACGACAGGTAGGCCGTGAACTAAAGCCCAGGTTCCGTTAGATCCTAAAGGGCGGCTTTTCGTCAAGGCTCGTGCCCATCGGTCGGACAGAAAAAGCTCCGTAGGAGCGAAATCTTTATAGCTGCTCCAACGCTCCGTCACTCCACTACCCCGCTTTTTCGAAGACGATTCGCAGCGATTACATCCCGATGATCTGGTAACCGCCATCGACATAAATCACCTGGCCGGTGATCGCGGCGGCTCCGTCACTCGCTAGAAACACCCCGGTCTGACCTAGTTCAGACGGATCGCAGCTACGGCGAAGCGGAGCGCGCTCTTGATAGTGTTTTAACATCGTGGTGAATCCGGAAATCCCGCGTGCTGCCAGGGTTTGCACCGGCCCAGCACTGATACAGTTCACGCGAATTTTTTTCGTGCCCAGATCATAGGCCAGGTAACGCGTGGTGGCTTCCAAGCTGGCTTTGGCTACACCCATCACGTTATAATGAGGTACGACTTTTTCCGCGCCATAATAGGTCATCGAGATTACGGACCCGCCGTTGGTCATCATGGGCACGGCCTCCCGCACAACGCCAACCAGCGAATATGCACTAATATTGTGAGCGGTTAAAAACGCGTCTCGGCTAGTACTAACGAAATCGCCTTCCAAAGATTCCTTCGGAGCAAACGCAACTGCATGCAGCAAAAGGTCGATCCGCTCGCTGTGCTTTCTGACATTCTGGAAGAACTCGCTGATCTGCTCGTCGCTGGAGACATCACATGGATAGGTCGGTACATCGGCTCCAAACGTCGCCGTCAGTTCTTCGACGTTCTCCTTGAGCCGTTCTCCTTGATAATTGAAAATCAGCTTCGCCCCTGCTGAATGCCAAGCCTGGGCGATCGCCCAGGCGATACTGCGTTTATTCGCGACCCCAAAAACGACGCCGACTTTGCCATCAAGAGGTTGTGAGCTCATGGGTGTTGATCTTCCGAATAAGGCAGCTCAGAGGAAAATCAACCGCGAATGGACACGAATGTACACGAATAAAAATCCGCAGATGGACGCAGATCAGATAAAAAAGATTAAATATCCGCAGATTACGCAGACTACGCAGATTTCGCTGCGGGGTGAGTCGAGTCCGGGGTGTTGAAGAAGGCAGAGTTACAGATCCTGTCCGCGCGCGCTACCATTCTTATCGAGGCTCACTGCTAATTAGTACTGGTACGAGCGTGGACAAGTGCAAGAGTCTTTTGGCGAGACGTAGGATCTTGGGCCGTATCCAAAGCCCATGAAGAAATCTGCGTAATCTGTGTAGTCTGCGGATATTTAACCTCTCCCATTTGTCATTGACGGAGCTTCGAGCGATGTCGACACATGCCGGACTCAATCAAAATCGCGGTTCTGGATGATTATCAGCATAACGCGGAATCGTTCGCTAACTGGTCCAGTCTCGAACCGGCAGCAAAGACGATTTTTTTTCATGACAACGTTTCCGATATCAATCAGTTGGTGACGCGCCTGGAACCATTTTCTGCGGTGGTCCTAATCAGGGAAAGAACCCGATTTGGCGCCAATCTGATCGACCGGCTGCCCAACCTGAAATTGATCCTCAATATTGGCATGCACAACGCCGCCATTGATCTTGAAGCCGCGAAAGCACGCAACATCGTGGTTAGCGGCACTGAAGGGACGGATCTCGAAGCGACTCCGGTGCTGACTTGGGCGCTGATCCTTGGAATAACGCGGAATCTCTATTCGGAAACTGCTTCGGTCAGAGCCGGGGGTTGGCAAGTAAGCATCGGTAGCGATCTGCCCGGTAAAACGCTGGGCTTAGTCGGTCTTGGCAGGATTGGCCAGGTAATGGCTCGTTATGCCGCCGCTTTCAAAATGCCGGTTATCGCCTGGAGTCAGAATCTGACAGCCAGTATAGCCGCTCAACACGGGGTAGAACTGGTGGCAAAAGAAGATTTATTCCGCCGGTCCGATATTCTCAGTATCCACGTAAGACTAAGCGACCGGACGCGCCACCTCGTTGGCGAACGCGAATTAAGTCTCATGAAGCCAACAGCGTATCTCGTGAACACCTCTCGCGGACCGATTGTGTCGGAGACGGCCTTGATCGCAGCGTTGCAAACAGGAAAAATCAAAGCGGCCGCGCTTGATGTGTTCGATAAAGAACCACTGCCGCCGGAGCATCCGTTCCGGTTTCTGCCAAATGTTTTGGCAACCCCGCATATCGGCTATGTCGCAGAAGGCTATTACGGACAAGCGTTTCAGCAAATCGTCGAAAATATAGCCGCGTGGCTGGAGGGTAAACCGCGGAGGGTAATGGGGTAAGCTCCACTGCTTCGGCTTCTCAAAACCTATTCGCCGCGACTTACTTAAGATGAACATCGAGGGAATGAATATCGAAGACTACACCGACCTCGAGCTCGAGAAGTTCGAGGCAAACGGGGCGGCATCGCTGCCCGTTCCGACTGAGTCCGGTTACGTGTCTCATGAGGGAGCCGAAATCTGGTACAGCTCCTTCGGCGTTGGCCTGCCTGTGCTCCTGCTTCATGGTGGATTCGGCCACAGCGGTAATTGGGGCTACCAAGTTCCAGCCCTACTGGAAAATGGATACCGGGCGATCACTATTGACACCCGCGGCCACGGACGCAGCACGCGGGACGCAAGGCCGTACACGTATGAACTGTTGGCGTCGGATGTATCGGCGGTGCTGAATCATTTGCGAATCAAATCGGCAACGCTTGTCGGATGGAGCGACGGGGCGTGCACAGCCCTGGTTCTGGCGGCCACCGAGCCCACGCGGGTGGCGGGAGTCTTCTATTTCGCCTGCAACATGAATCCCAGCGGTGCAAAGAATCCCTTCGATCCGAGTCCCCTGCTTGAACGCTGCTTTAGCCGACACACAAAGGACTACGCCGAACTGTCCTCGACGCCTGACCAGTTCACGAAACTTTTCGAAGACGTCGGCCTGATGCAGAGAACCCAGCCGAACTATTCTCTCCAGGATTTGGCTGCTATTAAGGTTCCGGTCGTCATCGCGCAGGCTGAACACGACGAATTCATCAAGCGTGAACACGCGGAATACCTGGCCCAGAGCATTCCAAATGCCCGGTGTCACTTTCTGCAGGGAGTCAGTCATTTCGCTCCACTCCAGAAACCCAGTCAGTTCAACGCCGCGATCGTCTCTTCCATCAACGAGTTCTGGAAAATAAATCGAGATTAGTGAGACCCACACGAGCAATGACACTTGCCGGCTCTACTATTTTGGATCAGTTGTTCGAAGACAATCGAACAAATATATCGAACAATTATGGATTACCGATTACTTGGCGGGTCAGGGTTCAGCGTTCCGGTTCTAACATTTGGGACCGGTACGTTCGGCGGAAAGACTGAGCTTTTCAAAGCTTGGGGGGAAACCGATGTCAAAGAGGCGACGCGACTGGTCGACGTTTGCCTTGAAGCGGGCCTGACCATGTTCGATTCAGCCGATGTCTACTCGGACGGCGCATCTGAGGAGGTGCTCGGTGGCGCCATCAAAGGACGCCGGGACAAAGTACTGATCTCCACTAAAGCGGTTTTTCGGACTGGAGCCGGTCCCAACGACGTCGGCGCGTCACGGTTCCATCTTGTTAATGCGGTTGAAAGCAGTCTGCGCCGCCTTGGCACCGATTATATCGACTTTTTTCAACTTCACGGATTCGATGCATTGACTCCGATTGAAGAAACGCTGAGTACGCTCGACGAATTGGTTCGAGCAGGTAAGATCCGTTATATCGGTTGTTCCAACTTCTCGGGCTGGCACTTGATGAAATCGCTGGCCATCTCGGAAAAATACGGTTGGGCTCGTTATGTTGGGCATCAAGCGTACTACTCGCTGATCGGACGCGAATACGAATGGGAATTGATGCCTTTAAGTCTGGATCAGAAGGTAGGTGCTGTCGTTTGGAGCCCGCTAGGCTGGGGCCGTCTAACCGGAAAGATTCGACGCGGGCAACCGCTACCCGAGGTTAGTCGCCAACGCAGCGCGCTTTCGCATGAAATGGGCCCGAAGGTCACGGAAGAATATCTTTTTAAGGTCGTGGACGCGCTTGACGAAGTCGCTGCCGAAACCGGAAAGACGGTCGCTCAGATCGCACTCAACTGGCTACTTCAACGGCCCACCGTTGCCACGATTATCATCGGTGCCCGGAACGAACAACAACTACGCGACAATCTGGGAGCGGTCGGTTGGAACCTGACGGCTGATCAGGTCCGGAAACTCGACGCTGCCAGCGCCGTCCCGTTGATTTATCCGTATTGGCACCAAGAGAAATTCGACAGAAATCCGTTGCCGATTTAGTCGAGCGACGGGGCGCTTTGGAGTCTCAGATTGGAAGAACGCGTCTGGCTCCGGCAACGAATAGGACGTATGCGACTCATGGGACCAATAGGGTCGACCGACAAGTCCTATTGGTCCTATATGTCCCATAGGTCCTATTCATTGCCGAAGCCAGAGCGTATTCCTTCCACGGTGGACGCCGCTACGCCCTTACACCCAGCCCTTGAGCATTCGGCGGCGCGGCATTAATTGGGTTCGTGGGAGACGCGCTGGCTGATTGCCCAGACCGGTTAAGCCGGAGTACACCGCCGGCAGAACGGCCGCTTCTGGTTTACGACGGCGATTGCCAGTTTTGCTCCCGCTGGATCGTTCGCTGGCAACGGACGTTTAACGACAAGGTTGATGTCGCTCCTCTTCAATCAGTCGCGAGCCGTTTCGTTGACGACTTGCCCGTTGAATGTTTTCAATCCGCGATCCGACTGATTGAGCCAGATGGTAAGGTTTATAAAGGCGCAGAAGCGGTCCTCCGCGCGCTAAATCATGGATCGGGCAACGACAGGTCCTACTGGTGTTACCACCATCTCCCCGGCTTCGGCTTCTTCGCCGAAGCAGCTTATCGCGTAGTAGCCGCAAATCGCGGGCTAGCTTCCCTTCTAACCAAATCTCTCTGGGGCAAACAGCTACCGGTGCAGACCACCTACTACCGGGCTCGTCACCTATTTTTCCGTTTACTGGGGTTAGTCTATTTTATCGCCATCGTCTCTTTTTGGGTACAAGCGGACGCACTTATCGGCCATGACGGCATCGCTCCGGTGGCAGGCTGGTTAGATCAAGTAAGAGAGCATCTCGGCGCCCAAGCTTACTGGGCTTGCCCTACCCTGCTCTGGTTCAACTCATCCGACGAGTTCATTCACATCCTGTGTGCCGCCGGTGCCGGGCTTAGTGTGTTACTTACTTTCGAGGTCGCACCCGTTCTTTGCCTCGTACTGCTCTGGTTAATCTATCTCTCAATCGCAGTTGCCGGTCAGGTGTTCATGAATTTCCAATGGGATTATCTCCTGCTGGAGACCGGATTTTTCAGCATCTTTCTAGCGCCGTTACGTTTGGTGCCATCTTGGCGATCGGAAGCACCGATGTCTCCGTGGGCCCATTTTATCTTATGCTGGCTCTTGTTCCGGCTGATGTTCATGTCGGGAGTCGTAAAACTAACTAGCGGTGATTCGTCTTGGTGGAACCTGACGGCGCTAAATTATCATTATTGGACGCAACCGCTGCCGACACCACTGGCTTGGTGGGCGAATCAATTCCCGGGCTGGTTTCAATCCAGCTCAGTGGCAGTGATGTTCGCGGTCGAATTAGTCGCTCCTTTCCTACTTTTCATGCCCGGGCGGCTTCGGCTGATCGGCGCTGCCAGTATTTTCGGATTGCAGTTATTAATCGCCGCCACCGGCAATTATTGTTTCTTTAATTTACTCACCGTTACGTTGTGCGTCTTGTCGGTCGATGATTCCGCCTGGCCTCGTTTCGGAAAAAGAGAGCGACCACCCCTGAAGCTAACGGGTCTGCGCTGGCCATCCTGGCTTCTGGTCCCCCTGGTGGTAATCGTACTGACGTTCAGCGGCCCGCTCCTTTGGGAATCTTTCTTCCCGGAGAGCGATTGGCCTCCACTACTGGGTAACTGGTACGGGCATATCGAACGGTTTCGCTCGCTCAATAGCTACGGTTTGTTCCGAGTGATGACCACAACTCGTCCGCAGATCATTGTGGAGGGAAGCAGCGATGGGATCACCTGGGAACCGTATGAATTCAAATATCAGGTCGAGAACGTGCGAGATGCGCCGCCGATTGTAGCTCCGCATCAACCGCGACTAGACTGGCAGCTTTGGTTCGCGGCGTTGGGAGATGTGGACGGTGAACCTTGGTTCGTGAATTTCCTCGCCCGTTTGCTGGAGGGATCCCGGCCGGTCATCGGGTTGTTGAAAACAAATCCGTTTCCGGATGCGCCGCCGCGTTATATCCGGGCAAAGTTATACGAATATCATTTCACCACGCTCGAAGAAAAACAGAAAACCGGGGCTTGGTGGACCCGGGAAGAGAAAGGGATGTACTGTCCGGTGCTATCTTTGCGCAAACAGTAGTAGTGATGGCCGGGCGACTTAGCTCCCTAGGAGTGAAATCTTTATAGCTAGGCCGTCGCAAAATTAGGTCCAGCTCCGGAGGAGTGGCATCTATTGGGCTGCGTTGGCGGTTGCGGCTCGAGGCCTCTCTCGGGCCAGGAGAATTCCGGGGCAGTTCCCAAACCACATAACCACAAGACGGATGGGGACGCGCAATACCAGCGTAACCCTGGATATCCCGCGCCTACGGAGCTTCCTGCAGATTAGGTTTTCGGAACTGAGTCGGGCGCTGATCATTTCTGGGACTAGTCGCAAAAAAAAACTCTCCGGCTTTCGCCGGAGAGCTTTAGTAGAATAAACAATTCTCTGACTAAGTAACGCTCAGTTGGGATAGTTTGGCTGTGAGGAAGGACGCGGATTGAAGTCCTTAGGAATATTGTTTGTCCTCCCGCTATCCGTGGGCTTGATGTGTAAGTGAGTCTTAAGTGGGTTTTTCCCCCATTGTGGGAGTTTCGTGATCTCTTTGTCTGGAATCAATACGTAACTCGGCGGCAGAGTATCGTGCCCTTGTAATCGCTTGACACTGAAAGCCGAAGTCAGGTCACCGGACAATGGGTTCTTCGGATCGTCTGTAGGTCCCAGGTTATCTTGGTTGTATATCTGGGTTCCAGCCTGCTGCGCATTCTGTTCGTCCGGCAAATCTTCAAGCGCCGGTAAATTAAAGACGAGATTGATAAACTTAATGATCGCATTGGTATCGCCGATCTCATGGGAGACCACGTGGGTCTGCGCGAATGGCGATATCACGATCAACGGAACTCGGGGTCCTCGGCTCAACTCTCCACCGCTAGGATCCTGTGCGAAGAACGTTGGCGGGACATGATCGTAAGTACCTTCGGAATCATCCCAACTGATGATGATGGCGCAGTTGTCCCAATACTGACTATTGGCGATAGCATTCACCACTTTCGCTACCAGCGCCTCACTGAGCTGCGAGTCGGCATATCCCTCATGGTCATCGTCTCCGACGAAGTTAGCGAGCACGGTGGCATTATTGGCGGCGTTCAGCGGAGTCAGACCATACTGGTTCTGAAAACCGCCCTTGATGTAAAAAACGCCTCTGGAACCGAGGCTCTTATTATCGATATCCGCAAAGAATTGGTTGTAGCTCTGCAGGTTTTGATTGAGCGTCGTATTTGCAGCGACGTAGCCGAAATACTGCGGCGCATTATGGTGCTCGATGTAGTCACCTAAGCCCCCGATGTCCGCAGCCCCGGTATAGCCAGGGAACGTAAACCCTTCCTCGTACCAACGCCAATTGACCGCTCCTTGAGTCAGCTTGCCAAGAGCGGCAATGTCCTCTTGAATATCGGCCTGGTCGACTCCTGCATCCAGATCGTCGCCCTTAACGGTTTCAATGGTATTACCAGCAAAGGTTAACGGAAGAGCAGCAAAGGTTAGGTTAAGCTGCGGGCTGCTGCTATTGGTCGCAGGCATCTTCTCTGAATTTCCTAGAGGATCTTTGGCCGAACCCCAGATCGGATCGTCGTCACCCTCAACCGGGACGCCAAGTCCCGCTGCCACCACTGCTTCGGCCGGATGCTTGACCCATTGAGTTGAACCCGACTGACCGGCAATCAGAGATATATTGTCCGGACTCGACGGGCCGACAATGGTTTGGAAGTGGTTATCGAAGAGTGTGAACCGGCTGGCGTAGTACCACAGAAACGGAATAGTATCCCCGTCAATATAAGCCATGGTGAGGTAACCGAACTGTTTCGCTTGCTCAGTCGGAAAGGCGCCCGTGTAGTGCAGGCCTTCTTCCACAAAGCCATAATTATCCATGGCTGCCTTACCGTCAGTGATGTTCATCTTCTCCAATAGAGGCGTGTGGGAGTGGCTCATGTCATCGATGTCCCAAGCGTCCTCCGCCTGACCAATCCGGAACGGTTGAACGGTGATGAAATTCCCGTCTGTATCTTGAATATATTGAGTAAATCCAGGTGTCTTTTTTTCGGGTCGCGAGAATAAGCCATTCGCACCCGGGAAGGTACCGAACATCTGGTCAAACGCCCGGTTCTCCTGGAAAATCACGAACACGTACTTCACTTTTTCCCGAAGTAGTTTCACGATTTCGGGAACCTTAGACGCCGCCGCATCTGTTACGGGATTGGTAACGTGCGGAGCGATTTCAGAATCCGGATCGGGTTGAGATACAACTAAAGGCTCCTCCTGCGAGAAGCTCAACGCCGGCATCAGGACGAGGCCTAGCGTTATCGAGAGGCTGGCAATGTAGGTAAGGCGCATTATCTGTGGTCCGTAGGTTCAATGAGCAAAATTTCCGAAAGACAGCATTTTTGCTCGGCAGGAGGCTACTTTGCCGAGGGACGGTCTGCTCAACACAAGATGTGACATTTCTGTCACAGAAGGACCGATTACAGATAGATAATGACAAACCTGTTACCAGTCGTGCATTAGGCCCGGCGACCCTAGGAATGGGCTCCCGCTCGCCCGCTTTTTTCTTGGTGGCTCTGTCCGACAACTCGGACGAGATGGAGCTCACGCCCGGCGGGTCGGTCCCGGTTTCGCATTTGTCATTCGGCCGAAGTCCGCTAGGAATGTGGCCCATGAGTCAGAATCAATGGCAGAATGGCAACCGATATTGTTTGATCTTGACGCTTGGTCTGACGCTCTCCGGTTGGTTGGTCAAAACCGCAGTCGCTGAGACCGTCATCAATCGAATTAAGGAAGCCAAGCGGATAACTGCCGCGGTCAATGTCCGAGCCGGGTTGGCAGATTTGCCCACCGGTACAGCTTGGGCAGGCTTAGCTGTTGACCTGACTAGAGCTTTAGCAGCAGCGATATTGGAAGACCCAAATAAAGCCGCTTTTGGAGCTGCCGACCGAACGACCGGACCGGAGCTGATCCGGAATGGAGCCGTAGATCTTTACATCCCGGTGCGACCATTAGCGCCCAGTAAGCTAACCGTTCTGGGACTAACTACCTCCCAACCGTTCTTTTTCAACGTACAGCGAGTTCTGGTAAGAAAGGACTCGGGAATTACCGCGGTTAGTCAGCTGGTACATACGCCGATCGTGGTACAACCGGGCTATCACAACGAACGGAATGTTGACATAGCGAATGAGCCGAATTTGCGGAACTACTTCCAACGAGCAGGTTGGCAGCCCATGATCTTGGCAATCGAAGAATGGGGAGAAGCTGAGTCTGCCTTCACATCCGGACACGAGAAAGCCATGAGCGCGGACGAAACCGAGTTAGCTCGACTAAGAATAGCCAAAGGCCATATGGTCGGGGAGGCCGTCATGTTACCGGAGATCATTGCTATGGCGCCGGTCAGCGCGGTCGTAAAAGCGGATGACCTCGGCTGGCTAACGTTAGTGAGTGCTACCATTTCCGCGCTGATAGAGGCCGAGGAGTTGGGTATCACCAGCGAGAATATCGATACCAACAAATCAAGCAAAGATCCCGAAGTACTTTACTTGCTTGGAGTCACGAAAGGCATTGGCGTACCAGTCGGTTTGGACGATCAGTGGGTAGAACGCGTCATCAAAGCAGTAGGAAACTATGGTCAAGCGTTCGACCGAGACCTGGGGACAGGTTCGGGATTAGATATCGACAGAGGATTAAATCAGGCTTGGCGTCATGGCGGGCTGCTCTATACGATGCCGATTCGATAAGAGTAACGTTGGCGACGCGTGGTTGCATCGCGCCTGGAGGGGAGCCGCTTTAGATCGTGACTGAAGAAGCCATCGTATTTTCCCTCGGCGCGTGCCTGGCCCGTAAATGTCCTTAAACAGGCGGCTCCCGCGAACGTTTCTACGCATGTTAGGTGTGCCGGCGCGCCGGACGGATACAGAATCTTCGAGCGACACGATATGACAAAAGATCGCGTGCGGTAGTTCGCGGGAGCCGCCTGTTTAACTCCCGATTTGACCTTCCTCTCACCAAAAAGAAATATCGCGAAATCTTGGGGCTCGATCAAAAGCGGCTCCCCTCCAGGCGCCTGGAATAAATACGTCTTACCAACGCGACCAGTCGTGTGAGCAAGCTGAGTCAGGCTGCCTTTTTCGGATCGCGCGCTCGCAATTTCGCCGGCCGAGTCTCGCTCGCAGAAGCCTTCTTAATCTTCGCAGCCGCCGCCGGTTTCACGAATTCTCCAAAACTCGGGCAAAGGGTTGCCAGGCCACAATGGGCGCAATCTGGCTTTTGGGCATAACAGCAGCGGCGGCCGTGCCAAATCAGCCAATGACTGAAAAGCGTCCAATCACTTTGTGGAACGAGCTCCATCAGATCGCGCTCAATTTTATCCGGGTCCTCTTGACGAGTGAGACCGAGACGCTGAGCCAAACGCCGGACATGCGTATCAACTACAATGCCTGCGTTAATATCGAACGCATTGCCCAAAACTACATTTGCAGTTTTCCGGCCCACTCCGGCTAATGAGGTTAGTTCCTCCATCGACGCAGGCACTTTGCCGCCGAACTTGTTAACCAGGTCCTGCGCCATACTCCGGAGACTCTTCGATTTGCTTCGGAAAAAGCCGGTCGACTTAATAGCGACTTCTAACTCTTCCTGCGGAATCGCCGCGTAATCTGCGGCCGTTCGAAGTTTCTTGAACAGATCACGGGTTACGATGTTCACCCGTTTGTCGGTGCACTGCGCAGAAAGAATGGTGGCTACCAACAGTTCCAACGGATTGGTAAAATCCAACTCGCAATGGGCATCGGGATAAATCTTGCGTAGCTGCGACATGACTGCAGCAGCGTGCTCTTTAAGCGGTTGGCCCTTCTTGAGCTTCATCGCTACAAGACAGAAACGTTAAGCCCCATCTCCCGCAGCACGCCCAAAAAATAGTTACACTGACCGTCAGTGTAATATTTGTGCGCGTTGACGCTGTACTGGTTGGCGTCTTTAGTCAGGCCTTTTTTCAGCCAAACTGCCGCCCGGGCATAGTAATATGCTGGGGTCTTGCCGGGAAAGTCCATCGTGTCAATCAAAGACATTGCTTTATCCGTCTGGTTGGCCAGCACATAACTAAGCGCGAGTTTGAATTGCACGACCTCCGACTTTGGATCGATCTGGGTCAGATCCGATAAAACCGAGCGTGCTTGATCGTAGTCGCCCTTCATCATCAACACATCGACCAAATTGAATTTGGCCGTATAGAACTTGGGGTTCTCGGTTATGGCCCGATTAAATTGAGCGATCGCCTCCGGGTAATCTTTCTTTTTGCTGGCGACAATACCGAGCAGATTAGCGGTTTCCGGATTGTTCGGATCAAGTTTATCCGCCTGCTGGGCGTCTTTAGTAGCATCGTCGATTTTCCCGTCTGTTAGGTCGCGAGATGCCTTGGTAAGGACCGCGTCGTAGCTCTTCTTCGCGTCGTTCTTGCTTTCAGCGTGCGCAAGCGATGCAGTAAGTACTAGGAATAATAATCCGGAAACCGGAAGGACGCGCTTCCCCGCGCACCAGCCCAAGCGAAGTCTTTTCGGCGTTCGACTGGTTAGACGCTCGGTTGCGGTAGTCCCGCAGCCGCGGCAGGAGGACGCGATCCCTACCGGCCTTGTTAAACGATGCCCATACAAATAAATCCTCATACCTCCCGTCCGATCGCCTCCGCTACTCCGCGAATTCTGCCGACCAAATCCTTAAACTCCCCAGGGAGAAGACATTGTTCACCATCACTCTTCGCGAGTTCGGGAGCATTATGGACTTCAATCATGATCGAATCTGCACCGGCCGCAACTGCAGCTAGGGCCATGGCGGGAACAAACTGTCGAATACCGATGCCATGCGTTGGATCGACCACAACCGGTAAATGAGTTTCGGATTTGAGGACCGGAACCGCGTTCAGATCCAGAGTGTTTCGAGTCATCGTCTCGAATGTCCGGATGCCGCGCTCGCAAAGCAGGACATTAAAGTTCCCTTCACTCAAGATATACTCGGCGCTCATCAAAAGATCTTTGATCGAAGCTGCCATACCGCGCTTCAGCATGACCGGGAGCCTGGTTCTACCAACCTCGCGGAGCAGAGAGAAATTCTGCATATTACGCGCTCCGACCTGCAAACAATCCGCATATTCACAAACCAGCTCGAGATCTTTGGTATCCATCACCTCGGTGATGATGGGTAAGCCGGTTTCGCGACGCGCTTCGGCTAGGAGTTGAAGACCGGCTTTTCCGAGACCTTGGAAACTGTAGGGCGATGTTCGCGGCTTAAAGGCGCCTCCTCGAAGGATCTTCGCCCCAGCTTTGCCGATTGATTGGGCAATCGCGATTATCTGATCCTCACTCTCCACCGAACAAGGTCCGGCCATGAGCACGACTTCCTTTCCACCCACGGCGACGTTTCCTACCTTAACTTTGGAAGGCATCCCGCGGAACTCATAGGAAACGAGCTTGTAAGGTTTCAATACGGGGGTCACTGACTCGACACCCGGAAATGCACCCAACGGTTTTTCGCGGATTTTGTCTTCGGGACCGATAACCCCGATCACCACGCGCATTTCGCCGCGGCTGACCTCGGCTCTCAGACCCCAGTTATGGATTCGAGATACGATATGGTCGATCTGTTCTTCGGTAGCATCAGGACGAGTGATAATGATCATTGCGAGGGCTTCCGCAGTCTGCGGCGGATTTACTAGTTCGCAACCGTTTTGGCTGCTACTCCGAGGAAGGGCAGCTCCGAGTTTTTTATCGGGTGCGAGAGGGTTTGAGAGAAAAGTAGACATGGCGGGAAGTTGAGTTCCAGCTTCTGAGAGTTTTGCGTAGAGACGATCCGCAGCTCAGAAGCTGTTTGAGCCCCACCAAAAATAAAAGAAATAAACCGAGAACAACCCAGCGCTAGGCCTTGAAGAAAGGGTTAGGGTTGAACTCGTATTCACGGTGGTGCTCCAGAAATACCGTAAGGCATGGGCTTTGCCAAATAAAAAAAATTTGGGCCGCAGGCCTTCGTACTCGTCCTCGTCCTCGAAAGCTGGTTACGTTGCCGAGACGTGAATATGCCCAACGGGCTGGAGGGGAGCCGCTTTGGAGTTCGTCCCGCCAGCCTCGCTAATTTCGCCTCAACGCTAATCCCGCCGAAACGTGTGAAAGCAAGCGGCTCCCGGGAACGTCTCACCGGCTGGCAGCTCTACATCCGGGTGCTATCGAATCTTCGCCACACGTAAATACATCGCGATGAGCAATTCGCGGGAGCCGCCAGCTAAGACATTTCTTAGCCGGTTCTGACGTCGAGACGAAATTCGCCAGTTCAGCGGGATACACGCCAAAACGGCTCCCCTCCAGCGCGTTGGGCATAACACACCACAGTGACGGGGTACGCCTTTCGAGGACGAAGTTTCTTTGCTAGACGCCCAAGAGATCTCTTTGCCAATCCATCAATACTCTCGGAGCCGAATCTGGTTCGCGGGATACTGCCTCGAGAATACCCCTGGATGCGACGATGGCTGGATCCAGGCCTAACTCGTTCGAAACCGCATCGCGCTTAGCTCGCAAGCGATCAAGACGTTGTTCCTGTTCGGGCGAAGAGCGAACCCGAACGGATTTGGCTCGCTGGGGCCAATCTGATTCCGGAAGCTCCATGGCGCGTTCTATCGTCTCTTCCAAACGACGTCTCCTGGCGGCTGGTAACCAACCCGGTGTTCTTACCTTAGCGCCGGATACCGCGTCTTTGGCGAGCTCGATCAATTCCTCGTTCCGCATAATCTGAAATGTGGGACGATCAACCTTTTGCGCTTCTGAATCCCGCCAGAACCACAGCTCGCGCAATACCGCCAACCCTCTGGGAGAAAGCACTGCGCTCCCAGCGATTTTCCATACTCGCTCCGGATCCCGCTCACGGTCTTCGGCGGTCGCCATTACCGCGCGGGCGCAGGTCTCCTCGTACCAGGACCACCGATCCATTTCCCGCAACTGAGTTTCCAAGCGGTCAGCCAGCGGAAGCAAATACTTTGTGTCGTTGATCGCGTAGTCGAGCATGACTGGGGTTAAAGGCCGGCGCGCCCAATTTGCTTTTTGTGAAGATTTAGGCAGATCCAGACCGAAAAAGTTTTTAACTAGCGAGGCCAGTCCAACTTCTTTGATCCCGAGCAACCTCGCCGCCAGATAAGTGTCGAATACGGCTCCGGGGGAAAAGCCCGCCCCTCGCCGGAGCATTCGCAGATCGTAATCACAACCATGAAACACGGCGGTGCGCTCGAACATGAATTCATTGAAGCGCCTGAAATCGATGCCGCTAAGTGGATCGACGATTAGATCCTGGTCGAGAACGGAAAGCTGGATCAGGCAAAGCTTTTCGAAATAACAGTGTAAACTATCGCCTTCGGTATCAACCGCGATCCGTGCGGAAGGACGCTGCGCATCGCACCATGCATTCAGTTCCTCAGTGCCGGCTAAAATCAAAACCTCATTGTGGAACATTTAGCGCAGCGCGGATAAAAGCAGCTCGGCATTTGTTTTCGTCCCTTTGATAGTATTGAGCAAGACTTCCATCGCCTCGATGGCCGGAAGTTGGGCTAGCTTTTTCCGAAGGATCGTAATCCGAGCGAATTCGTCCGGGTGATAGAGAAGATCATCTCTCCGGGTACCAGATTTCAGAATATGAATCGACGGGTAGATCCTCTTCTCGACCAGAGTTCGGTCCAAATGGAGCTCCATGTTTCCGGTGCCCTTGAACTCCTCGAAAATGACTTCATCCATGCGGCTTTCGGTCTCAATCAGGGCGGTTGCCAGAATCGTGAGGCTACCACCTTCTTCGCAATTCCGGGCTGACCCAAAGAACCGTTTGGGCTTCAGCAAAGCCTTGGATTCGACGCCGCCGGACATGATGCGGCCACGCCCTGGCTGGAGCGAATTATAGCCGCGAGCCAGCCTCGTGATACTGTCGAGCAAAATCACCACGTCTTTACGGAGTTCAACGAGGCGCTTCGCGCGTTCGCTGACTAGTTCGGCGACTTGCACATGCCGGGTCGGCGTTTCGTCGAACGTCGAGCTGAAGATTTCGCAATCTAGACAGCGGCGAAGATCGGTCACTTCCTCCGGTCGCTCATCGACTAAGAGCAATATCAAATGGACTTCCGGCGAGTTCACCCGGATCGCCATAGCGATGTCCCTCAGGAGAATCGTCTTCCCCGCCCGCGGTGGCGCCACGATCAAGCCACGTTGGCCTCTTCCCAAGGGCGCAATTAAATCAACGGCTCGGGCACTGACGCTCTTCGTCCGGCTGTTCTCGAGTAAAATCCGCCGATCCGGAAACAACGCGGTAAGCTGGTCGAATTGTTTAGGTTCGGTCCACTGTTCAATCGGGATGCCCTCGACACTTAAAACTTCTTCCAGGGCCATGAATTTCTCTTTGTCCCGGGGCACTCGAATCGTCGCTTTGATTTTTAGTCCGGCACGCAATCCAAAACGCTTAAGAATTGACGCCGGGACATAAACATCCTCCGGACAAGGCGTGAAATTGTAGCGTTCCCAACGCAAGAATCCGTAGGCTTCGTTGGAAAGCTCTAACATGCCCTCGGCCCGAAGTTTGATTCCCCTGGCACCGTAAGCCTTTAGGAGATCGAATGTAAATTGGTGCCGGGTTCGCTCCTGGGAAACGCGCAGATTGAGTTCGCGGGCCAAGTTAACCAATTCGGTATGGGGCAACTGGTGAAGTTGATCCAATTCCAGAACGGTCCCGTTCTCAATCAGATACTGGGCGCCAGGCAACTGAACGAGCTCAGACGTTTGAGTGTCCATACCTCGCAACGATTAGTTTGGCCAGACGATCGGTCTGAAACTTGGTTATCTGGAGCGGACAATCCGTCCAGACCACGTGGGCCGCTCGTTCGATCTTCTCGGCCAACGGCGTCTGGGCGTTTATCATTTGTTCAACCAAAGGTAAGGGTAATGAACGTTTCTGAACCATTCTTTCGGTCTGGGTCTGGTAGCTACAAGCCGTGACCACAATCAGGTCAAGGTAGCGATCGGCTTTGGTCTCGAACAGCAATGGTATTTCGGCGAGCAACAGCTTCTTCTCTTTTACGAGCTCAAGCCACACCGCCCGAATACGAGGGTGCAAAATGTTCTCAAGTTCTTTTCGTGCCTGGGGCTGTTGAAAGACCAGTTCCCGAAGTTGTTCCCGTCGCAAACGACCCTCGCCATCAAACAGCTGAGCGCCGAGTTTTTGCCTAATCTCTTCCTGTACACCCAAATCGCTGTCCGTCAATCTCCTGGCTTCAGAATCTGAACTAAAAAGGGCGACCTCAAGTTTGTCTCGCAAAATTGCGAATAACTCGGCCGTAACCGTCGATTTTCCTGTGGCGATCCCGCCGGTAATACCTATTCCGGGCATAGAAAAATGGTCGCGTTCGGCTTCGTTCTCGAAGTAATCAGTAATCAGTAAGCCAGTATTCAGTAATCGCTGGCCGACAACGGCTTCCGGACTGATTACCGAAACACTGATCACTGATTACTTTGTTCCGAGCTGCTGACGTCCTCGAAGCCCAGCACTGAACCGAGGCTGCAAATCGTGCACGGAGGAGGTTAAACCCCCAATTTTTTCTTGAAATATCCAATGGTCTCGCGGACGCCGGACTCAAAATCGACTTTGGGTTGCCATCCCAACAAGCGTTTCGCCCGGCTGATGTCCGGTTGGCGGACACGAGGATCGTCTACCGGAAGCGGTTTAAACACGATTTGGGCAGTAGAACCGGTCAGCCCCAGAATTTTTTGAGCGAAATCGAGAATCGTCATTTCGGCTGGATTCCCGATATTAACCGGCTCGTGGAAATCCGATAAAGCCAGTCGGAAGATGCCATCAATCAAATCGGACACGTAGCAAAAGCTCCTGGTTTGACTGCCATCGCCGAAGACCGTCAATGGTTCGTTGTTGAGAGCTTGGCTAATAAAGGCAGGGACGACTCGCCCATCTCGCAGACGCATCCTAGGACCATAGGTATTGAAGATTCGGACAATCTTAGTGTCCATGTCATGAAACCGGTGGTACGCCATGGTCATCGCTTCAGCGAATCGCTTTGCCTCGTCATAAACTCCCCGCGGCCCGATAGGGTTGACATTCCCCCAATAATCTTCGCTCTGTGGATGCTCCAACGGGTCTCCATAGCATTCCGACGTCGAAGCCAGCAAAAAGGTCGCCCCCTTGTCCTTGGCCAAACCAAGCGTGTTATGAGTTCCGAGCGCGCCTACTTTCAAGGTGGGAATCGGATGTTCCAGGTAATCGATGGGGCTGGCCGGAGAGGCAAAATGGAAGACGTAATCTACCGGGCCGGGAACAAAGATGTATTCCGACACGTTGTGCCGGATAAACTTAAAATCAGGATTCCCGGCCAAGTGCTCAATATTATCGGTATTTCCAGTGATCAGATTGTCGATGGCAATGACTTTGAACCCTTCGGCGAGCAATCGATCGCTTAAATGCGAACCGAGAAAACCCGCTCCACCGGTTACAACCGCCGTTTTTTTGTCAGACGTCTTTTCAAACATGTAATCGGTTCCCTATTCAGAGGAGTATGCTCATTGACACCGAGGAATAAAGCTACTCCTCAACTTTGCGTTGGTAAGTATGCCGAATGTCCTGAGCTTGATTTGTCCAAACCGCGTCTTCGGCAATGTTAGTAGCGTGATCTCCCACTCGTTCGAGCGCCCGGGCGATCAGGATAATATTAAGGTAAGATTTTACCTGATTGGGTTCCGCTACGATACGAGCCATGATCTTATCGCTGATTTCCAGATTCAGCTGATCCAGCTCGCGGTCCCGGGGCTTCATCTTAAGCGCTAGTTCGATGTCCCGGTCTACAAAGGCGTGCATACTGTCCCGAAAAATGGCGAGAGCCAATTGGAAGACCGGCTCGAGCAGCGAGATCTCGGGCACAACTGCCTCTGCATTCAGTTTCTTTGCTCTGCGTGCGATAGCGACTGACTGATCCGCAATCCGTTCCAGATTAGCGCTGAGTTTCATCGCGGCAATGACTTCGCGCATGTCCGAAGCCACCGGATGAAACCGGATCAATAAGTCGATGCCTTCGCGATCAATCTCTTTCTCCAACGAGTCTACCTCTTCATCATCGGCAATCGCTAGATTACAGAGATCGTTATCGCGCTTAAGCAAGCCTTCCATGGCGTAGTTAAGAAGCCGTTCCGTTAAACTCGACATCATTAAGACATTGTTTCTTAGTGATTGGAGCGCGGCTTCAAAGTTGGTACTAATGTGTCTACCTAACGGCGCCATATAAATCTGATTCCCTCGGCAGGGGACAATACCTGTCTCCTAGGTTCTCGGCGAGAGTAAGTTTTTTGGGGGGAAATTTGGTGGGGCGAGGCTCCCGCACAACCTGAGAATTTTAAGGAAGCGATCGCCCTACGTGGATCCCTAGACCGTGCTAGGCCGATGCGCGTGCCGAGCCGTGGGTCTGCCGCGTCGCTAGCATCAAGATTTTTCCGGAAATAGCTGCGTCGATTACCTGCAAAGCGTCCTTCACCATGCCACACGTTATCCCGCGGCTCGGCGAGCATACTGCGTAGCCAAAATGCTAGGTCTAGGGAGATCAGCAGCTTCGTCAAAATCATAGAGCTGCTCGGGAGCCTCGCCCCCCTATGGTGTTGTCAATAGCTACCCAGAGTGCTTTAGCGGATTTTCATGTTTTGTAGAGCAACGAAGTTGCCAAGATTTGGTTTAGCGATGCGAGC